>CP063848.1:3119153-3431068 GCA_015277795.1 Massilia sp. UMI-21 | reverse complement strand
CGTTACGGTTCTGCTCGACCACCGGGATGGTGATCACCTGGCTGGTGCTGCCGTCCGCGTTGTCGCGGGTGCTGGTGTCGACCTTGACGCCGTCGATCACGGTCGGCGGCGCCGGCGGGGCGGCGGTCACGCGCACCGCCAGCGCCTGGGTGTCGCTGCCGAAGGCGTCGCTCGCCGTGACCTGCACGTCGTAGACATTGTCGCCGCCCGCATCCTTGGGAGCGCCGTACGCCGGGGCGGACACGAAGCGCAGGGTGCCGGTGCCGGCATCGATCTGGAACAGCGCCGCATCGAGACCGCCGCTGATCGCGTAGCGCGCTCCCTGGTTTGCTTGCACGGTGGTGACGCCGGTGGCGCCTTCTTCCACCTCGACGCTGGCGTTGACGGCGCCGCCGTTGCTGGTGATGGCCGGGGCGATGGTCACCAGGCCGCCCGGGTCGCTGATGCTGCCGTTGACCAGGCCGTCGCTGTCGAAGATGCCGCCGTCGGTCAGCGAGAAGCTGAGCTTGGTCTTGCTTCCCACCGTCAGCACCGAGGTGGCCAGGTTGACCCAGTTGTTGCCGGCGTCCAGCTTGTAGTAGCCGTTGACCTTGTAGCTGCTGTCGACGTAGATGCTGACTTCGGCGGTGGCGCCGGGCGCCACGCCGCCGATGGTGAAGTCGAACTGGCCGACCGGCATCTTGACGTTGCGCGGCAGGCCACCCGCGGCCGGAAGGCTGCCCACCGAAGTCAGGCTCAGGCCGGCGGCCACTTCCAGGGTCGCGAACGGCGCGCCCTGCACGACCGTCGGCAGCGAGGCCACGTTCAGCTGGGCGCTGTCGGGTACGCCGTCGCCGTTGCCGTCGCCAGTCACGCCGTACGCACCGGGCACCGGGTCTTCCATGCTGTTCGGGCGGCCGTCGTTGTCGATGTCGCTGTCGCTCGTGTCGGGAATGCCGTCGCCGTCGAGGTCGCCCAGCACCGTGACCCGCAGGGTCTGGCTGTCCTGGGCGCCATGGCCGTCATCGACGCTGACGGTCAGGTCATAGATGTTGTCGTGGTCGCTGTCGAGCGGATCGGCGTGCAGCGGCGTGGCCTTGAAGCGCAGCACGCCGGTGGCAGGATCGATCTCGAACAGCGCCGCATCAGCGCCGCCGATGCTGTAGCCGAGCGCGTGGCCGTCGGCGTCCAGCGCCGCAACGGTGGTCACGGCGCGCTGCTTCTCGGCGATGCCGAAGGCAGCGTCCGCGCCGCCGCCATTGCTGGTGATGACCGGCGCAGCGTTGAACGCAACAGTGTGCGCGGCGCCTTCGGCGTAGCCGGCGAGCAGCAGGTTGCCGGCATCGTCGGCGATGCCGGTGCCGCCGGCGTTCAGCGTGAGCGCGAGGCTGCCGTTGCCGCCGATCCCGGCGACGCTCACGGTCCAGACCTTGCCGGCGCCGCTGATGCCCGCCAGGATGCCGGTCGCGCTGCCGGTGGCGGACAGGCCGAAGTCTGCCAGGTCGACCCCGGTCACGGCATCGTCGAACACCACCGTGTAGTCGATGCCGGTGGCGTTCGCCGCCGGCGCGCCGGCGACGCTGATGTCGGTCACCCGCGGCAGGACCGTATCGACCGACACGTTGCCGGCGCCGCCGCGCAGCGTCGCCTGGCCGGCGTCATCGGTCACCGAGACGATGACGTTTCGGTTGGCCAGGTCGATGTTCCCGGCCGCGATGGTGTAGCTGGCGCTCCAGACATTGCCGCTTGCGCTGGCGGCCACGGTGCTGCCACCGAACTGGCTGAAGTCGACGGACACGGCGGCGACGTCGAGGTTGCCGTCCTGGCCGTTGTTCCAGGTGGCGGTGACGACGTCGCCGACGCGGTAGGCGCCGCCGATGCCGCTGGCGCCGCTCAGGACGATCGCGCCGCTGCTGACCGCCGGCGCCTGGGTGTCGGCGGCGGCATTGCTGTCGTCGGCGCGGGTTCCGGTGTTGCCGGCGGCGTCGCGCGCGGTGACCGAGACCGTCAGTCCCGAGGCATCGAGCGTGCCCGCTGCAAGAAGCCAGCCGGCGCTCCATACGCCGTCGGCAAGGGTGGCCGCGACCGCCGCCGGGCCGCCGAAGCTGCTGAAGTCGACGCTGGCGCCGGCGGTGTCGCCGTTGTCGTCGCCCGTCGCACCGTCGTTCCAGCTGACGGTGACGGTGTCGCCGGCCACGAAAGTGCCGTTTGCGCCGCTGGCGCCGGAAACGGCAATGTGCGCCTCGCTGACGACCGGGGCGCGGGTGTCGCCGCCGATCGCCAGTTCAGCCGCGTCGCTGCCGGCGTTGCCGTAGGCGTCGGCGAAGCCGGCGCCGGCCACCGCGATGGCGCCCGACAGGCTGTCGAGGCCGGCGCTCGGGGTGAAGCTCGCGGTGTACACCTTGCTGTCGGCGGTGGCGGCCAGGCCGCCGAGGCTGCCGCCGCTGGTGACGATGTCGGCCGCGTCGAAGCCGACCGGCGCCTCGCTGAAGCTGAAGGTGACGGTGGCGCTCTGGCCGGCCTTGAAGCTGGTACGGTCGGCCGTGATGCTCAGGCTCGGCGCCAGGGTATCGCCGCCGATGGCGACATTGACCGTGCTGGCGACGTTGACCAGGCCATCGGCGTCGGCGAACTTGCCGGCGCCGACCGAGATCGCGGCGGCCAGGTTCTGCTGGTCAGGCGCCGGGGTGAAGGTGGCGGTATACACCTTGTCGTTCTGCGGGTCGACCGCCAGGGCGCCCAGGCTGCCGCCGCTGACGGTGATGTCTGCCGCGTCGAAGCCGTGCGGGGTCTTGCTGAAGGTGAAGGTGACCAGGGCGGCGCCGCCTGCGCCGAGCGTGGCCTGGCTGGCGCTGATCGCCACCGTCGGCGGCGAGCTGACCGCGATCGAGAAGGCTTCTTCGTAGGTGTTGCCGGCTGCATCGGTGGTGCGCACGCGTACCGACCTGGCGCCGTCGCCGAGGGTGGCGGCATCGAGCGCGCGCAGCACGCCGCCGGCGATCTCGAAGGCGGCGTTGTCGGTCGCGCCGGCGCCGCTCACCAGGCTGTAGCTGAAGCTGTCCTGGGCGTTGGCGTCGACGCTGCTCAGCGTGCCGACCACGGCGTGGGCGCCGTCCAGGGTGGTGATCGCGGCATTGCTGAGGGCGATGTCGGTCGGAGCCGCACCGTCGACCGCGATCGCCTTGTTGGCGCCGAGCGAGCCGGCGGTGCCGGGGGCGGGCAGGGTCAGGTTGGCGGTGTTGCCGGCAGCATCTTGGATGCTGCCGCCGTTGAGCTGGAGCGCGCCGGTTCCGGCGACGTCGAGATCGGGCGAGATCTGGCCCGCTTGCACGGTGTAGCTGAACACCAGGGTGTCGCCGCTGCCGCCGACGTGGGTGGCGACGCCGCCGTTATCGAGCAGCAGGGTCGGCGCGCCGGTGACCAGGACCGCTTCCGAGAACTGCACCTGGATCAGGATGGCGGCGCCGGCCTTGTAGACGCCGTTCGCGGTGCTCGAGCTGATGTCGGTGACGGCCGGCGCCACGACGTCGCGTCCGGTCATGGCGAAACTGGCCGGAACGGAAACGCCGCCCGCGCCGTCGTCGACCGTCAGCGAGAACACACGCTGGCCGGCGCTCGGCGCGGTGAACATCATGAACTTGATCAGTTCTTCGGCCGCGGCCGGGGTGGCATTTGCGCCGCTGAAGTGGATCACGAGGTCGCGCCCGGCCTGGCCGTCGCGGAGGGCGTCGACCTGGCCGATCTCGATCCAGACTCCGCCGACGTCCAGGAACAGCTTGTCGCCGGCGTGGATCGTGCCGTCCGCGCTATTGCTGTCGCTGCCGAAGGCGAGCAGGCCGCTGCCGACGAAGTCGAACACGAAGCTGCCGTCGGCGGTGCCCGAGCTGCGGCTGATCGTCAGGGCGCCGCCGTCGAAGTCGCTGCTGTCGGCATCGGTGACGGCGACCGGATCGCCGATCATCTGGTCGTCGATGTAGGCGCCGTCGAGCATCGGGTCGGCGCCCGGCGTGAAGGCGGTCGTGTCGCCGTGCAGGTCGCTCACGACCGGCGCGGCATTGCTGACCAGGCCGAAGTCGCTGGAGCTGCCGGCGGTGAAGTAGATGTTGCGCAGGTTCGGCGTGCCGCCGTCTTCCGCAACCACCATGATGGTCCCGTCTTCCTTGACCAGGAAGCTGCGTTCCGCGAAGTACTGGCTGCTGGACTCGGTGCTGAGCGCGGGCAAGACCGCTTCGCCCTGGTAGCCTTTCTGCCAGGTGCCGGCATCCTCGCGCATCACGTAGATTTCGGTTGCCGAGCGGTCCAGGGTGCGCGAATTGACCAGCATGTGGAGTTTGCCGTCGGCCAGTTGCAGGCCGCCGATGGAGTTCGTGCGCGCATCCTGCAGCGCCGTTTCGGTCGACCAGCTGCCGGACGCGTTGCTCAGGATGTTCAGCTTGGAGCCCGTCGTGACGTTCTGGTCGTTCGTGGTGCGCAGCGAATAGCCGATGTGGAAGTGGCCGGCGCCGTCGGTCGCCATGGTGAAGGCCGAGGTGAGCGCGTCGGCGATTTTCGTGGAAGCCGACCAGGTGCTGCTGCCGGCGGCCTTGGTGGCGTAGTAGAGGTTGCCGTAGTAGGTATTCTGGTTGTCCTCGCGGATGTAGAACAGGTGGACGTTGCCGGCGCCGTCGACCTCCACGGTCGGGTCCTTGAGTTCGTCGACGCCGTCGATGGTGGTCTTCAGGACGGTCGAGGTGGCCCAGCTGGCGCCGCCGTCGGCGCTGGTCGCGTACCTGATGTAGTAGTCGTGGACCGATGCGTCGTCGAAGTTGTACACCACGTGCAGCCTGCCGGCGGCGTCGATCGTCATGCTCGGGTCGTCGTAGTTCAGCCAGCCGCTCGGGTGCGAGGACTGCTCGACCAGGGTGGTTGTCCAGGTCCGGGTACCCATGTCGAACTCGCCGAATTTGATGCCGCGCAGCGAGTCGATGCCGCTGGTCACGTTTTTCGCGTGCCGGAACATCAGGTCGAGGTTGCCGTCGGCGTCGACCTTCAGGTCCAGGTCGTCGGAGAACGAGGTGTCGCCGGTCATCGCCGTGGTCAGTTGGGTCAGCTCGGTCCATGCGCTGCCGTTCCACTGCTTGAGCGAGATCGCCGTCGAGTCCAGCTTGTGGGCGAGGTAGATGTTGCCGGCCGCGTCCTGCGCCAGGCTGCTGAAGGCCCAGGTGTTCTCGCCATAGGTATGGACGGTGCCCGCGCTCAGCGCCAGGATCGGCGACCAGGCGGCGCCGTCCGCGATGGCCGCGGCGCTGTCGACTTGGCCGGCAGTGACTTCGAGTTTCCAATCGCCGCCCGCGGCAGCGCCGCCGGTGGCGTCGTCGGAAGCGGCGACATCGGCGCCCGTGGCCTGGGCCAGGGTTTGCAGGAATTGCGCGCCGGCGCTGCCGGCGCCGGTGTCGCAGCCATACAGCAGGATGTCGCCGTCCTCGGCCAGCGCGGCGCCGATATCGGCCAGCACGTCGGCATGCTGCTTCAGGTAGGCGGCATCGAGCGTGAGGTCGCCGAGTGCGAGCAGGCCGGATGCGCCGTGGCCGATCAGATGGATCGCATCGAGGTCCGCGCGGCCGGCCAGGGTGCGCGCGATCTGCGCCAGGCCGTCTCCGGCGGGGTCCAGCAAGATGATCTCGATGTCCGGACGCATGCCTGCAATGAGCGTCTGCAGGTCCGCCAGGTTGCCGTTGACGAAGGCGATTTCCTGGCGGGGGGCGGTGGATTGTTCAGGCATGGCGTGTCCTAGTAATGGTTGTGCTTGCGGAAGCATTTTTTCTATGTGGCAAGCATTTTACGGGGACATAGGGAGGTGTTCAAAATGATGTTAATGAAAAATCAAGGCTTTTCGGTCACATTTGAAAACAGTTGTTTGCAGAATGCCGGCATTTGCCGCGATTGGGTAGCGTGCCCTGGACAAAAAAAGGCTCTGTCAGCGTTAACTATGGATGAGGCATGAACTGCTGAGGCACGGCCATGCCAACGGCCTGCAGCGCTACCGCTGCAGGGAATGCGGCCGCAGCTTCAACGACCTGAGCGGCACGCCTTTTGCGCGGCTGCGGCTGCGCGAAAAATGGCTCGACTACCTGGACGCGTTGATGGAGGTCAAATCGGTGCGCCGCGCCGCGCTTGACGTGGGCGTGCACCGCAACACCGCGTTTCGCTGGCGCCACCGCTTCGTCGACCGGGTCAAGCACGACCAGCCAGAGCAACTGAACGGCATCGTCGAGGCCGATGAAATGTTCATCCTGGAATCGCAAAAAGGCGCGCGCAAGCTGGACCGGGCGCCGAGAAAGCGAGGCGGCGCGGCACGTCAGCGCGGCATCTCGAACGAGCTCGACTGCATTCTGGTGGCACGCGACCGCGGCGTGGCATCGCGCTACCTGCCGAACTACCTGGGTTGGCACCGGGCGCTTGACGGCGCACGGGTAATTACTGCGGAACAGTTGTTGCGCATCGCGATCGGCGTCATCAACAGATAAAGAGGACAGCGCCAAAAAAAACCGCATCCGGAGATGCGGTTTTCGGGTCGGACCGGGTGAGATCAGGCGGCCACGCGCACCGGCTCCAGCTCCGGGGTCGGCGCGACGCCGCCCTCGACCGGCACGCGGCCGTGCAGCACGTCGTCCATGCGCTGCACGTCGAGCTCCTTTTCCCACTTCGACACCACCACCGTGGCCACGCCGTTGCCGACGAAGTTGGTCAGCGCGCGCGCCTCGCTCATGAAGCGGTCGATGCCGAGGATCAGGGCCATGCCGGCCACCGGGATGGTCGGGACCACGGCCAGGGTGGCGGCCAGGGTGATGAAGCCGGCGCCGGTGATGCCCGAGGCGCCTTTCGAGGTCAGCATCGCCACCGCCAGGATGGTCAATTCCTGCATCAGGGTCAACTCGGTGTTGGTGGCCTGGGCCACGAACAGGGCCGCCATCGTCATGTAGATGTTGGTGCCGTCCAGGTTGAACGAGTAGCCGGTCGGGACCACCAGGCCGACCACCGGCTTGGAGCAGCCGAGGCGCTCGAGTTTACGCATCAGGGCCGGCAGGGCGCTTTCCGACGAGCTGGTGCCGAGCACGATCAGCAGTTCTTCCTTGATGTACCGGATGAAGCGGAACACCGAGAAGCCGGTCATTTTGGCGATGAAGCCCAGCACCACGCCGACGAACAGGAAGCAGGTCAGGTAGAAGGAGCCCATCAGCTTGGCCAGCGGCAGCAGCGAGGCCAGGCCGTATTTGCCGATGGTGAAGGCCATGGCGCCGAAGGCGCCGATCGGGGCGGCTTTCATGACGATGTTCACGACGCCGAAGATGACGTGCGAGAAGTCGTCGATCAGCTTGGTCACCGGGCGGCCGCGCTCGCCCAGCATCGACAGCGAGAAGCCGAACAGCAGCGCGATCAGCAAGACCTGCAGGATGTCGCCCTTGGCGAAGGCATCCACGAAGGTGTTCGGGATGATGTTCATCACGAAGTCGATCGTGCTCTGGTCCTTGGCCTTCTCGGTGTACTTGGCGATCGACGAGGCGTCCAGGTGGGCCGGGTCGACGTTGAAGCCGGCGCCGGGTTTCAGTACGTTGGCGACCACCAGGCCGATGGCCAGCGCGAAGGTCGAGACCACTTCGAAGTAGAGCAGTGCCTTGCCGCCGACGCGGCCGATCTTCTTCATGTCCTGCATGCCGGCGATGCCGGCAACCACGGTACAGAAGATCACCGGCGCGATGATCATCTTGATAAGCTTGATGAAGCCGTCTCCCAAGGGCTTCATCTTGGCGCCCAGTTCGGGGTAGAACACCCCGAGCAGCACGCCAAGCACGATGGCGAACAGCACCTGGACATACAGGACTTTATAAAAAGGCTTTTTCATGGCAACTCTTCAAAGAGAAGTTTATGGTGTTGCCATCATCATGGAAGCCTGTCGCCGCATCTATTGTGGATATCCGCAGGCCTTATAACTTGTTATCCGATATGCGGATGCCTTGGCCCGTGGTATTTTCGGCACGGGCTCAAGGCCGCCTGAATACCTCGCCGCCTTTCATCACGAAGCCCACCCGGGATGCCGCGCCGATGTCCCGGGTCGGGTCGCCGTCCAGCGCCACCACGTCCGCCAGCGCGCCTGGCTTGAGCTGCCCCAGGTCCGGCCTGCCGAGGATCTCCGCCGCCACCACGGTCGCCGCCCGCATCGCTTCCAGCGGCGACATGCCCAGCTTGACCATCCATGCCAGTTCGCGCGCATTGGTCCCGTGGGCGAACACGCCGACGTCGCTGCCGTTGCCGATCGTGACTCCCAGCTTGCGCGCCAGCGCGAAGGCGCGGTGGGCCTGCCGCATGGCGGGCGTCGGGGCGCCGCCGCGCACGTGCTTCTGGAAATATTCGCCGGTCGCTTCCGGCGCGGTCAAGGTCGGAATATAGGCCGTGCCGCGCTCCTTCATCAGGCGGAAAGTCGCCTCGAGGGCGCCATAGCCATGCTCGATGGTGTCGGCTCCGGCCAGCACCGCCATGCGGATCGCGTCGTCGCTGCTGGCGTGCACCGCGACCTTGCGGCCGGTGACGTGGGTGGCGGCGACCATCGCCTTCATCTCTTCCATCGTGAAGGTCGGGCGCGCGGTGCCGTCGATGCCGGTGCGGTAGTCGCCGTAGATCTTGATCCAGTCCGCGCCGCGCGCCGACTGCTCGCGCACGGCCTTGGTGACCTCGTCGATGCCGGTGGCTGCTTGCGCGCCGTAGGGAATCTCCATGTCGGGCCGGTAGCTGCGTTCGGCCGGGCCGTAGCTGTAGCTGGCCACGATGGCTTTGGTGGCGATCGCCAGGCGCGGCCCCGGCGCCACCCCTTCGTCGATGGCGCGCTTGATGCCGACGTCGGCGTAGCCGGCGCCCTCGGTGCCGAGGTCGCGCAGGGTGGTAAAACCAGCCTGCAAAGTAGCCGCCGCATGGCGGCCGGCCAGCATGATGCGATAGGCGACCGGCTCCTTGATCACCTGGTCGTCCCAGGTCGTCTCGTTGTAGGGGTGCAGCAGCACGTGCGAGTGCAGGTCGATCATGCCCGGGGTCAGGGTCTTGCCGGGTAGGCTGATGCGTTCGGCGTCGGCCGGCACCGTCATCGTCGCCAGCGGGCCGACTGCCTGGATGCGGCCCTGGGCGACCAGCACGCCCCAGCCGGGGTGCGGAGCGCCTTCGCCGGTCCAGACCTGTTCCGCCGTGATCAGGACCGGGCGGGGCGGGGCGACCTGCTGCGCGGCCTGCGACTGAGCAAAGGCCGGGGCAAGGGCGGCCAGGGCCGTGGACATGGAAAGGGCAAGCTGCCTGGCGCGGATTCGCATGGGTGTTTTCCTCTTGTCTTTCTGGATTGGAAAAACGCCATCATAGCGGAGTCTTGCGCCTTTACTCCTCCGTGCGCCCGGCCGGCCCGTGGAACCCCGACGTATCCTTAAATGCGCTTGCTTGACACGCGCAGCCTGCGCGCCGCGCCCAGTCCGAGTACGCCCAGGCCGAGGAGCAGGAAGCTGCCCGGTTCCGGTACCGCGCCGTCCGGCCCGTTGGACATCAGGAGGGTGCGATTAGTGATGTACTGCCAGCCGTCGCCATTGTTGAAGCCCCAGCCGCCGCTCATGGTGTTGTTGTAGGTATGCCAGCAGGCGCCGACCGTGCTGGATCCACCATTCCAGCCAGCCAGATTGGTATCGCAGGAATTGCGCACGACCGTATTGCCCAGTGCGGTAAAGCCCATCGACCAGCTGGTGCTGAAGTACCACTCCGCGCCGTTGGCGGTGTGGGTCACGTTATTGTAGTTGCCGGTATCGAAGAACACATCCTCGCGCAAGGCGGCGGCCAGGATGCCGAAGGTATCGGCATCCGTTTTGCTGGCCATCATCACGTATTTGCCCGAGCAGGCCGACTTGACGCTGTCGATCGACGCGTTGCTGGAGCCGGCGTCTTCGTAGCAGGTGGTCCAGCCCCAGTTCGCGACCTGTGCAGTCGACACCTTGGTCTGGATGCCGGATGGGATAAATGCGGCCTGGGCTGCCGCCGCGGTCGACATGGCGGCGATGGCGAAGATGGTTTTCATGGAGCGCATGTTCAGGATTCCTGGTTATTGGTTATTGGTTATTGGTTATATGTGAATATCAGTTGCCATTCCCACATAAGCAAAACGCGTACCAATACATTCCAGGTGGCAATTATCTTTATTCAAATCAATAACTTATCCCCAGCGTAAGCGCTGTCATCCGTTGCGGGCATCCCGGAATGTAAAGTTTACCAACAGACCGCTGCACTGTGTGGACGTCCCGGCACGCCTATCCGCTTCGGTGGCGGGCTCAGCCCTCCAGGTCTCCGAGCGACTGCTCGACCCCCAACTGCACGTCACGCAGGAAGGCGCCGCCCTTATCGGATAGCGCAATACTGGGCGTCGCCAACTCCACCAGGCACACCAGGGTCTGGCGGAACCATTCCATGTCGGTGCCCATGAGGGGCAGGGCGTGGGCGTCGATCAGGTAGTACACCGCGCGTGTCAAGAGGTTGGGGTCGCGCCCGGCACGGGCGATGCCGGGCGCGAAATCGAGCACTTCGCGCTGGAAGCGGTCGGCCAGCGTCTCGAGGATGTCGTTCGACACCTGCGGCTGGCCGGCGGCCAGCACGAGCCGGGCCAGGTCCAGGCAGGCGGTTTGCAGTTCCTGTTCGTCGAGGCGCTGGCTCATGGGGGACCTTATTGCGCGGCCCAGCCGCCGTCCATGTTCCAGGCCACGCCGCGCACCTGGTCGCCGGCCGGGCTGCAGAAGAACACGGCCAGCGCGCCCAGTTCGGCCGGGGTGACGAAGTCGCCGGAGGGCTGCTTCTCGCTCAGCAGCGCTTTCTTGGCCGCGTCGTTGCTCAGGCCGTCGCGCGCGGCGCGGTCGTCCACCTGCTTCTGCACCAGCGGCGTCAGCACCCAACCCGGGCAGATCGCGTTGCAGGTCACGCCGGTTTGCGCCGTCTCGAGCGCGGTGACCTTGGTGAAGCCCACCAGGCCGTGCTTGGCGGCCACGTAGGCCGACTTGCCGCTCGACCCCACCAGGCCGTGCACCGAGGCCAGGTTGATGATGCGGCCCCAGTTCTTCTTCTTCATGCCGGGCAGGGCCAGGCGGGTGGTGTGGAAGGCCGAGCTCAGGTTGATCGCGATGATCGCATCCCACTTTTCGGGCGGGAATTCGTCGACGCTGGCCACGTGCTGGATGCCGGCGTTGTTGACCAGGATGTCGACGCCGCCGAACTTCTCGGTGGCGAAGCCGATCATGGCCTCGATCTCGGCCGGCTTGCTCATGTCGGCGTTGTGGTAGGCCGTCTGCACGCCGAACTCGGCGCCGACGTCGACGTAGAGCTTCTCGATCTGCTGGGCGTCGCCGAAGCCGTTGAAGACGATGTTGGCGCCTTGTTCGGCCAGCGAGCGGGCGATCCCCAGGCCGATGCCCGAGGTCGAACCGGTGACGAGAGCTGTTTTACCGCTGAGCATACTGGATTTCATTGCGTCCTCTAGTTTTGGGGGTAATCGGGCTTGCTTCCTCAGAATTGGTAGAATTCTAATCGCAACGCCCGGTAGAATGGTGAACTGCGTGGCGCTGTGCGATGCGAGAACAAAGAATATAGCCATGACGGAGCGGAGATGAGCGAAGCCAGATTAAAAAGCGTGCAGTGCAGTTCGCCCGCCGGCCTGCACCGCATGGCCTACAAGGAGTGGGGCGACCCGCTCAATCCGAAGGTGCTGGTCTGCGTGCATGGCGTCACCCGCGTGGCCGACGATTTCGACCACCTGGCGCGCGCGCTGTGCGACGCGTACCGGGTGGTCTGTCCGGACGTGGTCGGGCGCGGCCGCTCCGGCCGCCTGCGCGATCCGGAACACTACACGGTGCCGCAGTACGTCGCCGACATGGTCACGCTGATCGCGCGCGTCACCCGCGACGACGCGCTGGGCGTGCACTGGTTCGGCACCTCGATGGGCGGGCTGATCGGCATGATGCTGGCCTCGCTGGAGGACACCCCGGTGCGCAAGCTTGTGCTCAACGATATCGGTCCGGTACTCGACCAGGGCGCGATCGCCCGCATCGGCGAATACATCGGGCAGGACATCCGCTTCCCCGACTTCGACACCGGCGCCGCCTACGTCAAGGCGGTGTCGATGTCCTTCGGCCCGCACACCGAGGAAGAATGGTTCAAGCTGGCCAGCGACGTGCTGCGCCAGGAGCCGGGCGGCGAGTGGGTGCGCCACTACGACCTCGGCCTGGCCCAGCCCTTCCGCGCCATCACGCCGGAGCAGGCGGCCGGCGACGAGGCGGCCTTGTGGTCGGCCTGGGACGCGATCCGCTGCCCGACGCTCCTGGTGCGCGGCGAGCAGTCCGACCTGCTGTCGCGCGAGACGGCGCGGGAAATGTGTACGCGCGGGCCGACACCGTGGCTGGTGGAAATCCCGGGCGTCGGCCATGCGCCCACCTTCGTGCGCCCCGACCAGATCGCGATAGCACGAGAATTTTTAATCGGCGCGGCATGAGGCCTGCGCCACGTTTTATAAGAAAGCAGCTATGGAAATCAAACGACTCCACGTAGGCAAGCGCCTGTCCGAAATCGCCATCCACAACGATACCGTCTACCTGGCCGGCCAGATCGCCGAAGACACCACCCAGGGGATCGATGGCCAGATGCGCGAGGTGCTGGGCCACGTCGACCGTCTGCTTGGCGAAGCCGGCAGCGACAAGTCGTGCATCCTGACGTGCCAGATCTTCATTGCCGACATGGCGCATTTCGCCGGCATGAACGGCGTCTGGGACGAGTGGGTCGCCCAGGGCCACACCCCGCCGCGCGCCACCGTGGAGGCCAAGCTGGCCAATCCCGCATGCCTGGTCGAGGTCTGCGTCACCGCCGCACTGCGTTAACGAGGGACAGGCAAGCTAGATGGTATCAACCGCTTTACTGGGTGACGCCGGCACCCAGCTGGTCCAGGGACTCAGCGTCGAAGACTGCGCGCGGGTCCAGGCCGCGCTCGACTACGCCAGCGATGCGTACGGCGAGCGCAGCGCCGGCACGGGCCAGGACGCGCTCGAGTTCTCGCTCGGCGTGGCCGGCACCCTGTCCTACCTGCGCACCGACGCCGAGACCCGCATCGCCGGCCTGCTGTTCGAACTGGCGATGATGGACCCGCAGGTCGCCGGCGCGCTCGAGGAGCGCTTCGGCAAGGAAGTGTCGAACCTGGTGCAGGGCGTCTACCAGCTGGTCAGGCTGCGTGATCTCACGGCCGGCAAGGAGCCCGTCGCCGGCGGGAAAAATGCGGGCAAGAACGCCGCCCAGCAAGCCGCGGCCCAGGTCGAGACCCTGCGCAAGATGCTGCTGGCGATGGCTTCCGACATGCGCGTGGTGCTGATGCGCCTGGCGTCCTGCGCCACCACGCTGCGTTACTTCGCCGAGCAGAAGCGCTTCGACGAAGTCACCCGCGCCTACGGCCGCGAAGTGCTGGATTTCTATGCGCCACTGGCCAACCGGCTCGGCATCTGGCAGCTCAAGTGGGAACTCGAAGACCTGTCGTTCCGCTTCATCGAGCCCGACACCTACAAGCAGATCGCCAGGATGCTCGAAGAAAAGCGCATGCAGCGCGAGGGCTTCGTGCAGTCGTCGATCGAGGGCCTGGAGCGGGAACTGGCGGCGGCCGGCATCAAGGCCGAGGTGTCGGGGCGGCCCAAGCACATCTACAGCATCTGGAAGAAGATGCGCGGCAAGGAGCTCGACTTTTCATCGCTCTACGACGTGCGCGCGTTCCGCGTGATCGTGGCCGACGTCAAGACCTGCTACACGGTGCTCGGCATCGTGCACAACATCTGGACCCCGATCCCGAAGGAATTCGACGACTACATCTCGCGGCCCAAGCCGAACGGCTACCAGTCGCTGCACACGGTCGTCACCGCCGGGGACGGGCGGCCGCTGGAGGTGCAGATCCGCACCCAGGAGATGCACAACTTCGCCGAGTACGGCGTGGCCGCGCACTGGCGCTACAAGGAAGAGGGCGGCTCGAACTTCAAGAGCCAGCAGTACGACGAGAAGATCGCCTGGCTGCGCCAGCTGCTGGCCTGGAAGAGCGACGTGGCCGACGTGGTCACCGGCCAGGAAGACCTGCAGAAGGAATGGGTCGAGAAGCTCAAGGCCGCGACCCTGGATGACCGCATTTTCGTGCTGACCCCGCAGGCGCGGGTGCTCGAACTGCCGCAGGGCGCCACCCCGATCGACTTCGCCTACCACCTGCACAGCGAGGTCGGTCACCGCTGCCGCGGCGCCAAGGTCGACGGGGTGATGGTGCCGCTCAACACGCCGCTGCGCAACGGCCAGACCTGCGAGATCATCACCGCCAAGGGGGCGAGCGGCAATCAGGGGCCCTCGCGCGACTGGCTCAGCCCCGGCTATACGGTCAGCAGCCGGACCCGATCGAAGATTCGCGCCTGGTTCCACGCGCAGGAACAGGCCGAGACGCTGGCCCAGGGCCGGGCGCTGGTGGAAAAATCGCTGCAGCGCGAGGGCAAGACCGCGGTCAACCTGGAAGCGCTGGCGCACAAGCTGGGCTTCGCCAAGGTCGACGAGCTGTTCGTCCAGGTCGGCAAGGAGAAGTTCAGCCTGCGCCACGTGGAAGCGGCCCTGCACGACGCGCCGGAAGCGCCGCCACCTGTCGACGAAGCGGTGGTCAACAAGAGCCGCGCCTCGAGCGTGGAGCAGGGCGCCAAGTCGGGCGTGCTGGTGGTCGGCACCGAAGGCCTGATGACCATGCTGGCCCGCTGCTGCAAGCCGGCGCCGCCGGACCCGATCTGCGGCTTCGTCACGCGCGGCAAGGGCGTGTCGATCCATCGCCTGAGCTGCAAGAACTTCGCCCAGATGCGCGCCAAGGCGCCGGAACGGGTGATCCAGACCGAGTGGGGTTCGGCCGGGATGGAAACGGTGTATCCGGTCGACCTGTTCATCCTGGCGATGGACCGCCAGGGCCTGCTGCGCGATATCTCCGACGTGTTCATGCGCGAGAAGATCAACGTGACCGGCGTGAATACCCAAAGCAGCAAGGGGCAGGCGCGGATGGTGTTCACGGCCGAGATCGGATCGACCGGGCAGCTGCAGAAGGCGCTGGCGGCGATCACGGAGGTGCAAGGCGTGATGGAGGCGCGGCGCCAGTAAGCGCGCCGTTGCAGGGCATGCGGGGCCCGGCAGTATCGATACGATACAAAAACCGGGCACAACCATAAAAATTTGTATCATATCGACACCATGCGCCGCACCCTCGACCTCTACGCCCGTCCCAGCCTGTGGGGCCTCGCCCTGGCGCGCTACCTGCGCAGCTGGTGGTACATGGTGCACCTGGGCGCGGTCGCGCTGGTGATGGCGCTCTCGCCCTCGACCTACACCCGCGCCAACCGCCTCGCCGCGGCGCGCTACATCTACGCCTCCACGTGGCAGGTGCTGCCCTGGTTCTCGCTGGCCACGACCCTGGTCGGCCTGGTCATCATCCGCATCGTGCTGGTCACGGCGAGAAGCTACGGCCTGTCGCACTTCGCGCTCGAGATGGTGGTGCGGGTGCTGGTGCTGGAGCTCATTCCGCTGTCCGCCGCGATGTTCGTGGCCCTGCGCGCCAGCATGGCGTTCGACGCCTCGGCCCTCGGCCTGGCGCGCGCCGGCATGTCGCCGAAGGCCGCCAACGACGAGGCCTTGCGCCGCCTGCGGCGCGACATCGTGCCGCAACTGCTGGCCAATTCGGTGGCGGTCCTGAGCCTGGCCATGGTCACCAGCGTGATCGTGCTGGTGCTGGCCTACCTGAACGTGTACGGCCTGCTGCCCTGGGGCGTGCAGGACTACACCCGCACCGTCGGCCGCGTCTTCACCCCGGCCGTGACCATCGGCTTCGTGCTCAAGACCGTCTTCTTCGGCCTGGCCGTGGCCCTGATCCCGACCGCCGCCATCCTCGAGCTGCAACGCTACCCGCGCCGCCTCCAGTCCACCGTGCAGCCGGGCGCGGTGCGCCTGCTGTTCGTGCTGCTGGTGATCGAAGCCGCGTCGCTGGCCCTGAAATACATCTGAACATCGAAGAACAAGCAAGGAAACCATGAGCGAAGCTTTGCCGGACGAACCGAAACATGTCGAACTCAAGGCGATGATCCTGCTGGTGGCGATCGGCATCCTGGTCGTCGCCTTCATCGGCTACGTGATGCATGCGCGCGGCGTGTTCGAGCCGACCCAGCGCCTGATCCTGGTGGCCGATGACTCGTCCGGCGTGATGCCCGGCATGGACATGACCTTCGCCGGCTTCCCGATCGGGCGCGTCAGCCAGGTCGAACTTTCGCCCGAAGGCAAGGTGCGCATCCTGGTCGACGTGCAGAGCAAGGACGCCAAGTGGCTGCGCACCTCGAGCGTGTTCACGCTGGAATCGAGCATCGTCGGCGAGACCCGCCTGCGCGCCTTCACCGGACTGCTGAACGACCCGCCCCTGCCGCCGGGCGCGGTGCGCCCGGTCCTGCGCGGCGACGTCGCCGCCGAAATCCCCCGCATGGTCGCCACCGCGCGCGCGCTGCTCGAGAACCTGGAAAACATGACCGCGACCGGTTCCGACATCAATGCCAGCCTGGCCAACATCAACACGCTCACCGAACGCATGTCGGGTCCGGCCGGGGTGCTGGGCGGCGTGATGGGCGGCGATGCCGAGGCGCGCAAGCTGCGCGAGGCGCTCGACCGCATCAATTCGCTGCTCGGCAAGACCGAACGGCGCGTGTACGGCAAGGATGGCGTGATGGACGACACCCAGGCCGCGATCCGCCAGCTGCACGTGGTCCTTCAGGACGCCAGCACCACCCTCAAGAAGGCCGATGCGGTGCTGGTCGAGGCCCAGGCCGTGGGCAAGAACGCGCGCGTGGCCACCGAAGACCTGAGCGTGCTGCGCGGCGAGGTCGACGCCAGCCTGCGCAAGGTCAACCGCCTGGTCGACGAGATCAACCGCAAGTGGCCGTTCGCCCGCAAGAACCAGGAGATCACGCTGCCATGAGAATTCCCGCCATCCTCGCAGTCGCCTTGCTTGCGGGCTGCGCCAGCAAGCCCTTGCCTCCCGACTGGCAGCTTGACGCCAAAGGCGCCCTCGACGCCTCCGTGGAAGACTACCTGAAGGGCCACGGCGCGGCGGCCGCCGCCGAATTCCGGTCTGCGCGCAGCGCCACCACCAGCACCGGCCGCGCGGATCTCGTGGCCCAGGTCGAACTGGTGCGCTGCGCCGCCCAGGTGGCCAGCCTCGACTTCGACGATTGCCCCGGCTATGCGGCCCTGGCCAGCGAGGCCACGCCGGCCCAGCGCGCCTATGCCGACTACCTGTATGGCCGCTGGCAGGGGCTCGACGCGGCAGCGCTGCCCGGTCAGCATCGGCCGGTCGTCGCCACCGGCCAGGTCGCGGGTGTCGCCGATCCGCTGGCGCGCCTGGTTGCGGCCGGGGCGGCGTTCAAGGCCGGACGCATCACCCCGGAAGGCATCACGCAGGCCATCGATACCGCCTCCAGCCAGGGCTGGCGCCGGCCGCTGCTGGCCTGGCTGGGTGTGCAGGCGCGGCGCGCGGAGGCGGCGGGCGACACGCAGGAAGTGCAGCGCATCCGGCGCCGGATCGCATTGGCATCGGGCTGAACCGGCTATGTGGCGGCGCCAACAAATAAGATCGGCCGGCTGGCGCAAATGATAATTTCCAGTGCACAATGTGAGCGTATCCACCATGCATACGCTCCATGACTGCTCCCGCTCTCCACCCGGTCGCCTGCGACGACCCCGGCGTCTATCGCACCCTGCTTGAATCGACCAAGGCCATCCCCTGGCGGATCGACTGGGCCAGCATGCGCTTTACCTATATCGGACCGCAGATCGAGGCGCTGCTCGGCTGGAGCCCGTCCAGCTGGCAGACCGTGAACGACTGGGCCGACCGGATCCTTCTCGAGGACCGCGAGAAGACCGTGAACTTCTGTGTCGCCCAGTCGCAGCAGGGCGTGGACCACGAGGCCGACTACCGGGCGTTGACGGCGGATGGCGACTACGTCTGGATCCGCGACGTGGTGCACGTGGTGCGCCGCCCCGATGGCAGCGTCGATTCGCTGGTCGGCTTCATGTTCGACATCACGCAGCGCAAGCAGGCGGAGGACAAGATCGTGCAGCTGCAGCGCGAACTGGAGGTGCTTTCCTACCGCGACAGCCTGACCGGCGTGGCCAACCGCCGCATGTTCGACGCGCTGTATCCGGTCGAGTGGGCCAAGGCGCGCGCCACCGGCGAGCCGCTCTCGGTGCTGATCGTCGATATCGACTACTTCAAGCAGTACAACGACCATTACGGCCACATGCGCGGCGACGACTGCCTGCGCCAGGTGGCGGCGGCGCTGGACGCCGGCGCCTCACGCTCGCGCGACCTGTGTGCGCGCCTGGGCGGCGAGGAATTCGTGCTGCTGTTGCCGGCCACCGATGCCGAGGCGGCGTACAACGTGGCCGAGCGCTGCCGCAAGCTGCTGGCGCAGAAGGAACTGGCGCACGCGCGCTCGGGCGTGGGCCGCCTGGTGACGGTAAGTATCGGTGCCGGCACCATCGTGCCCGAATTCAAGGATGACCCTGCCGTGTTCCTGGACCGGATCGACCGTCGCCTGTACCAGGCCAAGTCGGCCGGACGCGATCAGGTCTGCGACGCCGGGGCCTGATCCGGCGCCGGCCGCAAGGCCCAGGGCAGGGTGTTATGAATGGTGGTGGCGGCCAGCGCCGCCTGGCCGGTGGCCACCGCGATCTGGTTCAGGCCGCGCGTGACGTCGCCCACCGCGAACAGGCCCGGCACCGAGGTGCGGCAGTGCTCGTCCACCAGCAGCTTGCTGCATTCGACCGTCTCGGCGCCCAGGCTGCTTGCCAGGTCGGAGCGCGCGGTCTCGCCCAGCATCGGGTAGAACACGTCGCAGGTGTAGTCCTCGCCATCCCTGGTGTGCAGGACCGGCTTCATGTCCTCGCCCATGGTCACGCCCGCCAGCGGCGAATCGATGGTGCGCACATTGGCCGCCGCCAGGCGCTGGCGGTCCTCGTCGTTCAGGGTCGATTCCGGGCCGCGCTCGAACAGCAGCACGTCGGCGCTGAAGGTGCGCATGAACAGGGCGTGGCCGACCGGGTTGGTGCTTGACGTGACCACGCCGATGCGCTTGTCGATCACATCCCAGCCGTCGCACACCGGGCACAGGCGCACGGCGCCGCAGCGCACCGCCTCGTCCCAGCGCTCGACCGGCATGCCGGCATCGGCCACGCCGGTGGCCAGCAGCACGGTGTGGGCGCGCAGCTGGCAGGGCTCGCCGCCGCTTGCCGGCGCATAGTCGGCGACGAACATGCCGTCTTCCAGGCGCAGGTCGAGGATCTCGCCCGGCATCACGCTGCCGCCGTAGTTGGCGAGCTGGGCGCGCAGGTTCTCGAGCAGTTGCACGCCGTTGATGCCTTCCGGGAAACCCGGGTAGTTGTGCGAGACCGGAATCCAGGACAGGCGGCTGTTGCCCTTGTCGACCAGGGCGACGTGGCGCGTGAAGCGGCGCAGGTAGACCGCGGCGGTCAGGCCGGCCGGGCCGCCGCCGATGATGAGGGTGTCGAATACTGTGCGGGAGCAATCCATGGGAGGATTATGCGGGCCGCGCAGCCCCGCGCGTATCGGCGTGCCTGCCAGCCGCAGGTAAGAACGGACTTACAAGGACCGGCAATCGGCTACAGCGACTTGCCGCCGGCCGCCTCCGGCTGCAGGGTCACATGGTCGATCCCGTGCCGTTCGCGCAGCATGGCGCGTACCGCGTCGAGCACTGCCGGCCATTGTTCCAGGTTGGCGATCTCCAGGTGGCCGATGAGGGCCGGATGCCCCGGGGACATATCCCACACATGCAGGTCATGCACGTCGAGCACGCCGTCGACCCCCTTCAGGTCGGCGCCGACCGCCAGGTAGTCGATCGCGCTCGGGACGCCTTCCATCAGGAAGTGGTAGGACTCGCGCAGGATGCCGGATGTCGAGCGCAGGATCAGCAGGGCAACGAAGATCGACAGGATCGGGTCGACCCGCAGCCAGCCGGTGAAGTAGATGATGGCGCCCGAGGCGATCGCGGCGATCGAGCCGAGCAGGTCGCCCATGACGTTCACCAGCGCAGCGCGGGTGTTGATGCTCTGGTTGTCGCGCGACAGCACCCAGGCCACCAGCAGGTTGATGGCGGCGCCGATGGCCGCCACCACCAGCACCACGCCGCCCTGGACCGGTTCCGGGTGCAGCAGGCGTTGCCCGGCTTCCCACATGATCCAGGCGACCAGCAGCAACATCGCCAGGCTGTTCACGAAAGCGGCCAGCGCCTCGGCGCGCACGAAGCCGAAGGAGTGGCGCGCCGACGGCGGGCGCGCGGCGATGGCCTGGGCCATCAGGGCCAGGCCGAGCGCGGCGGCGTCGGTCACCATATGGCCGGCGTCCGAGATCAGGGCCAGCGAGTTGGAGATGAAACCGGTCACGGCTTCGATGATGGCGAACAGCAGGGTCAGGCCGAGCGCCATCGACAGGGCCAGCTGGCTGCGGCCCTCGATCACGTGGGCGTGGCTGGCGTCGCCGTCGAGGTGGGCGTGCAGGTGTTCGGAAGGAGGGTGGACGGACATGGCGGCGTGGCGATTTGATCAAGCCCTAGTGTAAAGCAAAGCCCTGCCGCCATTGCAGGCAAGCTCGCCAGGAAACTTTTTCTGTGACAAGCCTTGCCTAGGACGCGCGCGCTCCCTATAATAGCGGCATCGGGCGGTTAGTTCAGCTGGTTAGAATACTTGGTCGACATCCAAGGGGTCGCAGATTCGAATTCTGCACCGCCCACCAGAATATCTCAGACAGTGCGGGGAACTCCGGTTTTCCGCTCTTGTCGTCAGTAAGAGCGAGAAAGGCATCATCGGTTATGACACCGCGAACTACAACCTGGTTGTGGGGGAATCGCTAGACGCGGTACGGTGGCCTTTTGTTCGAAAGAAACTCGACAACACTGAAGAAAACGCGCCTGGTGCGCGTTTTTTTTCGCCCCGAATTTTCAAGTTTCAAATTTATCAATCTTAGCGGGCGCCCGGCGCCGATTGGAGATCAACATGTTGAACGTACGACTTCCGGACGGCTCCAGCCGTCAGTTCGAAGGTCCGGTGACCGTTGCCCAGGTTGCCCAGAACATTGCGCCGAGCCTGGCCAAGGCCGCGCTGGCCGGCAAGGTCGACGGCAAGGTCGTCGACACCTCCTTCCTGATCGAATCCGACGCCGACCTGGCGATCGTCACCGACCGCGACCCCGACGGCCTGGACGTCATCCGCCATTCGACCGCCCACCTGCTGGCCCATGCCGTCAAGGAGCTGTTCCCGGACGCCCAGGTCACCATCGGCCCGGTCATCGAGAACGGCTTCTACTACGACTTCTCGTACAAGCGCCCGTTCACCCCGGACGACCTGGCCGCGATCGAGAAGAAGATGCAGGAGCTGGCCAAGAAGGACCAGCCGGTCGCCCGCAAGGTGCTGCCGCGCGACGAGGCCGTGGCCTACTTCAAGTCGATCGGCGAAGACTACAAGGCCGAGATCATCGCCTCGATCCCGGCGGGCGAGGACGTGTCGCTGTACGAGCAGGGCGGTTTCACCGACCTGTGCCGCGGCCCGCACGTGCCCTCGACCGGCAAGTTGAAGGTCTTCAAGCTGATGAAGCTGGCCGGCGCCTACTGGCGCGGCGACTCCAAGAACGAGATGCTGCAGCGCGTCTACGGCACCGCCTGGACCAAGAAGGAAGACCAGGAGCAATACCTGCACATGCTGGAAGAAGCCGAAAAGCGCGACCACCGCAAGCTCGGCAAGCAACTGGACTTCTTCCACTTCCAGGACGAGGCCCCGGGCCTGATCTTCTGGCACCCGAAGGGCTGGACCATCTGGCAGCAGGTCGAGCAGTACATGCGCAAGACTTACCAGAACACCGGCTACAACGAAGTCAAGGCGCCGCAGATCATCGACGTGTCGCTGTGGCAGAAGACCGGCCACTGGGACAACTATCGTGAAAACATGTTCACGACCGAGTCGGAAAGCCGTACCTATGCGCTCAAGCCGATGAACTGCCCGGGCCACGTGCAGATCTATAACGCCGGCCTGCGCTCCTACCGCGACCTGCCGCTGCGCTACGGCGAGTTCGGCCAGTGCCACCGCAACGAGTCCTCGGGCGCGCTGCACGGCCTGATGCGCGTGCGCGGCTTCACCCAGGACGACGGCCACGTCTTTTGCACTGAAGACCAGATTGCGCCGGAAGTCGTGGCCTTCCACGCCCAGGCGATGCAGGTGTACGAGGACTTCGGTTTCGAGAACATCGACGTCAAGATCGCCCTGCGCCCGGAAAACCGCATCGGCTCCGACGAGGTGTGGGACCAGGCCGAGGCGGCGCTGCGTTCGGCGCTGCGCAACTGCGGCGTGGAGTGGACCGAACTGCCGGGCGAGGGCGCCTTCTACGGCCCCAAGATCGAGTACCACCTGAAGGACAGCCTGGGTCGCCCATGGCAGGTCGGCACCATGCAGGTCGACTTCTCGATGCCGGGCCGCCTTGGCGCCGAGTACGTGGCGGAAGACAACACCCGCAAGGTGCCGGTCATGCTGCACCGCGCGATCGTCGGTTCGATGGAGCGCTTCATCGGCATCCTGATCGAAAACTACGCCGGCGCGCTGCCGCTGTGGCTGGCGCCGGTGCAGGTCGCGGTCTTGAATATTTCGGATGCGCAAGCAGATTATGTGAAGCAGGTCGAGGCGAAACTGCGCGCGGCAGGACTGCGCGTTCACGCTGATTTGCGGAACGAGAAGATTACTTATAAAATTCGCGAGCATTCCGTCCAAAAACTGCCGTACATTCTGGTTGTTGGCGACAAGGAACGTGAAGCGAATACGGTGGCCGTGCGAGCACGCGGCAATGTCGACCTCGGCGTCATGCCGGTCGACGCGCTCGTGGAGCGCCTGGTGGCAGAAGTTGCCGCCAAGGCAAAATAAATGTGCAAATGCGCGCGGCCGATTAACATACTTTCAAAGGAAACAACATAGCTACTGACAAACAGAATCGCATCAACGGCGAGATCACCCATCCCGAAATGCGCCTGAACGGTGTGGACAACGAACCGCTGGGCATCGTGACCCTGGCGGAAGCGTTCCGCCTGGCCGAAGAAAAGAACGTCGACCTGGTCGAAATCGCGCCGAACGCGGTTCCGCCGGTCTGCCGCCTGATGGATTACGGCAAGTTCAAGTATTCGGAGCAGAAGAAGGCGCACGAAGCCAAGCTGAAGCAGAAGATCATCCAGGTCAAGGAAGTCAAGTTCCGTCCAGGTACCGATGAAGGCGACTACAGCATCAAGCTGCGTAACCTCATCAAGTTCCTGGAAGAAGGCGACAAGACCAAGATCACGCTGCGCTTCCGCGGCCGCGAAATGGCGCACCAGGACATCGGTATGCGCATGCTCGAGCGCCTGCGCGGCGACCTCGAGGAAGTCGGCCAGGTCGAGCAGTTCCCGAAGCTCGAGGGTCGCCAGATGATCATGATCGTTGCGCCGAAGAAGAAGAAGTAATACCCCGGGGTTTCTTCGCGAAGGTCAGGATTGCCGGCCGGGACCGGGTGCCAGTGCAAGCTGCGCCCGGGCCCGGCCTGCGGTCGTTTGTGCGATCCGCACATCGTTTGCCCGCAAAAGGCCTGGCTCGGCCATCGCACCCCAACAATTTCCCCAGAAGCTGTGCTATCATCTGCGGTTCCTGTTTTTAACAAGCAGGTTGTAGTCGGCAGGTAGTGGCGCCGGCTGCAAGACAAGTGAAAGCAGGCATCCAAGAGCAGCGTTGCCGCCACCTGCAATCCTGTCGTATAGAGGCTGTCCATAAAAGGGCAGATGACTATGCCAAAAATGAAAACCAAAAGCTCCGCGAAGAAGCGTTTTCGCGTGCGTCCGGGCGGTACCGTGAAGTCGGGTATGGCGTTCAAGCGTCACATCCTGACCAAGAAGACCACCAAGAACAAGCGTCAGCTGCGCGGCACCCGTAACATCAATGCGTCGGACGTGACCAGCGTCTACCGCATGATGCCTTCCGCTTAATCTCACTAATCATCTACTAAGGGAGCTACCATGCCTCGAGTAAAACGTGGGGTTACTGCACGTGCCCGTCACAAGAAAGTCCTTGAACTTGCAAAAGGCTACCGTGGTCGCCGCAGCAAGGTATTCCGTATTGCCAAGCAAGCAGTCATGCGCGCCGGCCAGTACGCATACCGCGACCGCCGCAACAAGAAGCGCGTTTTCCGCGCACTGTGGATCACCCGTATCAACGCGGCATCGCGTTCGCACGGCATGACCTACAGCGCCTTCATGAACGGCCTGAAGAAGTCCGGGATTGAACTGGACCGTAAAGTCCTGGCCGACATGGCAGTGCACGACAAGCCGGCATTCGCCGCGATTGTCACCGCCGCCAAGGCCAAGCTGGCTGCCTGATCAGGCAAGTCTGCTAGCAAGACCAGCGTCAGGGCAACCTGACGCGAAGAGAGCGGGGCACGGTTGCAGAACCTGTGCCCCGTTTTTGATTGTGGTGGGTCCTTGCCGAAGCGACTGCGCGTTGCACCGCCGCGCGCTACGCTTCTGCATGCCCTGAAGCGCTGCCACTCAAAACAGGAATAGAACAAGATGCAATCGCTGGAAGATCTCGTCTCCGCCGCACAGGCTGATTTCGCTGGCGCGCCCGACGCCGCCGCACTCGAAAATGCCAAAGCCAGATACCTGGGCAAGACCGGGCAAATCACCGACCTGATGAAGGGCCTGGGCAAGCTCGACCCGGAACAGCGCAAGGCGCAGGGCGCCCTGATCAATGCCGCCAAAGAAAAAATCGAAGGGGCACTGACCGGCCGCCGCGACGCCCTGGCGAATGCCCAGCTCGAAGCGCGCCTGAACCTGGAGGCGATCGACGTCACGCTGCCCGGCCGCGGCCGCGCCAAGGGCGGCATCCATCCGGTGATGCGCACCTGGGAACGCGTCGAGCAGATCTTCCGCTCGATCGGCTTCGACGTGGCCGACGGCCCCGAGATCGAAACCGACTGGACCAACTTCACCGCACTGAACAGCCCGGAAAACCACCCGGCCCGTTCGATGCAGGACACCTTCTATATCGAGGGCAATGACAGCAGCGGCAAGCCGCTGCTGCTGCGCACCCACACCAGCCCGATGCAGGTGCGCTACGCGCGCACCCACACGCCGCCGATCAAGGTGATCGCGCCGGGCCGCACCTACCGCGTCGACAGCGACGCCACCCACTCGCCGATGTTCCACCAGGTCGAAGGCCTGTGGATCGGCGAGGACATCAGCTTCGCCGACCTCAAGGGCGTGTACCTCAACTTCGTCAAGGCCTTCTTCGAGACCGACGACCTGCAGGTGCGCTTCCGTCCGTCCTACTTCCCGTTCACCGAACCGTCGGCCGAAATCGACATCGCGTTCGGTTCCGGTCCGCTCAAGGGGCGCTGGCTCGAGGTCTCGGGCGCCGGCCAGGTGCATCCGACCGTGGTGCGCAACTTCGGCCTGGATCCGGAAAAATTCATCGGTTTCGCGTTCGGCTCCGGCCTCGAGCGCCTGACCATGCTGCGCTACGGGATCAACGACCTGCGCCTGTTCTACGAGGGCGACCTGCGATTCCTGAAGCAATTCAATTAATTCGGGCGCTGATTCAGTCGATTCAGTCATAAAAACACATAGTCACGCGCTGACGAGGTAAAACGAATATGCAATTCTCCGAAAACTGGCTCCGTTCCCTGGTGAACCCGCAGCTGAGCTCCGACGAACTGTCGCACCTCCTGACCATGTCCGGCCTCGAAGTCGAGGAAGTCGAGCCGGTTGCGCCGCCGTTCACGAACGTGGTGGTGGCCGAGGTCAAGGAAGTCGCCAAGCACCCGGACGCCGACCGCCTCAACGTCTGCCAGGTGGACGTCGGCACCGGCACCCTCCTGAACATCGTCTGCGGCGCACCGAACGTGCGCGCCGGCATGAAGGCGATCTGCGCCAAGGCCGGCGCCGTGCTGCCGCCGGGCGCCGACGGCAAGCCCTTCGCGATCAAGGTCGGTAAACTCCGCGGCGTCGAATCGCAGGGCATGATGTGCTCGGCCAAGGAACTCAAGATCTCGGAAGAGAGCGCCGGCCTGATGGAACTGCCGCCTGACGCACCGGTGGGCGCCGACATCCGCGACTACCTCGGCCTGGACGACCTGAAGTTCACCATCAAGCTCACCCCGAACAAGGCCGATTGCCTGTCGGTGCTGGGCGTGGCACGCGAAGTGTCGGCCCTGACCGGCGCCCCGCTGCACGTGCCGACCACCGAGCAGCTTGCCGTCACGCTTGACGACATCCTGCCGGTGACCATCTCCGCCCCGGACCTGTGCGGCCGTTTCACGGGACGCGTCATCCGCGGCCTGAATGCGCGCGCAGCCACCCCCGACTGGATGAAGCAGCGCCTCGAGCGCAGCGGCCAGCGCTCGGTGTCGGCCCTGGTCGACATCTCGAACTACGTGATGCTCGAAGTCGGCCGTCCGTCGCACGTGTTCGACCTGAGCAAGATCCACGGCGGCCTGGACGTCCGCTGGGGCAAGCGGGGCGAGTCGCTCAAGCTCCTCAACGGCAACACCGTCGCGGTCGACGAGTGGGTCGGCGTGATCGCCGACGACAGGCAGATCGAATCGCTGGCCGGCATCATGGGTGGCGACGCCACCGCCGTCAGCCTGGACACCACCGACATCTACCTGGAAGCGGCGTTCTGGTGGCCG
The DNA here is from genome assembly GCA_015277795.1 of Massilia sp. UMI-21. NCBI lineage: Bacteria > Pseudomonadati > Pseudomonadota > Betaproteobacteria > Burkholderiales > Oxalobacteraceae > Massilia > Massilia sp. UMI-21. The sequence goes on along the minus strand of CP063848.1, from coordinate 3,404,259 downwards.
AACGCGATCCAGGGCCGCGCCCGCAAGTACAACTTCTCGACCGATGCCGCGCACCGCTTCGAGCGCGGCGTGGACTACGCGACCACCGCCGAGCACATCGAGCGCATCACCGCGCTGATCGTCGAGATCTGCGGCACCCCGGATACCCGGGTCGGTCCGGTCGACGACCAGGCCGTGAACCTGCCGCAGCGACAGCCGGTCGCCATGCGCACCGCGCGCGCCGCAAAAGTGATCGGCGTGCCGCTGACCGACGAACTGGTGGCCGACATCTTTACCCGCCTGCAACTGCCGTTCACCTTCGACGCCGGTAGCGATGGGCCGGGCGTGTTCCACGTGAGCTCGCCGTCCTACCGTTTCGACATCGAGATCGAGGAAGACCTGATCGAGGAAGTCGCGCGCGTGTACGGCTTCGAGAACATCCCGACCCGCCCTCCGGTCGCCCCGACCGCCATGCTGGTCGAGCCGGAAGACACCCGCTCGCTGTTCGCGATCCGCCACCAGCTGGCCGACCTCGGTTACCAGGAAGTGGTGAACATGAGCTTCGTGGAAGCTCAGTGGGAGCAGGATTTCGCCGCGAACAGCGCGCCGATCCGCCTGCAGAACCCGATCGCCAGCCAGCTGAGCGTGATGCGCTCGAACCTGGTGGGCAGCCTGGTGGCGAACGTGCGCTACAACGTCAACCGCAAGGCCGGCCGCGTGCGCGCGTTCGAAGTCGGCGCCGTCTTCGCGCGCAACCCGCAGGTAGAGGACGGCCCGCTGTCGATCGCCGGTTTCGACCAGCCGAAACGGGTCGCGGCGATCGCCTACGGCCCGGTCAATGACGAGCAGTGGGGCGAGAAGACCCGCCCGGTCGACTTCTTCGACGTCAAGGCCGACCTCGAGGCGCTGTTCGCCCCGGCGACCCTGCGCTTCGTGAAAGGCGAGCACCCGGCGCTGCATCCGGGCCGCAGCGCCCTGGTGGAGCTCGACGGCAAGCACATCGGTTTCATCGGCGAACTGCATCCACGCTGGCTGCAGAAATACGACCTGCCGCAGGCGCCGGTCCTGTTCGAAGTCGATGCCGAGGCGCTGCGCCGGCGCGCCGTGCCGGCCTATGCCGAGATTTCGAAGTTCCCGGGCGCGACGCGCGACCTGGCGCTGGTGGTGAAGCAGGGCGTGTCGGCCCAGGAAGTGCTCGATACCTTCCATGCCGAAATTGCATCGAATCCTGGCGGCAAGATCGTGCAAGCCGTTGTTTTGTTTGATGAATACCGCGGCAAGGGGCTGGAGACGGATGAAAAAAGCCTTGCTTTCCGCTTTGGCTTGCAAGATACTCAATCGACGCTGCAGGACGACGCGGTGGACGCCCTCATGGCGGCCGTGGCGCGTGCGGCACAAGAAAAAGTCGGCGCAAAGCTGCGTGCATGAGGTGAACACCGCGGTGAGCACTGCGGTGCTTCACCGTGGGGGGCTTCAGGGATTCACGTCGCTGAAGCGCCTCACATCGTTCCAAAACATCGTTTCTTGAAGGTAGGGCTTCAAAATTAATAACAACGACGTTGACTCGGTCGTATTCCAGGAAGCACTGGCGGCCGATCTGCATCGCGCGACGCAAGTGGCGCGCATGCGGAAGGAAGCAGAGCAGGCATTACCGACCTTGACCAAGGCCGAGCTGGCCGAGCTGCTGTTCGAGCAGGTCGGCCTGAACAAGCGCGAAGCCAAGGACATGGTCGAGACCTTCTTTGACGAAATCCGCAACGCGCTCGAGCGCGGCGAAGCGGTCAAGCTGTCCGGCTTCGGCAACTTCCAGTTGCGCGACAAACCGCAGCGGCCGGGTCGCAATCCGAAAACCGGGGAAGAGATTCCCATCACGGCGCGGCGCGTCGTGACCTTCCACGCCAGCCAGAAGCTTAAGGGAATGGTCGAGGAGACCAGTCCTTCGAGTAACTCGCTGGCCCGAGCTGCCTGAGTGCTAGATGAGCGAACGACCGAACAAGCCTGAATCCATTGTCCTGCCGCCGATCCCGGCGAAGCGTTACTTCACGATCGGTGAAGTGAGCGATTTGTGCGGTGTCAAACCGCACGTTCTGCGTTACTGGGAACAGGAATTTACCCAGCTTAAGCCGGTCAAACGCCGAGGTAACCGTCGTTATTACCAGCACCACGAAGTGCTGCTGATCCGCCGTATCCGCGAATTGCTCTACGAACAGGGCTTTACCATCAGCGGTGCGCGCAACCGCCTCGACGGCCGCGGCCACGAACTGCTCAGCGCGGACGAAACCGAGCTGCCTGCGGCGCCCGGCATCGACGTCGAAGCGGTGCGGGCCGAACTGCTCGACATCCTCGCGTTCCTCAAGCACGGCAGCAGCCCCGGCAGCGCCGCCTGAGCTGCCGGCGCGACGGGCGCCGGCCTTCGCCCTGCGGATGCGCGGCGGTGCGGTAGGTCCTGGTGCTCACCACATCCGTCGATTCGACCTTGGCGCGACCTGTCTTCACAGGCCGCGCATAACTCAGCAAGTGTGTGCTGTTGATGCCCCGCCCCGTAGTGATAGAATGTCACCTGCGGTCATGCTGACATCAACGCATGCAAGCCGGGGCGTCTGCACGGACCTGGCACTTTCCTGACAAGGGAAAATTTAAGGGAAGACAATGATACGCGTTGCCATTTGTGACGATCACCAAATAGTTCGAGCTGGATTCAAACAGATTTTCTCGTCGTCGGGCGAATTCGAAGTCGTCGCCGAAGGCGCTACCGGGCGTGAGGCCCTCGACATCGCCCGTCGCGAAATCTGCGACGTGCTTCTGCTCGACATCGCGATGCCCGACCAGAGCGGCATCGATATCCTGCGTACCATCCGCCAGGGCCAGCCCAACCTGCCGGTACTGATCCTGTCCGGCTATCCGGCGCAGCAGTATGCACTGAACCTGTTCAAGATGGGCGCCAACGGCTACCTGAACAAGGAGTGCGAGGCGGACGAGCTCAAGACCGCGGTGCGTACCGTGTTCCAGGGCCGCCGCTACGTGAGCTCGACCGTGGGCGAGTTGCTGGCGCAGAGCTTCGACCGCGATCCGAATACGGCGCTGCACACCGAGTTGTCGGACCGCGAGTTCCAGGTCTTCCTGCGACTGGCGAAAGGCGCGACCGTGTCGGACATCGGCAATGCCCTGTCCCTGTCGATCAAGACCGTGTCGACCTACCGCACCCGCATCATGGAAAAAATGGGCCTGCAGTCCAACAGCGACCTGACCTATTACGCCATGAAGAACAACCTGCTCGACTAGATTGCCCCCCTCGAAAGCGCCGGCCTGCCGGCGCGTTCGGTTTCCGCACCTCCCGCACCTCCCGCACCTCCCGCACCTCCCGCACCTCCCGCACCGGTTCCGGCTTCTCCGCCGCGCTTCCAAGATTGTTTCCAAACCTTACAAAGATTTCGCCGCTGTGCAACATTCGTATTGCATACAGCCCGGTATGCGGGCACACTTGCAGGCGTCGGCCACCCAGCATTTCCGCATCTACCCGAGGCTGGCGTCCGCATAGCATTCGCTACCTGACCGTCTCGCACCGCACCGTCGCGCTAAGGCGACTATCATCGGCGCGGACGGCTTGAGTTGCGCGAAAGGAAGCCCATGTATTTTTCCACCGCCTTCGAAGGCAAGCGCTTGCACGGCCTGCCGCTTTCCAAGACCCTGTTGTGTGTCGCCTGCGTCGTGATCCTGGTCATCAACGCGATCTTCCTGATCCGCAACCTCGACGACCTGCGTTCCGCCAACGCCCTGCAGGCCCAGACCGCACGCGTGTCGGACGAGCTCCAGCTGCTCAACCTGCTGGTGACCGATGCCGAAAGCGGACTGCGCGGCTACTTCCTGTCCGGCTCGGAAGTGAATCTCGGGCCCCTGCACGCGGCGCCGCAGCAGATCGACAAGCAGCTACGCGCGCTCGGCGTGCTGGTGGCCGATAATCCATCCCAGACCAGGAATCTGGCCCAGCTGCGCAGCCTGGTGCAGCGCAAGCTCGGCCTGATGCACCAGTCGCTCGAGGTCTATCGCCAGGGCGGGCTGGTCGATATCGTCGCGATCTCGGCGGCGGCCGACGAGCGCGGGCAGATGGACGAGATCCGCCTGCAAGTCGTGATCATGACGCGCGAACAGAATGAACTGCTGGCGGCCCGCACCGGGGCGTTCTACCAACAGTCGCGCCGTACCGTGCTGTTCGGGGTCGGCATCAATGCCGTGGCGATCCTTGTCATCCTGCTGTTCCATAACCTGGTGCAGCGCAGTTTCGGCCTGCGCCTGGAGGCCGAAGCCGCGCTGCAGCAGACCAACGACAGCCTGGAAGCCATCGTCGCCGAGCGCACCGCGCAGCTGTCGGTGCTGTCGCGCCACCTGATCAAGGTGTCGGAAGAAGAAAAGTCGCGCCTGGCGCGCGAACTGCACGACGAGATGGGCGCCAACCTGACGGCCATCGGCATGGACATGAGCACGGTCAGCGAGCAGCTCAAGGGAAGCCATCCGGAACTGGTGTCCATGCTGGGCCGGGCGCGCAGGACCCTGGTCGACACCGTCCAGCTGAAGCGCCGCATCATCGAGAACCTGCGTCCAAGCCTGCTCGACAACATGGGCCTCTCGGCGGCGCTGCAGAGCTATTGCGCCGACTACGCGCGCGTGACCGCGCTCGAATGCGACGTCCTGGTCGATGTCGAGGTCGACAGCGCCGGCCCGATGCAGGCGATTGCACTGTTCCGCATCACCCAGGAAGCCCTGAACAACATCGCCAAGTACGCCCAGGCGCGCACGGTGATCGTCAACCTGACGCGCGAGCCCGACGGCTGGGAGCTGGAAATCACGGACGACGGCATCGGTATTCCCATGGATGCGATGGCCCGGTCGAAGTCGCACGGCCTGCTGGGCATGCGGGAGCGCGCGCTGCTGTTGGGCGGCAGCCTGCACGTGGAACGCGGCGTGAATGGGATCGGCACCTGCGTACGCGCCTCGCTTCCGGCGGCGGCGCCGGGCGGAGAGGGTGAAGAGGGCGCTGGACGGAGTGGCATTGCGCCGCAGTTGGCGCGCGCCCAAATGAAAGCGCCGTCCCAGTTGCCTGGAACGGCGCTCGAGGATCAGCACCAGGGGCAGCCGGGCAAGACACCCGACGGCACCCGCGTCAGTTCTTAACGCGCCACGTCGGACAGCAGGCGGTCGTATTCCGATTTGGCGACCTTGTAGCATTCGCCGGCGTATTCTTCCAGGCCCGCACGGTCGAGCACCGTGATGTTGCCGCGGCGGTACTGGATCAGGCCTTCGTCCTGCAGCTTGCCGGCGGCGGCGGTGATGCTCTCGCGGCGCACGCCCAGCATGATCGAGATGAGTTCCTGGGTCACTTTCAGTTCCATGCTGGCCGAACGGTCCAGGCGGTCGAGCAGCCAGCGGCACAGTTTCTGCTCGATCGAGCTGTGGCGGCCGCCGACGGCGTTCTGGGCCATCTGGGCGAACAGGGCGTTGGTGTAGCGCATCAGGAGCTGGGGCAGGGCGCCGCCCTTGTTGAAGGCATCGCGCAGGAACTGGGTCTTCAGGCGGTAGCCGTAGCCGGCGCTTTGCACCACGGCGCTGCAGGTGGCGCGCTCACCCATGAACAGCGACACGCCGACCGCGCCTTCGTGGCCGACCACCGCGATTTCGGTGGTCGCGCCATCTTCCATCACGTACAGCAGCGACACGATTGCCGTGGTGGGAAAATACACGTATTCCAATTTGCTGCCATACTCGAACAACTCTTTGCCGAATGGCAGGGGGACGAGCTCCAGGTGCTCGAACAGGCTTTCCAGGTCTTGGCGGGGCAGGGCGCCGAGCAGTTCGTTCTGCTGGGTGCCGCTATAGCTGACAACGGGGCGGGACGCGGCTTTCACAGGCTCACTCGTGGCTGGGATCTTGTGTTGCGCTTTGTGCATACCACCAAGTTGAGTGTTGTTCATTTTTTGTCCTCTTATCTGTAACGTGCGTCGGTTTGCGATTGTTTGAGGTCTTGTTTTCGTTTCCTCATCGCGATGTGTGAACATTAAAGCTATAGTCTGTTGGCGAACATAAGACTGGCAGTCGCCCCTGTGTAGGCTTGGCGCAGGCCATTTTGTCAGTCCAGTCCTACTGGGGAAATATCGTTCTCTCGTCGGCTTTTCTTCTGCCATGGAAACGAAATCACGCATAATGTGATTTTCCTTTTTCCCTGACACGACATGGTCCTGCCCCTGCTGCTGGTCGAAGACGACGCCGTGCTGGCCGACGGTCTGGTGCGCACCCTGCAGGCCCAGGACATCCAGGTCGAACTGCTGCGCGACGGCCTCGCCGCCGACGCCCGGCTGCAGGGCAGCCTGCCCGCGGTCGTGGTGCTCGACATCGGCCTGCCCGGCATCGACGGCTTCGAAGTCCTACGCCGCCTGCGGGCCCGTGGCGCCACCACGCCGGTGCTGCTGCTGACCGCGCGCGACGCCGTCGAGGACCGGGTGCGCGGCCTGGAAACCGGCGCCGACGACTACCTGGTCAAGCCCTTCGCCAGCGCCGAACTGGTCGCGCGCATCCGCGCTCTGGCGCGGCGGGTGGCGCCCGCGCCGGTCCAGGTCGGCCTCGGCCGCCTCAGTCTCGACAGTGCAAGTCGCCGCGCGCGTGTCGGAGAGCGCGCCCTCGATCTGTCGGCGCGCGAGTGGGGCGTGCTCGAATACCTGCTGCAGCACGCCGGCCGGGTGGTGTCCAAGCAGCAGATCATCGACGCCATTGCGCCCTGGGGCGACGACCTGACCCTGAATGCGGTCGAGGTCTATGTCTCGCGCCTGCGCCTGAAGCTCGACGGGGCCGGGGTGGCGATCCGCACCATCCGCGGCTTCGGCTACCTGCTCGAAAGCCAACCTTGAAGCGCGGCCACTGAAGCGCCCATGACGAGCATCCGCCTGCGCCTGATCAAGTGGCTGGTCGCCCCGATCCTGGTCTTCAACCTGCTGGCCGCCAGCCTGACCTACCTGCTGGCCTGGACCCCGGCCCAGCTGGCGTTCGACCAGGGCCTGCTGGACGCCGCCGCCGGCCTGGCGGCGCGCCTGCGGCCCGGCAGCCCGGCCATGGGCCTGGAACCGCCGGCCCTGCGTGCGCTGGATGCGGACGCGCCCGACGCCAGCTGGTTCGTGGTGCGGGCGGCGGACGGCCGGGTGCTGGCCGGCGACCCGGCCTTCCCGCGCCGCCGCGACGGCGAGGCGGTGCGCGACGCGCGCCTGCACGGACAGCCGGTACGGATCGCCAGCCTGCTGGCGCCGGGCAGCGGCGGCCCGGTCGAGGTCGGCGTGGCGCGCACCCTGAGCCAGCGCCTGCAGGTCCGCTCGGCCATCGTGCGGGCCCTGGTGCTGCTCGAAGTCCTGTTCAGCCTGGCGTTGGTGGGACTGGTCTGGTTCTCGGTCGGCAACGGGCTGGCGCCGCTGGCACGGCTGCGCGCCCGTCTCGATGCGCGCGGCAGCCACGACCTGGCCCCGCTCAGCGACAGCGGCATGCCGCGCGAGCTGGCGCCGCTGGTCAGCGCCTTCAATGCCTTGCTGGGGCGGATCGCCGCCGGGGCGCGCGCCCAGGACGATTTTCGCGCCAACGTCGCGCACCAGCTGCGTACCCCGCTGGCCGGGCTGCGCCTGCAGCTGGAATGGCTGGCCGGCCGCCACCGCGACGATCCGGACACGGCGCGCACGGTCGAACTGCTGCTGCAGGCCAACGAACGCATGATCCGCCAGGCCAACCAGCTGCTGTCGCTCGAGCGCGCCGCCCCCGACCGCTTCGAGCGGGCGCACCTGGCGCCGCTCGATCTGTCCACGGTCGTCGGCGAGGCGGTCCAGGCCTTCGTCGAGCAGGCGCTGCGCAAGGAGATCGACCTCGGCTTCGACCTCGCGCCCACGCACGTGCAGGGCGAGCGTCACATGCTGCGCGACCTGGTCGACAACCTGATCGACAATGCCCTGCGCTATACGCCGGAACGCGGCCGCGTCACGGTCTATTGCCGCCCCGCGCCGGACGGTGCGCTGTTCGCGGTCGAGGATTCGGGGCCGGGCATCGCCCCGGACCAGCACGCGCGGGTATTCCAGCGCTTCGTGCGCCTGGACGAGCACAGCAGCGGTAGCGGCCTCGGCCTGGCGATCGTGCGCGACATTGCCGTCGCCCACGGCGCCGATGTGCGGCTCGCGGGCGGGCGCGGCGGCGGCTCGGTCTTCACGGTGCGTTTTCCATCTGTCGAGCCGGTCCCGAGCCCCCCTCAGCCAGTTTGAGTGATTGTCAGGAATCTGTCAGCTTTTCCTCAGGGAAATGCAAGCTTCGTCGGTTATGATTCCACATGGAAACACTTCGGCGATCCGCCGGGGGCATGCGGAGACCCATCCATGAACAAGCGCCAGGCCGGTTTTACCCTCATCGAGATCATGATCGCGGTGGCCGTCATCGGCATCCTGACGGCGATCGCCCTGCCTTCCTACAACGGCTACCTGACACGGGCGCGCCTGACCGAGGCCTTCACCGGCCTGGCCGGGGCGCAGCCGCGGCTGGAGCAGCACTGGTCGAACACCCGCAGCTACGCCGGTTTCGATGCGGATGAACTCGCGCTGATGCCGAAGGATTCCGAGCATTTCACCTTTACCCTGACCAGCGCGACCGAAGGCGCCTATCTGCTGACCGCGACCGGCAGGGGGGGAGCCAGCGGCTTCGCCTACACGATCGACCAGAACGGGAACCGCGCCACGACCGCGTTGCCCGACGGCTGGACCGGTTCCGACACGTGCTGGGTCGACCGCAAGGAGGGCAAGTGCGCGGAGTAAGCGCCATCCAGGCGTCGCGCCGGGCCGGCTTCACGCTGGTGGAGGCGATGATCGCGCTCGCGGTGTTCGCGGTACTGCTCGCGCTCGGCGTGCCGCGCATGGCCGACTGGCTTGCCGCCACCAGGGCTGCCGCCGCGACGCAGTTCTACGCCGAAGGTTTCGGCATGGCGCGCGCCAAGGCGCTGGCCCACAACAGCGCCAGCCGGCTGGTACTGAGCCCCAACGCGGCCAGCGGCCAGTACGATTGGCAAGTCGACCTGTGTTTCCCGACGCCGGAAGCGCCCTGCGACGCCGACGCCGGCGACTGGTCCACCGCGACGCATGCGGTCAAGCCGGAAGGCGACGAGGGCGCCGGCTTCACTTCGGTGGTGCGCAGGGCCGATGCCCTGCCTGACACCGGCCGCCTGAGCGTCACTACCGGTCCGGACGAGGCCAGCACCGTTCACTTCACGCCGCTGGGCTGGGTCGATACCCGCATCGGGCAGCGCCTGATGCGGATCGATCTCGCGCCCGCCGCCGGCGCGGCGGACCTGTTCCCGGCGGCCAGCGTGGTGCTGACCCTGGCCGGCGTCGCGGCCCGCTGCGACCCGGATGCGGCCGACAACGATTCGCGCAGGTGCCCGCAATGATGACGCATCCGACAGCGCGCCGGGCGCAAGGCGGCATCGCGCTGCTCGAGGCATTGCTGGCCATCGTGTTGCTGGCAATCGGTTTACTCGGCACCATCGGCCTGCAGGCGCGCTCCTATGCCGCGCTGTCCGACGCCGGCATGCGTGCCGAGGCGACGGTCGCCGCCAACAAGCTGCTCGGCATCATGAACACCGACCTCGATCACCTCGCCGACTACCAGCTCGACGCCGGCGACGATCCCTCGGCCCGTCTGGCGCAATGGCATGCGGAGACTGTCCGCCTGATTCCGGGCGCGAGCGTGGTCGTCGCGGTCACGGCGGCGGCCGGCACGGCGCCCGCCGTGGTCGACATCACCATCAACTGGCGCCGCAAGGCCGACACGCCGGTCAACACGCACCGCATCACTTCCTATTTCGCGGGGTCGACATGAGCAAGCTGGCACGCAGGGCCAGCGGCGGCTTCTCGCTGGTTGAACTGATGGTAAGCGTCGTGATCGGCCTGCTGGCGGTGCTGTTCGCCACCCGCCTGATGACCGACGCCGAACGCAACAAGGAGGCGGCGCTCGGCGGCTCCGATTCGATGCAGAACGGGATGCTGGCGATGTTCTCGATCAGCGGCGATGCCGAGCACGCCGGCTTCGGCCTGAACGACCCGCTGATCGTGGGTTGCGACACCGTGATGACCGACAGCGAGGGCTACCAGCTGGCGCCGGCCGCGCGCGGCGGCGCCAATGTACGGCCGCTGGCCGCGGTCGTCATCGAACCGGGCGGCGCCGCATCCGACCGGGTGAGCCTGTATGCCGGCAGTTCACTCAGCGGCACCGGCACGCTGCGCATCACCAGCAACTACATCGGCGGCACCCGCATCGACGTCGACCGCGTTCCCTATGGCTTCGCGCGCGGCGACGTGATCCTGGTGGCGCCGGAACAGCAGGGCGGCCGCTGTTCGCTGGCCCAGATCTCGTCCGATCCCGGCAGCCTGGCGCCGCCTCCCTCGCAGCAGTACGTGATGATCGCCGGCGCCGGCAAGCGCTTCAACAGCGGTGGCCTCGGCGCCCAGTACACGGGCGGCGCGTCGCGGGTGTTCAATCTCGGTCCGGATGCCGGCCTGGCGTTTCGCACCTGGTCGGTCGAGGACGGGTTCCTGCGCCTGCGCTCGACCGACCTGGCCGGCGCCGGCGCCGCTTCGCAGCCGGTCGCCGAAAACATCGTGTCGCTCAAGGCGCAGTATGGCTTCGATACCCGCGCCGGCGCCCAGTTCGCGCCGGAGCAGGGGCTGCAGCTGAGCGAATGGTCGAGCAGCATGATCGATGCCGACGGCGACGGGGTGGCGGGCAGCGCGGGCGACTACCAGCGCATCGCCGCGCTGCGTATCGCGGTGGTGGCGCGCGCCAGGAATCCCGAGCGTCCGGACCCGGGCACCGGGGAGTGCAGCGCCAGCACCGAGCTCCCGACCGTGTTCGCCAGCCAGGACGCCAGGGACGGCGCCGCCGTTCCGGTCGAGGTCGAGGTGGCGGTGGCCGGTGACCCGGTCGACTGGCGCTGCTACCGCTACCGCGTGTTCGAAACCATCGTCCCTTTGCGTAACGCAGGCTGGAGGCCAAGCGCATGAAGCATCCCGCCACATCCTTCCGCCGCGCCGAGCGGGGCATCGCGCTGCCGGTCATGCTGATCATGTTGCTGGTCCTGCTGGTGTCGAGCATCTACCTGCTCCGTTCCAGCAATTCGACCACCTTGACCGCCGCCAATCTCGCCTACGACTCGGCGCTGGCGCGCGCCGCCGACTTCGGCCTGCACAGCGGCTTTCAGTGGCTGAGCGAGACCGCAAGGACCAACAAGGCGCAGCTCGACAGCCACGTCTCCGACCAGGGCTATCGCGCCACCCTCGACACCACCCAGACCGTGCGCTCGAGCGGCTTCTGGGACGGCTCGCGCGTGGTCGACGACGGCAAGGGCAACCAGGTCCGCTACGTGATCCACCGCATGTGCAAGCTCGACGTCGCCTACAGCCACCAGGACAATGCTTGCGTACAGACCGCGGCCAACACCTCAACGCTCGGCAACACCGTGCGCCTCGGCGACAGCCTGGCCTCGGACTCGCCCGTGTATGCAGGCGTGCCGCAACTGCATTACGTGATCACCGCGCGCATCGACGGCCCGCGCGGCGGCAACGTGCTTACCCAGATGGTGGTCCTGATCGGTGCCTGAGCCACCGCGCCCGGCCCCGCAACCCGAACAAGGCAACACGTATGAACATCCTGTCCTTCCGCCTCCGGGCTCTTTCGGCACCGTTCGCGGCGATGGTGCTGGTCCTGGCATCCACGCTGGCGCTGGCGCCGCAAGGGGCGCAGGCCGAACCCACTGCCATCGCCCAGTTGCCATTGCTGAATATTACCGGCAGCGGGACGGTCAAGCCGAACCTGATGCTCCTGTACGATAACTCGGGTTCGATGTCGAGCAATTTCACGCCCGACTACGTCGACGACAGCGGCACCTGCCGCGCGCGCGCGACCCTGGCCGGCGGGACCCGCGGCTGCCGCATCGGCGATCCCCCCTTCGCCAGTCCGGATTTCAACCGCCAGTACTACGATCCGCGGGTAAGCTACGCCCCGCCGGTCCGGGCCGACGGCAGCAGCTATCCCAGCATGAACGCCGCCGCCACCGCCAACTGGACCCAGGTCGGCACGGACGGCTTCAACGTGAACAACACCGACATGCGCGGCGCCGGCGCCACCAGCACCAACCTGGCGACGGGCTTTCCCGACCTGCGCTGGTGCAACGACAGCGATTGCGGCTACAACCGTAACGGCTACAGCTTCCCCAGCGACGAGCGCTACGAGGCCCAGACCTTCTACGCCAACCCGTACTATTACCTGATCAACGTCGCGGAGTACTGCACCGACGCCAGCATGACCAACTGCCGCAGCACGGCGGTCAACGCGGCCGCACCCACCGGCTATCCGGTGCCGGCCCGGGTGCGCTGGTGCGACACGCGCGCGCTGACCAACTGCCAGGCCAAGTATGTGGGCAATTTCAGGTACCCGCGCTATTCCGACCCGAATCGCTCGCCGGAGTGGTATGGCACCGTCACCATCGGCGCCTCGTCCGGCAGCGGCGCGATGACGCTCAACAGCGTCACCGCGACCAGCAGCGCAGGCAGCTTCGTGATCACGAACACGGCGGTGACGGCGAACGCGGGCACCGACACCGCCGCCAAGCGCCAGGCCGTGGCCAATGCGCTGGCCGCCTCGATCATCGCGAAAGCCGGCCTGGCCCAGCCCTTCACCGCCTGCGTCAAGACGCCGACCGGCGGCGGCGTGCCGGCCTGCTCGAGCTTCGGCATCAAGCTCGAGAGCACCGACGTCGTGGCGGTCCTGCCGATCGCCTGTCCGGCCGGCTCCACCAGCAAGTCGGTGGGCCCGTGCGCGCTGGCGTCCGATGGCAGCCGCGCCGGGACCGAACTCACGGTGTCGAGCGGCACCGGATCCACGGCGCTGCTCTATATCGGAGGCACCACGCACAAGAGCAAGACCCAGGTGCTGTCGCAGCTCAGCCTGGGCGGCGTCAACCTGTTCTCCAGCAGCCTGAGCTTCGGCAGGAACGTGAATGCCGCCGCGGTGGCGATCGCTATCCGCGACAAGATCGGCACGCGCGGGACGGTGCGCGCCTACGTCGGCGGCGCCGCCGGCAGCGGGGCAATTTGTTCGGCGGCGCCGAACACCGCGGTCTGCCTGGTCGACACGGCCGCCGATTCCGACGGTCGCAACATTACCCTCGGTTCTCTCAGCAACAATGGCAGCAGCAGGGACCCCAACCTGCGCTTCGCCACCGCGGCCGCCGTCGGCGACGGCATTCCGGCGAGCGCGACCGAACTGGGCGCCTCGGTGTTCGTCCGTACCGACATCGTCCCGACCCGCGCCAGCTATCCGAAGGCAACCGGCCGCATCGACTGCGCGGGCGCCACCTGCACCTATGCGGAAGAAATGACCAACTTCGCCAACTGGCATGCGTACTACAAGACCCGCAACCAGATGATGAAGACCGCGGTGGGGCATGCCTTCCAGCCGATCACCGACAACTACAACGTCGGCCTGGTATCGCTGTCGACCGCGGCGGCGGAAGGCACGATGAACCGTCCCAAGCCGTTCTCGGGCAGCAATCGCAGTACCTGGTACGCCTCGCTCTACGCAATGAACGGCAGCAACTCCACGCCGATCCGCCAGGCGCTGCACGCGATCGGCAAGATGTACGCCAACCAGGCCCCGTATAACTATGCGAGCGGCTCGGAGGTGGTGCGCTTCCCGTGCCAGCAGAACTTCACCTTCGTCACCACCGACGGCTACTGGAACGGCTATGCGGCGGGAGATGTGGTCAACAACGACAATACCGAGAACGCGCGCCGCTTCTGCCTGCGCTCGAAAGGCTGCGTCGACCCCAGCAACCAGGCCGCGAACTCCTTGGCCGACATTTCGCTGTACTGGTACAACGGCGGCTCGAACGACGACACGACCTCGCTGCGCCCGGGCCTCGAAGACTGGAGCAAGCCGGGTCTGGTGCCCGCAGCGGCGGGCGAGAATACCCGCCTGCACATGAAGACCTATACCCTCGGCCTGGGTGTGGACGGCGTCATGACCTACGAGCCGAACTACGACACGGCGGCGACGGTCGGCGGCGACTTCTACAAGCTGATCACGGGCGTGAGCAGCGGCTGCCCATGGAACGGCGGCGGCCCTTACATATGGCCGGAACCGAAGACCGGCGACAACGGCGGCTCGGCCGCCTACCAGTCGCGGGTCGACGACCTGTGGCACGCGGCCATCAACGGCCACGGCAAGTACTTCTCGGCCTCGGACCCGCGCCAGGTGGTCGACGGACTGCGCGAAGCGCTGGCGAACATCGAGGTCAAGGTCGGCGCCGCCGCGGCTTCCGCGACCTCGACCCCGAACATCTCGCAGTTCGATAACGACATCTTCTCGGCCACCTTCACCACGGTGAAGTGGTACGGCCAGCTGACCAAGCGCAAGATCGATACCGTCACCGGCATCGTCGGCAATACCGACATCTGGAACTCGTCCATGATCGTCGGCCGCAAGGTGGCCGCGGCCAGCGATACCCGCCGCATCCTGATGCTCGACACCGGCGCCGGCAACCTCAAGGACTTCGACTACGCCGACATGAGCGACCAGGAGCGTGGCTGGTTCGACAACAAGTGCGGCGCGATGTCGCAATGCGCGAATCTCTCGACCGAGAACCGCGTCGTGGTCAACAGCGGCGCCAACATCGTGAACTGGCTGCGCGGGCAGCAGCAACACGCCAACGATACGGTGCTGCGCGCCTATACGCGGACCGAAACGATACCGGCAGGGATGAGCGCCACGGTGCCGGTCGTGCTGGGGGACATCGCCTCGGCCAAGCCGGCCTTCAGCCGCGACCCGCGCAAGAACTACCAGCGCGCCGGCTACAACGACTTCAAGGTCGAGCATTCGACCCGTTCGGGCACCGTGTTCGCGGCAGCCAACGACGGCATGCTGCACGCCTTCGACGCGGCCAACGGCGAGGAATTGTGGGCCTACGTGCCGCGTATTACGATGAAAAAGCTGCACCTGCAGGCCAGCGTCACCTACGGCACCAACCACCAGTACACGGTGGACGGCTCGCCGGAAATCGGGGACGTCGAGATCGACGGCGAGTGGCGTACGGTGCTGGTCGCCGGCCTGAATGCCGGCGGCCGCGGCTATTACGCGCTCGATGTCACCGACCCGGAACAGCCGCGCGCCCTGTGGGAACTGTGCGCCGACGCGAACGTCTGCAGCGGCATCAACCATGAGCCGGAAATCGGCCTGAGCTTCGGCAATCCGCAGTTCGGCACCTGGAAGAACGCCGCCGGCACCGAACGCTGGGTGGTATTCCTGACCTCGGGCTACAACAATATCCCGGGCGCGGACGGGGTCGGCGGCGGCAGCGGCCAGGGCTACCTGTTCGTGGTCGACGTCGCGACCGGCCAGGTACTGGACCGGATCTCGACAGGCTCCGGCAGCACCGCGACACCGTCCGGCCTGGCGAAGATCACCGCGATCACCGACAATCCAAGCACCGACCCGCTGGTGACCTACGTGTACGGCGGCGACAACCTGGGCCAGATGTGGCGCTTCGACTTCACCAGCCCGGGCACCGTGCGCACCCTGAAGATGGGGGACGCCGGCCCGAACCAGCCGATCACGACGCGTCCCGACGTGGCCTTGTGCCGGCGCGATGCGACCAACGAGGACGGCGTGCAGGTGCCGGGAACCCAGCGCATGGTGGCGTTCGGCACCGGACGCCTGCTCGACATCACCGATGTCGGCAACACGGCGGTGCAGTCGGCCTATGTGCTGAAGGACAGCGGCATCGCGATCGCTGCGTCGGAATGGCGCGGCGCATCGATGGCGCGGCAATCCCTGACCAGGATCCCGAACGCCGGCGGCGACACCTACACGATCGACGGCCAGGCGGTGAACCTGGCAACCCAGGCCGGCTGGTATGTGGACTTCGACCGCAACACCGGCGAACGCGTCAATCTCGACCCGAAGATCGTGCTCGGCACCCTCACCACCGTCACCAATTTGCCGAGCTCTTCGTCGGCATGCTCGGTTGGCGGCACCAGCAACATCTACGAGCTCGACCTGTGCACCGCGCTGCCGGTGCGCGAAGTGGCCGGCTCGACGCTGTCGAACAACTCGGCGGTGGTCGGCTTCATCAACATCGGCTTGCCGAACGGCGAAACCAAGACCATCGCGACGACGGCGGACGGCAAGACGGTGACCAAGGACCACAATCCGGCCTCGACCATGCCGACCCGGCGCGCCGGCTGGCGCCGCGTGCGCGACTGAAGCCCTGGCGGTGGCGGGCGGCGGCCGCCACCGCGGCGCGGCGCCCGCGCAGTCGCCAGGACCGGGCGCACAGCGCCATTCTCTTCACACGGAACGGGCCGGAATCGGTAAAATCGAGGGTTTTCTTCCAAGGGCCGCTTTGCAAGGCTCGACTATGGCCAACGACACCGATCTCCACGCCGACGACGGCATTCCCGCCGCCGGCAACACGACCACCCGCCTGGCAGGCACGATCCCGCGCGAAGTCGCGCGGCGCCGCACCTTCGGCATCATTTCCCACCCCGATGCGGGCAAGACGACGCTGACCGAGAAGCTGCTGCTGTTCTCGGGCGCGATCCAGCTCGCCGGTACCGTCAAGGGCCGCAAGAGCGGCCGCCATGCGACCTCGGACTGGATGGACATCGAGAAGCAGCGCGGCATCTCGGTCGCCTCCTCGGTGATGCAGTTCGAGTTCCGCGACCACGTGGTCAACCTGCTCGATACCCCGGGCCACCAGGACTTCTCCGAAGACACCTACCGCGTGCTGACCGCGGTCGACTCGGCGCTGATGGTGATCGACGCGGCCAAGGGCGTGGAGGCGCAGACCATCAAGCTGCTCGATGTCTGCCGCATGCGCGCCACGCCGATCGTCACCTTCATGAACAAGATGGACCGCGAGACCCGCGATCCGCTGGAACTGCTCGACGAAGTCGAGTCGGTGCTGAAGATCGAGTGCGCGCCGGTGACCTGGCCGATCGGCATGGGCAAGAACTTCCGCGGCGTGTACCACCTGCTGCGCGACGAGATCATGCTGTTCAAGGCCGGCGAGGAAAAGGCCGACGGCGCCTTCGAAATCGTCAAGGGCATCGACAACCCGAAGCTGGCCGAGATGTTCCCGCTCGAGATCGAGCAGCTCAAGATGGAAGTGGAACTGGTGCACGGCGCCTCGCACGTGTTCGATCTCGAGCGCTTCCTGGCGGGCGTGCAGACCCCGGTGTTCTTCGGCTCGGCGATCAACAACTTCGGTGTGCGCGAGATCCTGTCGGCGCTGGTCGACTGGGCTCCGGCCCCGCGCGAGCGCGACGCTACCGTGCGCGCGGTCAAACCGGAAGAGGAGCGGTTTTCCGGCTTCGTCTTCAAGATCCAGGCCAACATGGACCCGGCCCACCGCGACCGAATCGCTTTCCTGCGCGTTTGCTCGGGCCGCTTCGAGAAGGGCATGAAGGTCAAGCACCTGCGGCTGGGCAGGGAGGTCAAGCTGTCCTCGGTGGTGACCTTCATGGCGTCCAGCCGAGAGCAGGTGGAAGAAGCCTACGCCGGCGACATCATCGGCCTGCCGAACCACGGCAACATGCAGATCGGCGACAGTTTCTCGGAAGGCGAGCTGCTGACCTTCACCGGTATCCCGTATTTCGCCCCGGACCTGTTCCGTACTGTGCGCATCCGCAATCCGCTGAAGATGAAGCAGCTCCACAAGGGCCTGCAGCAGCTGGGCGAAGAGGGCGCGGTGCAGGTCTTCAAGCCGGTGCTGGGCTCGGACCTGATCCTGGGTGCGGTCGGCGTGCTGCAGTTCGAAGTCGTCGCCAGCCGCCTGCTGAACGAGTACGGGGTCGACGCCGTGTTCGAGAGCAGCAGCATCAGCAGCGCGCGCTGGGTGTCGAGCGATGACAAGAAGTCCTTGTCCGACTTCGAGAACCAGCTCGGCCACCAGGTCGCCTACGACGCCGCCGGCAACCTGGCGTTCCTGGCCACCTCGGGGGTCAACCTGCGCCTGACGCAGGAACGCTGGCCCAAGCTGACCTTCCATGCGACCCGCGAACACGCGGCCAAGCTGGCATAGGAAAAGGCGCTGTTACCTTTATCTATTGATGACCCCGATTGCGATGCGTAAGAACTGTTCCGCAGTAATTACCCGTGCGCGGTCGAGCACCCGGTGCCAGCCGAGGTAATTCGGCAGGTAGCGCGATGCCACGCCGCGAAAGCGGGCCAGCCAGTCGCGCAGACGCTGGTGGAAAGCGTTGACGTTCTGGACGTGGAGGGCGCCGCCAGCCTGGCGGCGCACCCGCACGCCTGCGCGCAAGTTGACCGCCTGGTGGGCGATCCCATGTTTGCGTGAAAACGCCCGGTAGGCAGCGTTGGCGTCGCTGACCAGGAGTGCTTGCCGGTCGAGCCTGGGCAGCAGGTGGCGTTCCAGGTGCGCCGCCTTCAAGGCCCCGCGCCCGACCAGCGCGCCGATGGTCTGCCTGGCGCGGTCGCGTGCCACCAGGATACAGTCGAGCTCGTTTGAGATGCCGCGTTTGCGCGCCGCGCCGCCACGCTTTCTCGGCGCCCGGTCCAGCTTGCGCGCGCCCTTTTGCGATTCCAGGATAAACATTTCATCGGCCTCGACGATGCCGCTCAATTGCTCTGGCTGGTCGTGCTTGACCCGGTCGACGAAGCGGTGGCGCCAGCGAAACGCGGTGTTGCGGTGCACGCCCACGTCAAGGGCGGCGCGGCGCACTGATGTGGCCGCGATCAATGCGTCCAGGTAGTCGAGCCATTTTTCGCGCAGCCGCAGCCGTGCCAAAGGCGTGCCGCTCAGGTCGTTGAAGCTGCGGCCGCATTCCCGGCAGCGGTAGCGCTGCAGGCCGTTGGCATGGCCGTGCCGGTGGCAGCGCTGGGAGGCGCAGCGCGGGCAGGCGCGTTGGGGTGCGCGGATCTGCTCGATGAGGGCGACGATCCGGTCCAGCCCTGCGGCCGGATGCAATGCCGCCAGTGTTTGTTGGCGCTGCGCCCCGTTCAGTGCGGGCAGCCGCGCGAACCATTTCTTGAAGCTGGGTGTTTTCACGGCCGCTTCCTGTCGATGGAGACAGGTGTTCGACCAGGGAGGTGCTCAGCAGTTCAGCCCTCATCCATAGTTAACGCTGACAGAGCCTTAGAAAATGGCCGCGGCGCCGCCTAACCGGGCGGCGCCGCGCCGATCTCCTTCACCACCTGCGTGCGCGCGCTGCCGTCCGGCGCCGTGACGCGCAGTTGCACCGGCAGCCAGCCGCGCTGCGGCGCCAGCCAGACTTCCAGGCGGATCGCGCCGCCGCGCGCCAGGTGCAGGGTTTCCATCGTGCCGATGGGCGTTGCCAGCTGTTCCTTCCCCACTACCCGATAGCGTTCGACCGCAGCATGGTCGGCCCGCCCGACATGGATGTCGACCGCGTCCTGCATCTGGTCCGGATCGGCTAGCCCGATGCCGGCCAGTTGCATCAACACCGTGGCGCCGTCCTGACTGCCCGGCCTGTCTTGCTGGCTGCGCCCGAAAGCCTCGAAGACGATCGCTCCGCGTTCACGTTCGAACGCGACGGCGACGCTTCCCGCGCCGAGCCCGTAGCTGGCACGCTGCGGGGCGATGCCGGCATCGTCGGTGCCTCCCTCGCTGTCGATCCGGCCCGTCACGCCGTCGAACGCCATCCGGTAGCGCACCCCGTCGGTCTCCCAGCGCAGGCTTGCCGCTCCGGTCTGGCCTGAGGCGTCGCGCACGGCGTACGCGAGTGTGACCGAGGGCGGCATGGAGACGCGGTAGCGGCTCGGCATCTGGATCGCTTCGGCATCGCCGGCGGACGGCGTCGGATCCGGTGGCGCGGACGGAGCGGCGGGCGGTGGGGGCGGGCGCGGCCCCGGGCGCGCGCCGGAGGCGGCGGGTACGGCAGGCGCGTCGGCTGTGACGGCGGCAGGCCGGCCGGGCGCCTCCGGCGCGGAACGCTGGGGCGCGAGCGCGGCGAGCCGTACCGTCAGCGCGCCCCCGCCGGGCGTGGGCGGCGGGGGCACCCGCACCGTGATGCAAGCAAGAACGAGCAGGTGCAGCAGGAGCGAGAATGCGCAGAGTGCGGGCAGGCGGCCGAGCCGGTCGAGGAAAGTGGTCGATTGCCTGCTGTTGTTCATCCCGGTAGTGTAACCGGATGGGAAGCCCGCGGAGCAGGCCCGGGGCGATCAGAAGCCGATTCCCACGCTGCCGTGCACGCCGCTGGCGTTCGCTGCGCTGCCAAACTTGCGGGCGCTGCCGTTCAGCCGGGCCTCGCCTTTCAACGTGGCCCTGTCGTTCAGCTTGTACCTGGCGCCGACCGCGCCGTATGCACCCGTGGCCGATTCGCCGCCATAGCCCTGTCCGGCAATATGGCTGCGGACCCGCTCGGGGGTGACCAGATTGTCGCTTGCCTTCACTTCGCTCTGCGCGATACCGAACTTCCCGTAGGCGGTCAGGCGGTCGCTGACCGGCACCGTGATCGTGGCGGCGACGTAGGTGGTATGGCTTCTGGCGGTGATGTCGCCCGCCGCGAGGGCGGCTTCCGTGGCCGCGTCCCGAGGATGGAAGGTGTCGATCTTGTGGAAACCTTTGTCTTGCAGGTAGGAAAATCCGGTTTCGATCGCAAGGTAGGGGTTGAAGGCATAGCCGAGCACCAGCCTGGGATCGGTGCGGAAGCCCTTGAACTCGCGGTCGTTGGGATTCGCGGTTTCGTTGCCGCCATAGACGGGCTGATAGCGCTTGAAACCCTTGGCCAGTGGCCCGACGGGTCCAGTCGGCTCGGCTTCCAGGCGCGGTGCCGGGGTATCGGCCAGCTGCGCCTGGGCGCTGCCGACGACAAGGAGTGATACGGCAAGAACGATGCCGGTGGCCTTCATGCGAGTCCTCTTCGTGACGTGGTTGATCAGGTCGAGCGCAAGGATACAAGCTGCGTGACTGTCAACTATATCAAATTGGTAAGTGATTGTTTCACAATGCATATGTCTGTTGGTTCCTCGCCAATCTGGCGGGCGATCTGAGCCGGCGCAAACTCCCCTGATATTGAAGCGCGTAGATTCATTGAATGCGTCTAGGAAATTGCGCGCGTTTGATAGGAGGGAGGCCTCATGCACGCCACCATGCACACCACCATGCCCGCCCGCCGGCGTCCTTTCCACGCCGGCATCCCGTTTCGCAGCGCCTGAGCCATGCTGTCGCGACTGAAGATCGGTCCCAAGCTGCTGCTCGCGCCCGGCGTCGTCCTGTTGCTGCTGGTGCTGCTCTCGAGCGGCGCCTACTATGCCATGGTGCGCCAGCACCAGTCACTGCAGGCCATCGTCGGTCCGCGCGCAGTACAGATGCGCAGCGCCACCGAACTGGTGGCCCAGGCCCAACGCGTGCACGCCGACACCTACAAGCTGCTCACCTGGCTCGGCAGCAGCTTTTCGCGTTCCCGCATCGACATCCTGATCGCCGACATCCATCGTCAGCATGGTGCGATCGCGCGCGCGTTCGCCGAGTTGGCGCTCCAGACCGAATCCGGGAGCCTGGAGCGGCGCCATGTCGAGGGGGCGGTGCAGGCGCATCGGCTGTACGTGCGGGCGGCGCGCGAGGTGGTCGAGCTGGCGCATGCCGACCAGACCATCGGCGCAAATGCCATGATCAAGCCCGAAGCCGCGTTCTCCACGCTGGTCGAGCGCATGACGATGCTGGCCAGGCTCGAGCGCGAGCTGTCCGAGGAGGCGTCGAACGGCGCCGCTGCCGACTTCCGGCTCACGTCCGGCCTGATGCCCTTCGTGGTGCTGCTGGCGGTCGGGGTGTCGCTGGCCATCACGATGGCGGTGCGGCGCGCACTGTTGCAGCAGATCCGGGGCATCGGCGCTGCCGCCCTGGGGCTGGCGAGCGGCGACCTGACCGTCGGCGAGCGCAGCTACGGCGGCGACGAGATCGGAGAGACCTCGCGTGCGCTGGACGCCGGCATCCGCAACCTGAACGGAACCCTGCGCACGGTGCTGGAATCGGCGCGCACCATCGGCAGCGCCTCGCGCGAGATCACGCTGGGCAACCTGAGCATGCACAGCCGCGCCGTGTTCCGCAGCCGGTCGCTGGAAGACACCGCCGCCAGCATGCAGCAACTGGCGGAAACCGTGACCGTGACCGCCACCGGCGCGCTGGCCGCGAATCGACTGGCACAGGCCGCATCGCATAGCGTCCGCGCGGGCGGCCAGACCGTGGAGCGCATGGCGACAACGCTGGCCGCGGTAAAGGAAGGCGCGGCGCGGGCGGCCGAGGCGGCGGGCGCGATCGACGCTTTCGCCAGCGAAGCCGGGACGCTGGCGCTGAACGCCGCGCTGGCCTCGGCGCGAGACGGCGAAGGCGGCAGCGAGTTCGCCGACGCCGCCAACGAGGTGCGGGCGCTGGCCCAGCGCGCGGCCGGCGCGGCGCGCGAGGTGCGCGAGCTGGCGGCGCGTTCGATCGCCGAGATCGACGGCTGCACGGCCTGGGCGCGCCAGGCCGGCGACAGCATCGACGATGCGGCCGGCGCGACGCGCGCGATGGAAGAGGTGGTCGGCGAGATCGGCAGCGCCAGTGCCGGGCAGGCGGGCAGCCTGGCCAACGTCAACCAGGCCATCGTGCGGATGGACGAGGTAACCCGGCAGAACTGCACGCTGGTCGAGGAAGCGGCCGCGGCGGCGCGGACCCTGCAGATGCAGGCACTGGCGCTGTCGCGCACGGTGGCCGCGTTCCGCCTCGGCGAACCGGAAACGGAAGCGGAACCCGCGCCCGCGCAGGCCGAACAAAAAGAAAGCGGCGCTACCCGGGATCTACCCAGGGAACGCCGCCGTCACGAGCGGTCGCACTTGCGGCTCGCGTCGAGCCGCAAGTGACGCGTAGGGCGGCCGCCAAAGCGGCTGCGCGCCCCGGACCGCCCTACGCCATTGTCGCAGATTACTCGTAGTCGCTGATCGGCGCGCAGCCGCAGAACAGGTTACGGTCGCCGTACACGTTGTCGGCGCGGCCGACCGGCGGCCAGTACTTCTTCTTGCGCAGCGAGGCCACCGGGAAGGCCGCCACTTCGCGCGAGTAGCCATGGGCCCATTCGTCGGCGGTCACCACCTCGGCGGTGTGCGGCGCGCCCTTGAGCGGATTGTCCATCTTGTCGTACTCGCCGCGCTCGACCTTCACGATCTCGGCGTGGATGGCGATCATGGCCTCGATGAAGCGGTCCAGCTCGGCCTTCGACTCCGACTCGGTCGGCTCGATCATGAGGGTGCCCGGCACCGGGAAGCTCATGGTCGGGGCGTGGAAGCCGAAGTCCATCAGGCGCTTGGCCACGTCTTCGTTCGAGATGCCGGTCTTGTCCTGCAGCGGGCGCAGGTCGATGATGCACTCGTGCGCGACCAGGCCGTCGTGGCCGGTGTACAGCACCGGGTAGTGCGGGGCCAGGCGGCGCGCGATGTAGTTGGCGTTCAGGATCGCCACTTCGGTGGCCGCGGTCAGGCCAGACGCACCCATCATCGCGATGTACATCCACGAGATCGGCAGGATCGAGGCCGAGCCGTAGGCCGCCGCGCTGACCGCGCCGATGCCCGCTTCGTTACGCACGTAGCCGGTCGACAGCTGGTTTGGCAGGAACGGCGCCAGGTGCGCGCCGACGCCGATCGGGCCGACGCCCGGGCCGCCGCCGCCGTGCGGGATGCAGAAGGTCTTGTGCAGGTTCAGGTGGCTGACGTCGCCCCCAAAAGCGCCCGGCGCGGCCACGCCGACCATCGCGTTCATGTTGGCGCCGTCCACGTAGACCTGGCCGCCGTGCTGGTGCACGATCTCGCACAGTTCCTTGATGCCTTCCTCGAACACGCCGTGGGTCGACGGGTAGGTGACCATCACGCAGGCCAGGTCACGGCTGTACTGCTCGGCCTTGGCCTTCAGGTCGCCGAGATCGACGTTGCCGTTCTCGTCGCAGGCGGTGACCACGACCTTCATGCCGACCATGCTGGCCGACGCCGGGTTGGTGCCGTGCGCGGACGATGGAATCAGGCAGATGTTGCGGTGGCCTTCGCCGCGCGCCTGGTGGTACTTCTGGATCACCAAGAGGCCGGCATACTCGCCCTGCGAGCCGGCGTTCGGCTGCAGCGAGATCGCGGCATAGCCGGTGGCGGCGCACAGCATGGCTTCCAGCTGGTCGATCATCTCGCGGTAGCCGACGGTCTGGTCGTTGGGGGCGAACGGGTGGATGTTCGAGAACTCCGGCCAGGTGACCGGGATCATCTCCGAGGTCGCGTTCAGCTTCATGGTGCAGGAACCGAGCGGGATCATGGTGCGGTCCAGCGCCAGGTCCTTGTCGGCCAGCGAGCGCAGGTAGCGCAGCATCTCGTGCTCGGCGTGGTAGCGGTTGAAGGTCGGGTGGCTCAGGTAGGCGCTGGTGCGCGCCAGCTCGGCCGGGTAGGCGTCGGCCACGTCCTCGTCGAGGGCGTCGATATCGACGGTTCGACCGCCGCCGAAGACGGCGAACAGGCTTGCGAGGTCGTCGCGGGTGGTGGTTTCGTCCAGCGACACGCCCACGTGGCCGTCGTCGACGCGGCGCAGGTTGATGCCGGCATCAAGCGCGGCGGCGTGCAGCGCTGCCGCGTCGCCCTTGACGGTCAGGGTGTCGAAGTAGGTGGTGTTGAGCACCTCGAGGCCGAGCTGTTGCAGGCCGCGCGCCAGGATCGCGGTCTGGCGGTGCACGCGCTGGGCGATGCGCTTCAGGCCTTGCGGGCCGTGGTAGACCGCGTACATGCCGGCCATCACGGCCAGCAGCACCTGGGCGGTACAGATGTTCGAGGTCGCCTTTTCGCGGCGGATGTGCTGCTCGCGGGTCTGCAGCGCCAGGCGGTAGGCCTGGTTGCCCTGGGCGTCGACGGTGACGCCGACCAGGCGGCCGGCCATGCTGCGCTTGTATTCGTCGCGGGTGGCCAGATAGCCGGCGTGCGGGCCGCCGAAACCGAGCGGCACGCCGAAGCGCTGGCTGTTGCCGACCACCACGTCGGCGCCCCAGTCGCCCGGCGCGGCCAGCATCGTCAAGGCCAGCAGGTCGGCGGCCACGACCACCATCGCGCCGGCCGCGTGCAGGTGCTCCACCGCGGCGCGGTAGTCGCGCACTTCGCCGTTCACGCCCGGGTACTGCAGCAGCACGCCGAAGCAGGTCTCTTCAAGCTTTTCGATGTCGCCCGCGGCGATCACGCGCACTTCGACGCCGATCGGCTCGGCGCGGGTGCGCACCACTTCCAGGGTCTGCGGCAGCACGTCGTCGGCCACGTAGAAGACCTTCGAGCTTGATTTGCCGACGCGCTGCAGCAGGGTCATGGCTTCGGCGGCGGCGGTGCCTTCGTCCAGCATCGACGAGTTGGCGATGCCCATGCCGGTGAGATCGGTGATCATCTGCTGGAAGTTCAGGATCGCTTCCAGGCGGCCCTGCGAGATCTCCGGCTGGTATGGGGTATAGGCGGTGTACCAGGCCGGGTTCTCGAAGATGTTGCGCAGGACGACCTTCGGGGTGTGGGTGCCGTAGTAGCCCTGGCCGATCATCGACTTCATGACCTTGTTCTTCGACGCCAGCGCACGCAGGGTTTCAAGCGCCTGCTCCTCGCTGCGCGGTTCGACGAACTGGCCCAGGTCCATCGTGTCCTTGCGGCGGATGTTCGCGGGCACGACCGCGTCGATCAGGGCGGCGCGCGAGGCGTAGCCCAGGGTCGACAGCATGGCTGCCTGTTCGGATTCGGACGGGCCGATGTGGCGCGGGATGAACGAATCGCGCGCTTCGAGTTGGGTGAGGCTGGTGCGGGTCATGGTAATGGCCAGGAGAAGGGGAGAATGGGGGGTGAAGCCGGTGAAACGGGCCGCGCAGGCGGCGAAAAGTTCATACCGTAGGGTGGGCAAGTTCTTGCCCACGCGTTCAAGGAAAACATGCATTGGCACGGTGCGTCCGTGCGCTGGACGCGTGGGCGGCACAGCCGCCCACCCTACGAACATCTCAGGCGCCGGTGGTCTTGCCGTAGGCGTCGGCGTCCAGCAGCTTGTCGAAGGCGCCGGCGTCGCTCGGGGCCAGCTTGAACAGCCAGGCGCCGTAGGCGTCCTGGTTGATCGAATCCGGGGCGTCGGCGACCGGCTGGTTGAAGGCGGTGACGGTGCCCGACACCGGGGCGTAGATGTCGCTGGCGGCCTTGACCGACTCGACCACCGCGGCGTCGTCGCCGGCGGTGAATGCCTTGCCGACCTGCGGCAGCTCGACGAACACGATGTCGCCCAGCGCGTCCTGTGCGTACTCGGTGATGCCGACGGTCAGGCTGCCGTCGGCTTCGCGGCGCACCCACTCGTGGGACTCGGTGTATTTCAGGTCGGTTGGGATGTTCATGTAAGGCTCCAATAGGGATGAGGCGGTAGTATAAAGCTTGTTGTTGGTTTTTCTTGGTCAGACTGCGAGAACTTTGCCGTTACGCACGAACGGCAGCTTCACCACGCTGGCAGCCAGTTTCTTGTCGCGGATCTCGACGTGCACGGTGTCGCCGACGGCCACGTCGAGCGGCACGCGCGCCAGCGCGATCGCCTGCTGCATGCTCGGGCTGAAGGTGCCGCTGGTGATCTCGCCTGCATTGCCGGAAGCCGCGACCACCTTCTGGTGGGCGCGCAGGATGCCGCCTTTCTCGCGCAGGATCAGGCCGACGAAATTGGCCTGCTGGCCTTTCGCCTGCAGCGCCGCCTTGCCGATGAAGTCGCGCTCCGAGACCAGGTCGACGGTCCAGGCCAGGCCGGCGTCGAGCGGGTTCACGCTATCGTCCATGTCCTGGCCGTACAGGTTCATGCCCGCTTCCAGGCGCAGGGTGTCGCGCGCGCCCAGGCCGGCCGGCGTGATGCCGGCAGCGGCGAAGGCCTTCCACAGGGCTTCGACCTGGCTGGCAGCGACGCCGATTTCGAAGCCGTCTTCGCCGGTGTAGCCGGTGCGCGCCACCATGACTTCGCCGAACGGGGTATCGGGGACGATCACGACATTGAACGGCTTGAGCGGTTCGGAAGCGGCCTGGGTAGCCGGCAGCACCTGCCACACCTTGGCGCGGGCGTTCGGGCCCTGCACCGCGATCAGGGCGATCGGGTCGTTGCCATCGCGGCGCTGGGTAATGGTGACGCCGGAATCGGTGGCCGCGTTCTGCTGCTGCATCCAGGCCACGTCCTTCTCGGCGGTGCCGGCGTTGACGACCAGGCGGAACCAGTCTTCGCTGAAGTAGTAGACGATCAGGTCGTCGATCACGCCGCCCTCGGGGTTGAGCATGCAGGAGTAGAGCGCCTTGCCGGGAATTTGCAGCTTGTCGACGTTGTTGGCCAGCAGGCCGCGCAGGAAAGCGCGCACGTTCGCGCCCTTCAGGTCCACCACGCACATGTGCGAGACGTCGAACATGCCGGCATCGAGGCGGACGGCATTGTGCTCCTCGATCTGGGAGCCGTAGTTGACCGGCATGTCCCAGCCGCCGAAGTCGACCATCTTGGCTCCCAGGGAGCGGTGTGCGGAATTGAGCGGGGTCGCTTTGAGCGTCATGGGGTCCTCGGGCAGTGAATAGGGGTGCGTGCGCCATGTGGGCGCCTGTATCCCCTCTGTCCTTGGTACCTGAGAGATAGCGGCATTGCCGCCTGCCCCTTCGGTGGGCTCCGTGTGTCGCGGGGCCGCTCTCCAGAGTGTGAGCGGGCCGCGCCGTGCGCTGCCGCTCCCTGACCAGTCCTTTTGCCTGAGAGTTTGTGGGTAGTGCCCCTTCGGCGGCAGGTGTTCCTGCGCTCTCCCGGTCAAGACTGTGGAGGATATGCCAGCATTGGATTGGTGTCAACCAAATGGGCCTCGCCCAGGGGCAAGATTGGCGATTTCCAAAAAGAATTGCCGCGCACTATTGGCGGGCCGACCGGAAATGGCTTTCGGGCGCGTTTTTGCTACACTTATTCCACACACTTTGCAGTGGGAAAAACTATGAGCGAAGAGAAAGCACAGCAGGTCAAGGAAGCCTGGTTCACACTGTCGGGCGACGTCAACAGCGACATGGTGCACCGGGTGTTCGAAGCAGTGTCGATGATGACCGAGGACGGCATCGAGACGGCCCATGTGCTGGTGCAGTCGAACGGCGGCTATGTCAGCGACGGCCTGTGCCTGCACAACTTCCTGGCCAATTCGCCGATCAAGTTCGTCATGTACAACGGCGGGGCGGTGGCGTCGATCGCGGTCATCCTCTACCTGGCGGGCAGCGAGCGCTATTGCAGCGAGACCGCGCGCTTCATGGTGCACAAGTCGCACGCGACGGCCTCGCCCGGCTCGCGCCCGGATGCGCTGAACATCATTGTCGAAGGCCTGCGCGCGGACGATGCGCGCACCGAATCGATCCTGCGCAAGTGTGTCGAACTGACGCCGGAGCAATGGGCCATCCACCAGTACTCCGATCTGCACCTGAATGCGCGCGACGCCAAGATTGCCGGGCTGGTGAACGACGTCCGCGACTTCCGTCCGCCGAAGGGCGGCATGCTGCGCAATATCTGATGTCGTGCCGGCCGGGCGCCTGTCTTGCGCCCGAAAAAAAGCCCACCGCATGCGGTGGGCCGACGACAGTCGCCATGCAGGAGGCAGGCCGGGCCTGCCGCCGGATCAGCGGTTCTTGTCGTTCTTGTGGCTTTGGCGGCCGGCTTCGGCGTGCTGCTCCGGGGTGCCGCCGCGGGTGCCGCTGCTGCTGCCGGAGCGCGAGCCCGAGCCCGAACCCGACTGCTTGTTGCCGTCATTCTTGTGGCTCTGGCGGCCCGCTTCCGCGTGCTGTTGCGGGGTGCCGCCGCGGTTCGATTTTCCTTGATTCGAGGCCATGATCATTTCCTTTCCAGTAGGGGAAAAATGTCCTGCTTGCCGAGCTGTGGAGCGTTACCGCAGCAATTCCGGTCGAGCCATCATGCTTTCCGTGCAGATGACCCGGTATCGGAACACCGCGTGATCCAGTGTAGGACAGCCTCCGACGTTCTCAAGGCGTTATTTCCGGTCGAGTAGGGCACAACATGCGCAGCGCAGGGCTGGGCCAGGCGACATATGCACTTTCTCATTGCCTTGTGGAAATAATGTGGCACAATGGAATAATCGATCCGCCTCACCACCATGGCCGTGAACACTGCCCAGACACCCGCCGCCCGCAAGGCCGCCAGCGCGCAACAGGCGACGCTGGACGCGCTCGTCTCCGTCGCGACGACGCAGGCAGGCGACGGGCTGATGGACGTGGCCAAACGCATGAGCGCTGTGCTGCTGGACATGACGACGGCCGGTCCCGATCCCCAGCAGGCCGCGCGCCGCATCCGGTCCGGCAATCTTCTCAAGGACAATGCCTACGCCTTCGTGCACCTGGCCTCGACCGGCATCGAACTGGCGCTGCGCAAGGAAGTCGCACTGCTGGCGCCCGGCTTGACCCCAGCCGCGCCCGCCCCCTTGACCCTGAGCCTGGTGCCGCTCGAGGAAATGGATAATCAGTTGGCGTTCGCGGCCGTCAGTCGGCCCTTCGATATCCAGCATTCGGAACGCCTGGCCAGCCTGGGGGTGCGCCTGGGCGTGTTGCTCGGGCGCGAACTGGTGCGCGCCAGCCACAATCCCTTCCGTCCGGAAGTCTTCCTGCGCGCGCTGCAGGAAGCCTGGTGCGAATTCGAGCCCGATCAAGCCTCGCACGAGCTGGTGCTGCCCTTGCTGCGTCCGGGGATCGTGTTCGATCTCGGGCCGCTGCTCGACGCGCTGAACGACAAGCTCAAGCCGGCGCGGGCGCGCGGGCAGGACGCGCGCTTCGCCAAGACCGACGACAGCGCCGCCGCCAGGGCCGCACGGGCGCGCCGCGATACGGCCGTGACCCGGCAGTTGCGTCAGCTGTTCGGCGCGGCCGAGGCAGCGGCGGGCGCCGACCTCGCTATCCCCGAGATTCCCGACCTGCCGCAGGGCAGCGGCGGCTGGCGCCCGAGCGCGGCGGCCGGCTTCGCGGCCGGCCCGGCAGCCCGGGGCAGCGCGGGGCAGCCGGGCGCCGGGACGGTGACGCCCAATGCCGGGCCCGCACCGGTGGCCGGCGTTCCGGTCCCGCATGCGGCGGGATTGGCGGCGGCAATGTCGGCGCCGCTGATCGAGGTGCTCGACAAGCTGGGTGGCGCGCCGCCTGCCGCGGGCTCGGGCATGCTTGCGCAAGCGTCCGGCGCGCACGAGGTGTTCTACCTGCCGCGCCTGAAACAGAGCCTGCCCCAGGGCAGCCTGTCGCGCGGCGACGAGACCACGCTCGACCTGCTGTCGCGCATTTTCGAGACCGTGCTGCTGGACGAATCGATCCCGCACGAGACGCGCGAACTGATCGCCTTCCTGCAGGTGCCGGTGTTGAAGGCGGCCCTCAAGGACCGCAGCTTCTTCTTCGAAGAGGCGCATCCGGCCCGGCGCATGCTCGACCTGTTGTCGAGTGCCGGCTGGGAGCAGGGCGCCAACCCGGACGATCCGGTCTACCGCGCGATGCAGCGGGGCGTCGACAAGCTGCGCCTGGAAGCGCAGCCGGAAGTCTTCGCCGCCGCGGTGGCCGACCTCGAAGCGAGCATCGCCGCGCGCGAACAGGCCGCGCAGGCGGCCATCGCGGGGCCGATCGCGCAGGCCACGCGCCAGGAAAAACAGGCCGCCGCCAGCCGCTCGGCGCGCAAGGCGGTCTCGCTGCGCCTGGCCGGGGAGCAGGTGGTGGCGCTGGTCGGCACGTTCCTGGAACAGCGCTGGACGCCGGTGTTGACACTGGCCTATACCATCGAGGACAGCAAGCCGGGCGCGGTGGACAACGCCACCCGCGCCATGGACGACCTGATCTGGAGCGTCAAGCCGAAGGCCACCCAGGAACAGCGCAAGGCGCTCATCAAGCGGCTGCCGGCGCTGCTCGCCACCTTGAATAAATGGCTCGACGCCGTCCAATGGCAGGATGCCGAGCGCTTGCAGTTCTTTGCCGAACTGGCCGACTGCCACGCCACCATCGTGCGCGCGCCGATCGAGCTGTCGCCGGAACGGCAGTTGGAACTGGCGGTGGAGGCAGCCCAGCAGGACGCGCTGCGCCGCATCGCCCAGGAGCAGGCGGCGGCCGCCGACGAGGAAGCGTCCACCGACCCGGCGGCGACCGCCCTGGCCGGGCTGGAGCGCGGCATGCGCGTCGAATTCAGCGGCGCGGCCGGGGTGCGCAAGCTGCGACTGGCCTGGGTCAGCCCCTTGCGCACGCTGTTCATCTTTTCCGGCGCCAACCGGAAAGAAGCCTTCTCGCTGCCGGCCGAACGTTTGGCCGACGCCTTCCGCAGCGGCAGCATCCGGGTGCTGGCGCTCGACGGCGTGGTCGGACGCGTGCTGGGCGAGGCGGTCGGGCGCGCCGCCGAAAACGACGCCGGACCGTCCGCCGCGCACACCTGATACTCGGCAGCAGTTTGTCGGTGCGGGCAAGATGGCACCGCCCGCGCAGCCCCCATGCACCTTACTCTCCAGAAATGCCTGCCCGTGGATGGGCGGCGGCAGGGAAGGCAGGTTCGCCGCTTCATGGATGTTCCTTAGCCGTTAGGCAAGCAACAGATGGTATGATTGGGCCTTTGACGACTCTCTAGCCCAAGCCGAAGCAACGTGCGCCTTTCCTCCATCAAATTGTCGGGATTCAAGTCTTTCGTCGATCCCACCAATTTCCAGGTGCCCGGCCAGCTCGTCGGCGTGGTCGGCCCGAACGGCTGCGGCAAGTCGAACATCATCGACGCCGTGCGCTGGGTGCTGGGCGAATCCAAGGCTTCCGAGCTGCGCGGCGAGTCGATGCAGGACGTGATCTTCAATGGCTCCACCCACCGCAAGCCGGCCGGGCGCGCCTCGGTCGAACTGGTATTCGACAACAGCATGGGCAAGGCGGCGGGGCAGTGGGGCCAATACGCCGAGATCGCGGTCAAGCGCACCCTCACGCGCGACGGCACCTCCACCTACTACATCAACGGCCAGCCGGTGCGCCGGCGCGACATCCAGGACATCTTCCTCGGCACCGGCCTGGGCCCGCGCGCCTACGCCATCATCGGCCAGGGCATGATCGCGCGGATCATCGAATCGCGTCCGGAAGAGCTGCGCGTGTTCCTCGAGGAAGCCGCCGGCGTCTCCAAGTACAAGGAACGCCGCCGCGAGACCGAGAACCGGCTCTCCGACACGCGCGAGAACCTGCTGCGGGTCGAGGACATCCTGCGCGAACTGAATGCCAACCTCGACAAGCTGGAGGGACAGGCCGCGGTGGCCAATCGCTTCCACCAGCTGCAGGCCGACCAGGAAGAAAAGCAGAAGCTGCTCTGGCTGCTGCGCAAGAACGAAGCCAAGGCCGAGCAGCTGCGCTACTTCCGCGAAGTCGAAGAAGCGCAGACCGCCCTCGAAGCGCAGACCGCCAAGCTGCGCAACGTCGAGCTCGAGCTGGAAAACATGCGCCAGGCGCACTTCAGCATCGGCGACCGCCTGCACACGGCGCAAGGGGCCCTGTACCAGACCAATTCCGAGATCGGCAGCCTGGAAGCCCAGATCAAGTTCGTGGTCGAGTCGCGCACCCGCCTGCAGAACCAGCTCGGCACCCTGGGCGCGCAGAGGGACGGGTGGCTGGCCCAGCGCCAGGAGTACGAAGAGCAGCTGCAAGAGGCCGAGATCACGCTGGAAGAACTCGGCGCGCGTGCCGAAGGCGCCCAGATCGCGCTCGAAAGCCATGGCGAACGGGTGCCTGAACTGGAAGCCGCCTGGCGCCAGGCCCAGGAGGCTGCTAGCGAGTCGCGCGCCCGCATCATGCAGGTGCAGCAGCGCATCGAGCTGGCCAGTGCCCACCAGCGCAACGCGGCCAATATCCTGACCGGCCTTGCCGGCCGGCGCGAACGCCTGCAACAGGAGCGTAACGGCCTGAACCTGCCGGACAGCGCCACCCTCGACAATCTGCGCCTGCAACTCGAAGAAACGCAGCTGGCGCTGGAAGAGCAGGGCATGCTGCTCGACGAAGCGACGGCGCGCCAGGACGCGGTCGAGCAGGAACGCCGGGACGCGCACGCGCTGGTGGCACGGGAAGGCAGCGCGAACGCCCAGCTGGAAGCCCGCCTGGCCGCACTGCGCCAGTTGCAGGACCGGGTGCAAACCCAGGGCAAGGTCCAGCCCTGGCTGGACAAGCACGAACTGGGCGGCCTGCCGCGCCTGTGGCAGAGGCTCGACATCGAGCCGGGCTGGGAGACCGCACTGGAAGCGGTGCTGCGCGAACGCTCCGGCGCGCTCGAGGTGTCGAATCTCGACTGGGCCAAGGCCTTCTTCGGCGACGCGCCGCCAGCCCGCCTGGCGCTGTACTCGCCGGCCGCCGCGGCGGATGGCCTGGCGCATGGCCCCGACGGCCTGAAGCCGCTCGCCAGCCTGCTGCGCCTGAACGAGCCGGGCCTGCGCGGCGTACTGGCCGACTGGCTGCATGGGGTCTACGTGGCGCAGGACGCCGCCGAGGCCTTCGCCAACCGTGCCCGCCTGCCGCAGGGCGGCAGCTTCGTCACCCGCCAGGGTCACCTGGTCGGCCAGTCCAGCGTGCGCTTCCACGCGCCCGACGCGGAGCAGGACGGCATGCTGGCGCGCCAGCACGAGATCGAGAATACGGCCCGGCAGCTGCGCGCCCAGACCCTGCTGGCGGATGAAGCGAAGAGCCGCGCCGCCCGCGCCGACGCCGCCGTCGCCGACCTGACCCGGCGTTTGCAGGATGCGCGCCAGCGCTGCGCCACCTTGCAGCGCGAAGTGCATGCGCTGCAGATCGACGTGCTCAAGCAGAGCGAGATCGAGGCCCGTTTCAATCAGCGCAGCGGCCAGATCGGCGCCGACCTGCTCGAAATCGCCGCCCAGGAAGCCGAGCAGCGGCAAGCCGCCGCGGAAGCCGAGCAGGAATTCGAGCAGCTCGACATGGAACTGGCCGAACTGCAGGGCGGCCACGAGGACGGCCAGGCCGCCTTCATGGAAAAGGAACAGCTGCTCGCCGACGCGCGCCAGAAGCTGCGCGACCTCGAGCGCGGCGCCCAGGAGGCGCAGTTCGCCGAGCGTTCGCAGCGCAGCAAGATCGAGGAGCTGCGCCGCAACATCGGCACCGCTACCAGCCAGGCCGAGCAGGTCGGCGCCAGCCTCGGCGCCGGCAGGCTGGAGCTCGAGGCGCTCGAAGCCGGCACCGCCCACGAGGGCCTGCAGGTGCTGCTGGACAGGCGCAGCACCCAGGAACGCGCGCTGGCCGACGCCCGCCATGAGCTCGACCAGATCACCCAGCAACTGCGCCAGTTCGAGGAAATGCGCATGGGGAACGAGCGCAGCCTGCAGCCACAGCGCGACCGCATCACCGAGCTGCAACTGAAGGAACAGGCCGCGCGCCTGAACCAGGAACAGTTCGCCGAGGCGCTGGCCGGCACCGGCGCAGTCGAATCCGAGCTGCTCGACAAACTCACGCCGGACATGAAGCCGCAATACCTGCAGGGCGAAGTCACGCGCCTGACCAATGCCATCGGCGCGCTTGGCGCGGTGAACCTGGCGGCGGTGGACGAGCTGGCCCAGGCGACCGAGCGCAAGCGCTACCTCGATTCGCAGTACAACGACTTGCAGGAAGCGATCGCCACGCTGGAAGACGCGATCCACCGCATCGATCGCGAGACCCGCGACCTGCTGCAGGATACGTTCGACCGCGTGAATACCCACTTCTCGGAGCTGTTCCCGATCCTGTTCGGAGGCGGCCAGGCCAAGCTGGTGATGACCGGCGACGAGATCCTCGATGCCGGCGTGCAGGTGATGGCCCAGCCGCCGGGCAAGAAGAACGCCACCATCCACCTGCTCTCGGGTGGCGAGAAGGCGCTGACGGCGACCGCGCTGGTATTCTCGATGTTCCGCCTGAACCCGGCGCCGTTCTGCCTGCTGGACGAGGTGGACGCCCCGCTGGACGACGCCAATACCGAGCGCTTCTGCCGCATGGTCAAGCGCATGTCGGACCATACCCAATTCCTCTTCATCTCGCACAACAAGATCGCGATGGAGATGGCCAACCAACTGATCGGTGTGACGATGCAGGAGCAGGGCGTATCGCGCATCGTGGCGGTGGACATGGAGTCCGCCGCGAATTTCGCAACTGAGGCACAAGCAGCATGACTGATTTCCAAATGAGCCTGATCGCAGCCGCCGGCGTGTTTGTCGCCGGTGTCTTCTCTTACAACAAGTGGCAGGAGTACAAGGCCCGCAAGAGCGTCGAGCGCGCATTCGCATCGGACCATGACGATGTCCTGATGCACAGCGGCGAAACCGCCGTCGAGCGCCAGGAACCGGTGCTCGACATCGGGGCGGAATCCTCGCTGGCGCCGCTGGACGTGGAGCCGCTGGACGTGGAGCCGGGCGTGTCGACGCCCGATGCCGCCGTGCCGGCGGACGAACCGGCGGCCCCGGTCCCGCCCACACCCGAGCCTGCACCGGCGCCGGCCGTGGCCCCGGCCACGCCAGGCGCTGCGCGCACGCCGACCACGGTCGCTTCGCTCGCGCCGGCCGCGCCGCCGCCGGGCGCCACGCCGCACGCGCCGCCTTCCGAGCTGGCCGAGAGCCTGGTCGACCCGCTGATCGACTGCATCATTCCGCTCAATTTCGAAGGCGCGCTGCGCGGCGACAAGATCCTGCCGGCGCTGCAGACCCTGCGCCGCGTCGGCAACAAACCGATCCACTACGTGGGCTTCGCCGTCAGCGGCGAGTGGGAGCCGATCGTGCACGGCGGCGTTTACACCAAGCTGCAGGCCGGCGTGCAGCTGGCCACCCGTACCACGGCCCTCAACGAGATCGAATACTCGGAACTGGTGACGCGCCTGCGCGCGGTGGCCGACGAGATCGGCGCCGAGCCGGAAGTGCCGGACATGATCGAAGTGATGAGCGAAGCGCGCACGCTGCACCGTTTCGTGGCCGGCCACGACGCCCAGCTGGGCGTGAACCTGGCCGCCAACGGCGCCCCATGGGCGATCTCGACCCTCATCGGGGCGCTGGAAAACCAGGGCTTCGACGTGCGTCCGGACGGCAGGTTCTCGATGCCCGACGGGGCGGGTGGCGTGCTGTTTACGCTGTCGACCAATGTCACCCTGGGCGCCGACACCACCAACCGCCTGACCCTGCTGCTCGATGTGCCCTGCGTGGCCCCGAGCCGCGACGGCTTCGGCGCCATGGTCAAGTGCGCCAAGGAACTGACCCTGCGCCTGGACGCGACCATCGTCGACGACTTCGAGCAGCCGCTGCTCGACCCGGCGCTGGAAGAAATCAAGGGCCAGGTCGCCGAGTTCTACCAGGAGATGGAAGCCTCCGACATCCCGGCCGGCTCCACCCGCGCGCTGCGCCTGTTCGTTTGAGGACGCGGCATGACGGTCCCACAGGATGCCCAGCAGCGCATGGACTGGCTGGTCGAGGAACTCAACCGCCACATCTATAACTACCATGTGCTCGACGCGCCGACCATTCCGGACGCCGAGTACGACCGCCTGTTCCGGGAACTGCAGGAGCTCGAAGGCGCCTACCCCCAGGCCGTCAAGAACGATTCCCCGACCTCGCGCGTCGGCGCCGCGCCGATTCCCGAATTCAAGCAGGTCACGCACTCGGTGCCGATGCTTTCGCTGAACAACGGCTTTGCCGACGAAGACGTGGAAAACTTCGACCGCCGCGTGCGCGACGGGCTGGATGCGCAGCAGGTGGCCTACTCGAGCGAACTGAAGTTCGACGGCCTGGCGATCAGCCTGCGCTACGAAAACGGCGTGTTCGTGCAGGCCGCCACGCGCGGCGACGGCTATACCGGCGAGGACGTCACCGCCAACATCCGCACCGTCCGGGTGATTCCGCTGCGCCTGCATGGCAGCGCCGTGCCCGCCGTTCTGGAAGTGCGCGGCGAAGTCCTGATGTTCAAGGACGATTTCGCGCGCCTGAACGAACGCCAGCGCGCGGCCGGGCAGAAGGAATTCGCGAACCCGCGCAACGCGGCCGCGGGCAGCCTGCGCCAGCTCGATGCGCGCATCACGGCCCAGCGCAAGCTGCGCTTCTTCGCCTACGGCATCGGCCGCCTCGAAGGGGCCGCGCTGCCCGATTCGCACTCGGCGGTGCTCGACTGGTTCGAGCGCCTCGGCCTGCCGGTATCGAAAGAACGCGAGGTCGTCACCGGCTGCGAAGGATTGCTGGGCTACTACCGCGCCATTGGCCAGAAGCGCGCCACGCTGCCGTATGAGATCGACGGCGTGGTCTACAAGGTCGACCAGGTCGCCGACCAGGCCCGGCTCGGCTTCGTGTCGCGCGCGCCGCGCTTCGCGCTGGCGCACAAGTTCCCGGCCGAGGAGGCGCTCACCACGGTCTCGGCGATCGACGTGCAGGTCGGCCGGACCGGCGCCATCACGCCGGTGGCGCGTCTGCACCCGGTGTCGGTCGGCGGCGTCACCGTCACCAACGCCACCCTGCACAACGAGGACGAAGTGCTGCGCAAGGACGTGCGCGTGGGCGACACCGTGATCGTGCGCCGGGCCGGCGACGTCATCCCCGAAGTGCTGTCGGTGGTGCTGGAGCGCCGCCCGTCGCCCGAACCGGTGCGCTACAAGCTGCCCGACACCTGCCCGGTGTGCGGCTCGCACGTGGTGCGCGAAGAAGGCGAGGCGATCGCGCGCTGCTCCGGCGGCCTGGCCTGCGCGGCCCAGCGCAAGGAAGCGATCCGCCACTTCGCCGGGCGCCGCATGATGGACATCGAAGGTCTGGGCGACCGCTACATCGACAGCCTGGTCGAGTGCGACCTGGTCCGCGGCGTGGCCGACCTGTACCGGCTCACCCTTGACGACCTGCTCGCCATGAAGCGCATGGCCGACGAGCGCGAGGGCACGACCCCCGAGACCGTCAAGCAGGGTAAAGTGGCCACCAAATGGGCCGACAATCTGCTCGATGCCATCCAGGCCAGCAAGAACCCGCCGCTGGAGCGCCTGCTGTTCGCGCTCGGCATCCGCCATGTGGGCGAGTCGACCGCCAAGACCCTGGCCGACTGGCTCGGGCGCTTCGAGCTGGTGCGCCAGGCGCCGGAGGCGCTGCTGCGCGTGCTGCCCGACATCGGCGGCACCGTGGCCGAGGCCATCGCCGAATTCTTCGCGGAAGAGCAGAATCAGCGCGAGATCGACGCGCTGCTGGCGGCCGGCGTCACCCCGCGCGGCGAGCACGCGCCCAAGGCGCAGTTGCGCGAGAAGCTCGAAGAAGTGAACCTGCTGGCGGCGCTCGGCATCCCGAAGCTCACCGAGCCGCGCGCTCGCCAGCTGCTGGCGGCCGGCCAGAGCCTGGCATCGCTGGCCCACCTGAACGTGTTCGGCGTGTTCGGCTTGCCAGGCAACGTGGCCGCCGCGCTGGAAGAGTGGATGCAAATCCCGGGCAATCGCGAGCAGGTCGCCGCGCTGGCCGGGCTGCGCGCCGAGCTGCTGGCCCAGCTGCCGCAAGCAGCACCGGCCACCGAAGGCGTTTTCTCCGGCAAGACCTTCGTGCTCACCGGGACCCTGCCGACCATGAGCCGCGATGCTGCCGGAGCGCTGATCGAAGCCGCGGGCGGCAAGGTGTCCGGTTCGGTATCGAAGAAAACCTCGTACGTCGTCGCCGGCGCCGAGGCCGGCAGCAAGCTCGCCAAGGCCGAGGAACTCGGCGTCACCGTCCTCGACGAAGCGGGGCTGCTGGCCCTGCTCGGGCAATAAAGGAAACAGCATGACCCTGATTCGCAAAGCGGTATTCCCCGTGGCCGGCCTCGGCAGCCGCTTCCTGCCGGCCACCAAGGCGCAGCCGAAAGAAATGCTGCCCATCGTCGACAAGCCGCTGATCCAGTATGCGGTCGAAGAAGCGGTGGCGGCCGGCATCACCGAAATGGTCTTCATCACCGGGCGCAACAAGCGCGCCATCGAAGACCATTTCGACAAGGCCTACGAACTCGAGGCCGAGCTGGAGGCGCATGGCAAGCAGGCCCTGCTCGACGTCGTGCGCAACGTCATTCCGAAGAACGTCAATTGCATCTACATCCGCCAGTCGGCGCCGCTGGGCCTGGGCCACGCGGTGCTGTGCGCGCGTCCGGTGATCGGCGAGGAGCCCTTCGCGGTGCTGCTGGCGGACGACTTCATGGACACCGACCCGCCTACCCGCCCGGTGCTGGCCCAGATGACCGACCTGTATGCCTACGAGCGCTCGAGCATCCTGGCGGTGCAGGACGTCGCGCGCGAGAACACGCGCCAGTACGGGATCGTCAGCGCCTCGAGCTACCGCCCGGACCTGGAACTGGTGTCCGGCATCGTCGAGAAGCCGGCGCCGGAAGTGGCGCCATCCACGCTGGCGGTGGTCGGCCGCTACGTGCTCTCCGGCTCGATCTTCGCCTATCTCGAGAACCTGGGCACCGGCGCCGGCGGCGAGATCCAGCTCACCGACGGCATCGCCGCGCTGATGCGCGACGAACGCGTGCTGGCCTACCGCTACCAGGGCCAGCGCTACGACTGCGGCTCCAAGCTCGGCTACCTGCAGGCCACCGCGGCGATCGGCCTGAAGCACCCCGAGACCGCGGAAGGCTTCCGCGCCAGCCTGGCCGGCTTGCTGGAAGCCGAACAGATGCGAGGGAAGTGAGCATGGCCGTCCGCGAGATCCTGCGCATGGGCGATCCGCGCCTGCTGCGCGTGGCCGACAAGGTCGAGGCATTCGACACGCCCGCGCTGCACGCCCTGATCGCCGACATGTTCGAGACCATGCACGCAGCCAATGGCGCGGGGCTGGCGGCGCCGCAGATCGGCGTCAACCTGCAACTGGTGATTTTCGGATTCGCCAGGAACGGGCGCTACCCGGAGGCGCCGCCGGTGCCGGAGACGGTGCTGATCAATCCCGTGCTCAGGCCCTTATCGGAACAGATGGAAGAGGGCTTCGAGGGCTGCCTGTCTGTGCCGGGCCTGCGCGGCAGCGTGCCGCGCCACACCAGGCTGCACTACGAGGGCGTCGACCAGTTCGGCAATCCGATCGTGCGTGATGCCGATGGCTTCCATGCGCGCGTGGTCCAGCACGAGGTGGACCACCTGCACGGCATCCTGTACCCGATGCGGATCCGCGACTTTTCCCGCTTCGGCTTCACCGAAGTGATGTTCCCGGATCTCGATCCGAAGGCCGACGACTGATGCGTTGCTTACTCCTTGCGCTGCTGCTGGCAGCGCTGCCGGCGCGGGCCGGCGACCTGTTCACCAGCATCGATGCCGCGCCGACAAGCGAAATTTGGCTCGACACCGGTTTCGCCACCGCCCACTTCGATAGCAGCAAGGACCTGAACGGCGCCAACAAGGGCCTGAGCGCCGAGTACCGCTTCAGCGGCAGCATGGCCGCCACCGCCGGACGTTTCCACAACAGCGACCGCCGGTGGTCGAACTATGCGGGCCTGATCTGGCAGCCGTATGCGCTGGGACCGGTGCGCCTGGGGCTGGCCGTGGCGGCCTTCGACGGCTATCCGCACATGCGCGACGGCGGCTGGTTTCCGGCGGCGATCCCGACCCTGACCTACGAGTACCGGCGGGTGGGGCTGAATGTGGGGATCATCCCGACCTACAAGGACCGCCTGTATGGCGGGGTGTCGTTCCAGCTCAAGTTCCGCTTGCTGTAGGGTGGGCGGCGTGGCCGCCCACCCGGGGCATCACGATTCCTTCGGATACGGACTCGGCCCGCCGTCCGCGATGAACGCGTCGATCCGCTGCTGCAGCACCGGCAGCGGCACCGAGCCCAGTTGCAGCACGGTGTCGTGGAAGTGGCGGATATCGAACTTCGGCCCCAGCGCCTGTTCCGCCCGCGCGCGCGCTTCCTGAATCGCCATCTGGCCCAGATAATAGGACAGCGCCTGGCCCGGCCACGAGATGTAACGGTCGACTTCGGTTTCCACTTCGTGCTTGGCCAGCGCCGTGTTTTCCATCAGGTAGGCCAGGGCCTGCGCGCGGGTCCAGCCCTTGGCATGGATGCCGGTGTCGACCACCAGGCGCGCGGCGCGCCAGGCCTGGTAGCTCAGCATGCCGAAGTGCTCGTAGGGTGTCTCGTAGATGCCCATCTCCACGCCCAGGCGCTCCGCGTACAGGGCCCAGCCTTCGCCGAAGGCCGAGATGTAGGCGCGCCGGAAGGGCGGGACGTTTTTCTGTTCCTGGGCCACCGGCATCTGGAAGGCGTGCCCGGGAGCCGACTCGTGCAGGGTCAGCGCCGGCAGGCTGTAGAGCGCGCGCGCCGGCAGGTTCCAGGTGTTGACCCAGTACGAACCCGGGCCGCCGCGGCCGGCGGTGTAGAAGGGCGCCTGGTCGTCGGGTACGGGAATGATCGCGAAGCGGCGGCGCGGCAGGTAGCCGAAGTACTGGTCGGCCTTGGCGTCGAACTTCTTGGCGGTCCAGGCGGCCTGCATCAGGAGTTCTTTCGGCGTCTTCGCATAGAACTGCGGATCGCTGCGCAGGAAGGCCAGGAAGGCCGGCAGGTCTCCCTTGAAATCGACCTGCTTCATCACCGCGTGCATCTCGGCGCGGATCTTCGCCATCTCGGCCAGGCCAATCGCGTGGATCTGCTGCGCCGTCAGGTTCGTGGTGGTGAACTCGACGATCTTCGACTGGTAGTAGGCCTTTCCGCCGGGCATACTCTCAGCCGCCAGGGTGGTGCGCGCTCCTGGCAGGTATTCGGTGCGGAAGAAGGCCAGCACCCTGGCGTAGGCCGGCTGTACCGCGTCCCGGATGACGCGCGCGGCCTGTTCGCGCAGTGCTTCCTGCTCGGCGGGCGGCAGCGTGGCGGGCATGTTCTTGAAGGGCAGGAACAACACCGTTTCCTGCGGCGTCTTCGCTTCGGCGATCGGCACCAGGGCCACGTCGCGCCCCTTCAGGCTCACCTGCGGCGGCGTGAAGCCGCGCGCCAGGCCGGCGCGCATGTTAACGGTCTCCTGGGCAAAATAGTCGGGCAGGGCAGCCAGCTGCTTCAGGTAGTTCCGGTAATCCTCGGCCGTCCTGAACGGGCGGCGCGCGGTGAAGGTAAGATTGGTCCAGAACGCGCTGTCGGCATTCACCGGCTGCTCGTATTCGCGGAAGCGCTGGGCGTCCAGCAGTGCGGCGATCTGGGCCCGGTACACGGCAAAGTTCACCTGCTCGGCAGGCGAGAGCTCGGACTCCTTGACGCCGTCGAGCTCCTTCAGGATGTCTTCCCAGTACCGGCGGCGCGCTTCCTGCGCCGGAGCGTCCACCCGGGCCAGGACCGGGCTCACGCCGCGATCGGTGTCGGCGCGGGCAAGGTGTTCCGAAACGCGCCATTTCCATTCTTTGGTGTAGATTGTCTTGAAGCGCGCATCGGCGCTCGTGGCGGCCGCCGCCGGCGCGATCGCGCACATCAGCACAATACATGCGGCCGACAGGACGGCACCCAGCTTGTTTTCCATGGTTCCCCGCGAATGATGATGAGCAGAATTGCTCGGTGACACAATCTTAGCCGGGATCGGCCTGTGTGACACTAAGAGAAATGTTTCTGAAGAAGGATGGAGGATTGATCAGTTCGACGTTACGACAAGTTATAATGCGCGCTGCTCCGGGAGTTCGGTTCATTTCCCTCCGCTGCCAGACAGCGTGAGCCCAGTAGCTCGACACCACCACCAGCGGCATTCATTGTTGAACGACGAAGACATGACGAATAGTACGGATGCGCCGGATCCCTCCGAGGGGAGCGGGCGGCTGATGCACGCATGGCGGCACATCGCACAGCATCTGTGCCCCCTGATCGGGGAAAGCGGCTTTTGCGCCTTGTTCGGCCGTGCCCTCCACGTGATCGAACCCGAACATGCCTGGCTCGCGCCGGAGCAGCCGTGCCGCGCGCCGGAGCAGCTCTTTACCTCGCTGGAGGAACGCCTGGTGCTGGTGGACGCGGACCGCGCCGCCGCCGCCAATGACGCACTGCTGCGGACCTTCACGCAATTACTTGCCACACTTATCGGGGAAAGACTGACCCAGCGCCTGCTGGCGTCGGCCACAGCCGCCGCCGACGCGATGCAAGGCCAGCAGAAGAATGCACAGGAGCACAAATAAATG
This sequence comes from Massilia sp. UMI-21, assembly GCA_015277795.1. Taxonomy (NCBI): domain Bacteria; kingdom Pseudomonadati; phylum Pseudomonadota; class Betaproteobacteria; order Burkholderiales; family Oxalobacteraceae; genus Massilia; species Massilia sp. UMI-21. Next base: position 3,361,121 of record CP063848.1, on the reverse strand, counting down.
ACCGACAAAGTAAGCTTGGGAAAATTGGCCAGCGGGGTAGCGGGGCTCGATATTCTCTTGGGCGGTGGACTGAACGAGTTCTCCTTCAACCTGATCACCGGCGCGCCCGGCTGTGGCAAGACCACGCTGGCGCACCAGATCATGTTCTCGCTGGCCGATTCGGAGCATCGGGCCCTGTTCTTCACGGTGCTGGGCGAGCCGCCCCTGAAAATGCTGCGCTACCAGCAGCAATATTCCTTCTTCGACGCCGACAAGATCGGCAGCGCGATCCGCTACATCAACCTGGCTGCCGACCTGCGCGCCGGCGACTTCAGCGGCGTGCTCGAACGCATTACCCAGGAAGTCGAGGATTTTGCCCCGAGCCTGGTGTTCGTGGACTCCTTCCGTTCCGTGATCCAGACCGGCAAGGGCGGTTTCGAGGGCATGACCGACCTGCAATTCTTTGTCCAGGAACTCGGCACCCGCATGACCAGCTGGTTGGCCACCACCTTCCTGATCGGCGAGTACCAGCACAACGAGGTCGAAGCCAACCCGGTCACCACCGTCGCCGACGGCATGATCGCGCTGAGCCAGACGCATGACGATAACGCCGTGGTACGCAAGATGCGGATCGTCAAGATGCGCGGCCAGGCGCACATGACGGGTTCGCACACTTTCCGCATCACGAACGATGGCGTGCGCGTCTACCCGCGCCTGCTGCCGCCGCTGGCGGACGACCGCGAGCCGGGCGTTCCGGTGGACCGCGAGCCGCGCCGCATCGCCACCGGCGTGCCGGGGCTGGACGAGATGCTGCACGGCGGCCTGCCGCAGGGGCACTCGCTGCTCGCGGTCGGCCCGACCGGCTGCGGCAAGACCATCCTGGGCTCGAAATTCCTGCGCGCCGGCGTCGAGCGTGGCGAGAAGGGCGTGATCATGTGCTTCGAAAAAGGCACGGCGCGCCTGCGCAACGCCGAGATGGCGGCGATGATCCAGGCCGGACAGGTGGCCGTGGTCGAAAGCCGCCAGATCGACATGACCGCCGAGGAGTTCGAGGACGAGCTCATGTCCGCCATCGAGCGCACCGGCGCGGCCCGCGTCGTGATCGACTCGCTGTCCGAATTCAGGATGTACCTCGCGCCGGAAGGGCGGCGCGACCTGCGCGAAGGCGTGTTCCGCATCCTCAGCAGCCTGGCCAAGCGCGGCGTCTCAACCGTGGTGACGGTGGGCCTGGACGACCGCGCGGTCGACATGAACTACGCCCAGGCCGAGATGGCCTACCTGACCGACGCCATCGTGGCGATGCGCTATGCCGAGAGCGATGGCCACGTCCGGCGTTTCATCTCGGTGGTCAAGGTGCGCGGGTCCGACCACAGTCACGATGTGCGCGAGTACCGCATCACGGACGACGGGATCGACATCGACACGATCCCGGCGCAGGTGAACGGGGTGCTCTACGGCCGGGTCGACGGCGTAAAGACCGACGAATGAGCCCCACATGGGAACGTTTGATGAATCGCGCACCGACTCCGAGCAACGTTCCCTGATGAGCGAGAACAATCAATTCGACGACACGCTGCGCGAGCACGCGCTGCAGCAACGGATCGCCGTGCTCGAGGCCGAGCTGTCCCATGCCCGTGTCCTGGCGCGGGAGCACACCCGGCTCGAAGCCCAGATCGAGCAACTGCGCGAGGCGAACGAGCACCTGGTGATGGCCACCGTGAGCGCACAGTCGCTGCGCGACCTGGCCGAAGCCACCAACCGCCGCCAGACCGAATTCCTGGCCATGCTGGCGCACGAACTGCGCAATCCGCTCGCGCCGCTGAGCATGTCGGCCAGCCTGCTGCAGGCCCTGGCCGGCAGCGCCGGCGCCGCCGCCCAGGGCGCCCAGGGCGCCCAGCTGACCCAGGTGGCCGGCGTGGTGCGGCGCCAGGTCGACCAGATGGCGCGCCTGCTCGACGACCTGCTCGACGCCGCCCGTATCAGCAGCGGCAAGATCACCCTGTCGGTGCGGCCCCTGCTGCTGGCGGGCGCGCTCGACCAGGCCGTGGAAACGGTCGCGCCGCGCATCCGCGAGCGTGGCCAGTCTCTGCACGTCGAATTCCCCGCCGAGCCGCTGACGATCGAGGGCGATCCGGTGCGCCTGACCCAGGTCTTCGCCAACCTGCTCGGCAACGCCTCCAAATACACGGGTGACGGTGGATGCATCCACCTGCGCGCCTGGCGCGCGGACCAGGAAGTGGTGGTCGAGGTGCGCGATAACGGCGCGGGTATCGCGCCCGAGATGCTGCCGCGGATTTTCGACCTGTTCATCCAGGGACCGCGCTCGCTGGCACGCTCCGAGGGCGGCCTGGGCATCGGCCTGAACGTGGTGCGCAACCTGGTCGGCATGCATGGCGGCGTGGTCAGCGCCGAGAGCCATGGCGAGGGCCAGGGCAGCAGCTTTACCGTCCGCCTGCCGCTTTCGGGCGGAGCGGCGCCGGTCGCCGAAGTCCCGGCAGGCCCCAGCACGGCCGAAGACGCCTGCCGGATCCTGCTGGTCGAAGACAATGTCGACGCCTGCGACACCTTGCGGGCACTGCTCGAGCTTGCCGGCCACGACGTCGCGGTGGCCTACGACGGCCGCGCCGGCCTGGAAGCGGCGCAGACGCGCCACTACGACATCGTGGTCTGCGACATCGGACTGCCCGGCATCGACGGACTGGAAATCGTCCGGCAACTGCGGCGCACGCAGTCCGCCGAACCGCCTGCGCGGCGCTCGTTTATCATCGCGCTGTCGGGCTATGGCCAGCTGGAGGACCGCGAGCGCGCCCTCGGCGCCGGATTCGACCGCTACCTGGTGAAACCGGCCGCGCCGGACATCCTGCTCGACCTGGTCGGCCAGGCGCGCGCCTTCTTCCGGCAGCGCGCCTGACCGGGCAGCGGGCGCTTCAGGCCCCGCTGCGCAGGACGCGCTCCAGGCGCGCCACGGCTTCTTCGATGCGCTCCAGGCGGGTCGCGTACGAGAAGCGCACGTGCCGGCTCGGCGCGGCGAACCCGAAATCGTCCCCCGGCACGATCGCCACATGGGCCTCGCGCAGCACCGACCAGGCAAAGGCGCTGCTGTCGCCGCTGTCGCGGTGCGCCAGCGCCGCGATGTCCGCGTACACGTAGAAGGCCCCGTCCGGCATCACCGGCACCCGGAAGCCGAGTGCGCGCAGGGCCGGGACCAGGTAGTCGCGGCGGCGCTGGAATTCGCGGCGGCGCTCCTCATAGATGCCGAGCGCTTCCGGGGTGAAGCAGGCCAGCGCGGCCTGCTGGGCCACGGTGGGGGCGCAGATGAACAGGTTCTGGGCCAGTTTCTCGAAGGTCGGCACCAGGCTATCCGGCACCACCAGCCAGCCCAGGCGCCAGCCGGTCATGCTGAAATACTTCGAGAAGCTGTTGACGGTGATGACGTCCGGATCCAGCGCCAGCGCGCTGACCGGCTGGTGGTCGTAGGACAGGCCCTGGTAGATCTCGTCGATGATGGCAAAGCCGCCGCGTGCGCGCACGGCGCCGAGCATGTCGCGCAGTTGCGCGGGCGTCATCGAGGTCCCGGTCGGGTTCGAGGGCGAAGCCACCAGCACGCCGCGGGTGCGGTCGCGCCAGTTGCCGTCCACGTGCGCCGCGCTGAGCTGGTAACGGTCTTCGCTGGACGCCGGCACCAGCACCGGCTTGCCGCCGAAGGCGGAAACGAAATGACGGTTGCAGGGGTAGCAGGGGTCGGGCATCAGGACCTCGTCGCCCTCGGCCACCAGGGCGGCGCAGGCCAGCAGCAGGCCGGCCGACGCGCCGGCGGTGACCACGATGCGGCGCGGATCGATGTCGAGGCCGTGCACCTGCGCGTAATGGCCGGCGATCGCCTCGCGCAGTTCGCGCAGGCCAAGCGAATCGGTGTACTGGGTGGTGCCGGCCTTGATGGCTTGCATCGCCGCATGGGCGACGATGTCGGGCGCGGTGAAGTCCGGCTCGCCGACGCTCATGCTGATGACGTCGATGCCGCCGCGTTTCATTTCGCCGGCCGCTTTCACCATTTCCATGACGCGGAAGGGTTCGATGGCGTGGACGCGCTGGGCGACCTGCAGGGCGCGCGTGGCCCGGGTGTCGGAGGAAGTAGGGATGCTCATGCCGGAATCCGTCAAATCGGATCCGCCATGATACCGTAGCGCGGTCGGCAGAGCCGACCGCGCCACAGGTTTACTGGTGCGCGTTGTGGGTCGCCGTCAGGCGCCGCATCAGAGGCAGCGCCGCCAGCGCAATCAGGGTGCAGACGATCGCCGCCATCCCCAGCTTGTTGAACAGGCTGGTATACACCGGCAGCGTCTGCAGCGGATCGGTCATGCCCTCCGGCACCGCGGCCAGGTTGGCCACCACGCCGCCCAGGTATTGCGAGATGCCGACCCCGACGTAGTAGGCGCCCATCATGAAGCCGCCCATGCGCGCCGGCACGTATCGGGCGATCATGGCCAGGCCCAGGCCGCTCACCAGCAATTCGCCCAGCGAATACAGGCCGTAGCCGGCGATCATGATCCAGGACGAAGTCAGGCCGTTCACGGCGAAGGCGCCCGCCACCCCGTAGGTGAAGAAGCCGGCCGCCACCACCGCGAAGCCGAGCGCGAACTTGGCGGCGATCGAGATGTCCTTGCCGCTGCTGCCGGCGCGGGTGTAGATCACGGCCAACACCGGGCTCAGGACCATGATCCAGATCGCGTTCAGTGCCTGGAACTGCGCCGGCGACCAGGTCCACAGGTGGGCGCCCAGCACGGTGAAATCGAGGTCGACGTTACGCAGCGCGAACAGCGACAGCGAGGTCGACATCTGCTGGTAGAAGATGAAGAAGAACACGGTCTGCAAGGTCAGTACCAGCGCCGCGATCAAGCCCGCCCGCTCGCTCGGCTGGCTGGTGCGGATCAGGTGGGCGAAGATGCCCAGCACCACGATGCCGGCCACATAGACGAAGGCGCGCGCGAGTTCGCGGTTTTCGAGGATGACGGCCGATGCCGCCACCGCCACCACACCGCCCGCCAGCACCGCCAGCAGGCGTTTCATGCGCAGCGGTTCGGCGTCCGGCGGCGAGCCGATATGCCCGATGGTCTTGCGCAGCACGCCCACCGTCAGCAGGCCGACCGTCAGGCCGACGCTGCACACGGCAAAGGCGACGTGCCAGCCCAGGTTGCCGCCGTAGCTCGCGTTGACGTAGTCCTTGATCCAGGGCGTGGCCAGCATCGAGAAGGTCGAGCCGACATTCACCGCCATGTAGTAGATGGTGAAGGCGCTGTCGATCTTCGAATCGTCGCCTTCGTAGATCTTGCGCACCAGGTTGGCCGTGTTCGGCTTGAACAGGCCGTTACCGACCACGATCACGCCGAGCGCCGAGAAGGTCATCCAGGTATTGGTGGTCGGCACCGCCATCAGCGCGTAGCCGAGGGTCAGGATCAGCGCCCCCAGGATCATGCAGCGGCGGGTGCCGAGCACCTTGTCGCCGATCCAGCCGCCGATGGCCGGGGCCACGTAGATCAGGGCCGCCGCGGCGCCCCAGACCAGGTTGGCGCGGCTATCCGCGAAGCCCAGGCGCTGCACCATGAAATACACGATCAGCGCCTGCATGCCGTAGTAGCCGAAGCGCTCCCACAGTTCGATCAGCGCCACCGTGAGGAAGGAGCGGGTCTGGCTCATGGGCTGGCTCATGGGATGGCCCAGCTGCGGCGAAAAGTCGTTCTTCATGTGTCTCCTTGCTGTTGTTATCGGTTCGCCGCGCTCGGGCTGCGGCCGGCGGACATCCGGCGATCGTACGCGAGCGGCATGCAAGATGCAATCTTGACAGGCGTTGGTGCCGATGCGATAACATGCCCCTTCGGCCGGCCGCAAACCGGCCTGCCGGTCCACTCCCTGCAAGGTGTATGTATGCGATGTCTTTCCGTTCTCCTGTGCGCCGCCCTGGCCGCGCCAGCCGTTTGCGCCGCCCCTGTCGTGACGGCGCCGCTGGCGGACCACCACCAATACGTCTACAGTCCGGCCGCGGCGGCCTACATGTCCTCGGCCACAACGCTGCTGCGGCCGGTGTCGGCGCAAGACCTGATCCCGCAGCTCGACGCCGCCGGCATCGAACGCGCCGCGCTGCTGTCGGTGGCCCATGTCTATGGACAGCTGCTGCGCTCGCAGCGCGAGGAGTACGCGCGGGTGCGCGCCGAGAACGACTGGGCGGCGCGCCAGGCCGCTGAATTCCCCGAGCGGCTGGTGGCGCTGTGCAGCGTCGATCCGCTCAAGGAGTACGCGCTGGCCGAGCTGGCGCGCTGCGCCGCCAGCCCCGGGTTCGGGCGCGGCATCAAGCTGCAGCCGGCCGCCGGCGGCGTCCAGCTGGACGACCCGCAACAGGTCGAGCGCCTGGCCCGCGTGTTCCGCGCGGCCAATGCGCGCGGCATGGCCATCGTGCTGCAACTGGGCCGGACCGGCGCCCGCGAAGCGCGCCTGCTGGTCGACCGGCTGCTGGCGCAGGCGCCCGACGTGCCGGTGCAGGTGGCCTATTCCGGCCGGGACGAAGCCGCGCTGCAGCTGGCCGCGCTGGCGGTGCTGGCCGATGCCGCCGCGCGCCACGACCCGCGCATGCGCCAGGTATGGATCGACGCCACCTCGCTGGCGCGTCCGGGCCTGTCGGCAGCCGACGCGCGCAGGCTGATGCGGCGCCTGCGCCAGGTCGGCATGGAGCGGGTGCTCTACGGTTCCGACGCTGCGGTCGGCGTGGACGTCCGGCCGCGCGACGCCTGGGCCAGCTTCCGCAGCCTGCCGCTCACCGAGGCCGAGGCGGCGCGGGTGGCGGGCAATGTGATGTCCTATCTGCGCTGAGGGCGCGGCGAAGTCCGGTTACATCGACGCCCACGCCCGACGCGATGCCGACCCGGCCGGCCTCGCACGCGCGAAGGAGGCGCGAAGGGGGCGCATGGCGTCGCATCCCGCGATGTGGCGGACTCATCGTGTAATTTAATTACATTGCCACTTTTTCAGGGCGCGATTTTCTGTCATGCTCTGGCTTGAGCTCAACAACCACCATCGCCCCTCCCATGACGAAAACCACGATCGCCCGGCTCCTCCTGTGCCTCATGGCCAGTCCGCTTGCTGTCGCCAACGCCGCCGAGCGCCAGCTGCAAGGCGTCACCCGCAACCAGAACACCCTGGAGCTGGCCACCAGCGACGGCCGCTACCTGATCAAGCCGTATTCGGCGCATGTGGTCGAGACCACCTTCATTCCGAACGGCCAGCAGTTCGAGCCGGCCTCGCACGCGGTGGTGCTGGCGCCTGGCGACGTGGGCGCCACCCTCAAGGTCGAGGGGAACCGCATCGAATTCGCCACGCCGGGCATCAGCGTGGTGGTCGACCGGCAGCCCTTCCGCATCAGCTACCTGTACAAGGGCAAGCCGCTGGTGGCGGAGAAGGGTGGCTACGAAAAAGCCGGGAAGTTCGAGAGCATCGAATTCGCGCTGGACGGGGACGAGGCCCTGTATGGGGCGGGCGCGCGCGCGGTCGGCATGAACCGGCGCGGCCAGCGCTTCCAGCTGTACAACAAGGCCGACTACGGTTACGGCGAGCGCTCGCAGCTGCTCAACTTCACGATCCCGGTCGCGCTGTCCTCGAAGAAGTATGCGATCCACTTCGACAATCCGCAGGTGGGCTACCTCGATTTCGACAGCCGCAAGGACGGCACGCTGCGCTATGAAGTGATCGGCGGGCGCAAGACCTACCAGGTGGTGGCCGGCGACAGCTGGGCCGAGGTGATGGCCAATTACACTGGCCTGACCGGTCGCCAGCCGCTGCCGCCGCGCTGGGCCTTCGGCAATTTCGCCAGCCGTTTCGGCTACAAGACCGAGGCCCAGACCCGGGCCGTGGTCGACAAGTTCGCGCAAGAGAAGATTCCGCTGGATGCGGTGGTGCTCGACCTGTACTGGTTCGGCAAGGAGGTCAAGGGCACGATGGGCAACCTGGCCTGGGACCGCGACAGCTTCCCGCACCCCGAGCAGATGATGGCGGACTTCCGGAAGCAGGGCGTGAAGACCATCGTCATCACCGAACCCTTCGTCCTGACCACCTCGAAGCGCTGGCAGGAGGCGGTGGACCGCAAGGTGCTCGCGCTGGACGGCGCCGGCAAGCCGGCCACCTACGATTTCTACTTCGGGAACACCGGCATCGTCGACCTGTACACCGAACGGGGACGCGACTGGTTCTGGAACGTCTACAAGGACTTGAAGAAAGGCGGCGTCGCCGGCTGGTGGGGCGACCTGGGCGAGCCCGAAGTGCATCCGTCCTGGGTGCGGCACGGCGAAGGCGGCGCGCTTGGCGCGGACCAGGTACACAACATCTACGGCCACGACTGGGCGCGCCTGATCGCCGAGGGCTACAAGAAAGACTTCCCGAACCAGCGTCCGTTCATCCTGATGCGCGCCGGCTACTCGGGCTCGCAGCGCTTCGGCATGATCCCATGGTCGGGCGACGTCAGCCGCGGCTGGGGCGGCCTGCAATCGCAGCTGGAGATCTCGCTCCAGATGGGCATGCAGGGACTGGCCTACATGCACTCGGACCTCGGAGGGTTTGCAGGATCCGTGCTGGACGACGAACTGTACGTGCGCTGGCTGCAGTACGGCGTGTTCCAGCCGGTGTTCCGCCCGCATGCGCAGGACGAGGTGGCGCCGGAGCCGGTGTTCCGCGCCGAGCGCACCAAGGTGCTGGCGCGCGAGGCCGTATGGCTGCGCTATGCCATGCTGCCGTATAACTACACGCTGGCCTTCGAGAACAGCCAGACCGGCATGCCCCTGATGCGTCCGGTGCTGTTCGAAGAAGACGGCGCGACCGGCCTGTCGTCCACCTACCTGTGGGGCCGCGACTTCCTGGTGGCGCCGGTGGTGGAGCCGGGCGCGACGCGCAAGGAAGTCCACTTCCCGGGCAAGGACAGCGTCTGGTTCGACTTCCACACCGGCGAGAAGCACCGCGGCGGCATTACCGAGGTGGTCAAGCCGGTCGAGGCCAGCATCCCGGTGTTTGTGCGCGCCGGCGCCTTCATCCCCATGGCGAAGGTGGTGCAGACCACGCGCGACTACAGCACCCGTCACATCGACCTGCACTACTACCACGACGCCGGCGTGACCGGCGCCGCAGGCCAAATGTACGACGACGACGGCGAGACCGTCGATGCCTATGCCAAGGGCCAGTACGAGATCGTGCGCTTCAGCAGCCGTTTCATCGGCAATAGCGCCGACGGCCGGCTGGAGATCGGCCTGCGGACCGAGACCGGCAAGGCGCAGGCGCCGGGCGAGCGCGGTTTCGCGCTCAAGGTCCACAATGTGGAGCGCAAGCCGCGCGCGGTGACGGTCGATGGGCGTGCCGTCGCCTTCAGCTGGAACGGCAAGCACAAGCTGCTCGAGGTGCCGGTGGCGGCCCGCAGGCAGCCCTCCGGCAAGGTGGTGATCAGGCTGTGATGAAAGGGGCGCGCTGTCAGCGCGCCACGATCAGGCGCAAGCCCAGTCCGACGAAAATCGCGCCCGCCATCCGGTCCAGCCACAGCCCGGCGCGCGGGGTGCGCTTGAGCCACTGCCCGATCGCGCCGGAAAAATAGCCCAGCAGGCCGAACAGCAGTGCGGCCTGCAGCGTAAACGCCAGGCCCAGCCAGCCGATCTGCCAGTTCGCATCGCCGCGCGCGGCGACCACGAACTGCGGCAGGAAGGACAGGAAGAACAGCACGACTTTCGGATTGATGGCATTGGCCAGCAGTCCCTTGAAGAACAGCTGGCGCGCCGATTCGTCGGGGACCGCGCGCGCCACCTGATCGGTGTCCTGCACCGCGCCGCGGCTGCGCAGCGCACCGATGCCCATCCAGATCAGGTACAGGCCGCCGGCAATCTTCAGGGCCGTGAAGGCCGTCGGCGAGGCGGCGATCAGGGCGCTCACCCCGATCACGGCCAGCAGCGTGTGGTTCAGGCAGCCCAGCGCGCAGCCCAGGCCGAAGGCAATGCCGCGCGCCCGTCCCTTGGCGATGCCGACCCCCAGCACCATCATGTTGTCGGGGCCGGGCGACAGGGTGATCAGGATGGCGGCGGTCAGGAATCCAAGGAACTGTTCGGGCGTGAGCATGACGAAAACCGGTCGGGAAACGGACCAGTATGGTAGCGCAAAGTGTGCGCCCGGATACTACCCGGCTCAGCCCTTGGCGGTCGGCTGGATGACTGCATCCATGTCGAGTTCGACCCAGGTCGGCGCGTGGTCGCTCGGCTTCTCCTTGGCGCGCTGGAACTTGTCGACGCCGGCGGCGCGCAGGGCGGGCGCCAGCGCGGGGCTGAGCAGCAGGTGGTCGATGCGGATGCCGGCGTCGCGCCCGAAGGCGTTGCGGAAGTAATCCCAGAAGGTGTAGATCACCTCGTCCGGGTGCATGGTGCGCAAGGCGTCAAGCCAGCCCTGCGCCATCAGGCGTCCGAAGGCTGCGCGCGACTCCGGCCGGAACAGGGCGTCGTCGACCCAGCGCTCGGGCTTGTAGACATCGAGTTCGGTCGGGATCACGTTGAAGTCGCCGCACATGAGCACCGGCGCCTCCGTTTCCATCAGTTCGGCGCCGCGCGCGATCAAGCGCTCGAACCAGGCCAGCTTGTAGTCGAACTTCGGCCCCGGCGCCGGATTCCCGTTCGGCAGGTACAGGCCGCAGACGACGATGCCCTGGTAGACCGCCTCGATATAGCGGCTCTGCTCATCCGACGGATCGCCCGGCAGGCCGCGCTGCAGTTCCTGGGCCGGGCCGTCGCGGGTGAGGATGGCCACGCCGTTCCAGCTCTTCTGGCCATGCCAGAGCGCGTGGTAGCCGGCATCGAGAATCGCCGCTTCCGGGAATTTCTCCTGCGGCGCCTTGAGTTCCTGCAGGCAGACCACATCGGGCTTGCGTTCGTCGAGGTACTCGAGCAGGGCGCCCAGGCGGGCGCCGATTCCGTTGACGTTGTAAGTGACGATCAGCATCTTGTCTCCTGCGGTTCATGATCTGCCCGCTACTCTAGCATGCGCGAACGGCAACACGCCGTGCTTGTCATATTGAACATTATCCGGCGCTTATAGTCCAGAGCACATTTTCTTATGGCTAATTGATCGTTCGGCCATGGAAGATCATGCCCTATACTGGCGTGATCAAATTTTTAGCAGTCTGGAGAAGAACATGTTCACCCGCCGTCACATCCTCATCGCGACGCTCGCCCTGAGCGCCAACCTCGCCGCCGGCGCCGCGCATGCCGACCAGCTGGCCGACATCCGCAAGAAGGGCGAGATGGTGTTCGGCGTGCTGGGCACCGACGAGCCGAACAGCTTCATCGACCCGAAGAACCGCCAGCTGATCGGCTACGAGATCGACATCGCCACCGCGGTCGCAAAGAAGATCGGCGTCACCCCCAGGTTCAGGCAGATGTCGGTGTCGAGCCGCATCCCCGCGCTGCAGCAGGGCCACGTCGACGTGCTGGCCGCCACGCTGACCCACAACAAGGAACGCGAATCGCAGGTGGACTTCGCGCTGACCCACTTCGTCACCGGCTCGAAGGTCATGGTGCGCGCCGGAAGCGGCGTGAGCGCGCTGCCCCAGTTGGCGGGCAAGAAGGTGGTCACTGTGCGCGGCGGCACCCAGGAATCCAACATCCGCAAGGCCGTACCCAGCGCCGAGGTGGTGACCTTCGAGAACACCCAGCAAGCCTTCCAGGCCCTGCGCCAGGGCAAGGGCGTCGCCTACGTCAACGACGAATCCTCGCTGTTGGCCGACTATGGCAAGCTGGGCCCGGCCGCCAAGGGCTTTACCATCCTGCCGACCAGCATCGGCATCGAGTCGATCGCGCTCGGCCTGCGCAAGGGCGAGAAGAACCTGAAGGCCGTGGTCGACGAGACCCTGCGCGCCCTGGAAGCCAGCGGCGAAGCCGAGAAGCTGTTCAACAAGTGGTACGGCCCGGGCACCCGCGCCAATATCGCCAAGCGCAGCTTCAAGATCAGCACCGACAAGATCTGAGTCGCACCGGGTCTTTACCTTGCCGTCTTTCGATTTATCCATCCTGCAATCCGGCCAGTACCATGACTGGCTGGTGCAGGGACTCATCCTGTCGCTGCAGCTGACAGCCGCGAGTTTCGTCTTCGCCCTGCCGTTCGGCGCGCTGCTGGCCGTCATGCGCAGCTTCGGCCCGGCGCCCCTGCGCGCGCTGGGCGCCTCGATTGTCGAGGGCATCCGCAACGTGCCGCTGCTGGTGCACCTGCTGTTCTGGTACTTCGCCTTCCCCGAATTGCTGCCCGAGGGGGCGCGAGAATTGCTGTACGCACACAACCCGGAAGCCGTCTGCGCCGTGATCGCGCTGGCGCTGTACAGCGGCGTGCACATGGCCGAGGACATCCGCAGCGGCATCCGCGCCGTGCCGGGCAGCCAGCTCGAGGCCGCGCGTTCGCTCGGCCTGGGCCGCGTCGCCAGCCTGCGTTTGGTGCTGCTGCCGCAGGCCTTGCGCGCATCGATTCCGCCGCTGCTGTCGCAGACCGTCAACCTGTGGAAGGACAGCAGCGTGGCCACCGTCATCGGCGCCGCCGAACTGATGTACCAGGCCGCGCGGGTGGAGACCAGCAGCTTTCGCAGCGTCGAAGCGTTTACTTTCGCAACGCTGGCCTACCTGACGGTGTCGCTCCTGATCTCCTTCGCCGCCTGGCTGTTCCAGCGGCGCTACCCGGTCCGGCCGGCCTGAGGATCGCTCCATTACCATGCTGAATTCCATCCTTGCGCTCATCGACACCTACTGGCTGTACTTCCTGGTCGGCCAGTATCCCGACGGCCCGCTGGGCGGCCTGGCGCTGACCGTGCTGCTGTCCGGCGGCGCCCTGTTGCTGGCCATGCCGCTCGGCCTGCTGCTGGGGGTGGCGCGCGTGAGCAGCCGGCGCGCGCTGCGCTGGCCGGTGGCAAGCCTGGTGCAGCTGGTGCGCGCGGTGCCGCTGCTGCTGGTGGTGTTCTGGGTCTATTTTTTCCTGCCGGCCGTCACCGGCGTCAAGACGGGCCAGGCCACCACCATGCTGATGGTGCTGGTGCTGTTCGACGGCATCTACCTGGCCGAGATCGTGGCCGCCGGCATGCGCGCGCTGCCGAAAGGGCAGCTCGAGAGCGCCCGCGCGCTCGGCCTGTCCTACCCGCAGGCGCTGCGCCTGGTGGTGCTGCCGCAGACCTTGCGCAATGGGCTGCCCTCGATCGTCAGCCAGTTGGTCTCGACCATCAAGGCAACCTCGCTCGGCTACATCATCGGCCTGTCGGAAGTGTCCTTCATCGCGACCCAGATCAATACCCTGGTGTTCACCCAGGCGGTCGAGGTCTACCTGATCCTGGCGCTGAGCTATTTTGTTCTCTGTTTTGGCCTGTCGCGCCTGGCCTTCCTGTTCGAGCGCCGGCTGCAGCGCCGCGTCGTCCAGGCATCGTAAAAGGAAGCACAATCGATGATCGTTCTCGATCAAGTCAACAAGTGGTACGGCCAAGGGCCGACCAGATACCACGCCCTCGTGGATGTCAGCGAAGAGGTGAAGCAGAACGAGGTGGTGGTCGTGTGCGGCCCCTCCGGTTCCGGCAAGTCGACCCTGATCCGCACCCTCAACCGGCTCGAGGAAATCGACGGAGGCCGCATCGAGATCGATGGCCGCGACATCCATGCCAAGGGCGTGGACGTGAACGCCCTGCGCGCCGGCATCGGTTTCGTGTTCCAGCACTTCAACCTGTTCCCGCACCTGACGGTGCTGGAGAACTGCACGCTGGCCCCGGTCAACCTGAAGCGCGCCAGCGAGCCGGAAGCGCGCGCCTACGCCATGGAATTGCTCGAGCAGGTGGGCCTGGCGCACAAGCGCGATGCCTACCCCAACGCGCTCTCGGGCGGCCAGCAGCAACGCGTGGCGATCGCCCGCAGCCTGGCGATGCGTCCGCCCGTGATGCTGTTCGACGAACCCACCAGCGCCCTCGACCCGGAAATGGTGGGCGAGGTGCTGGGCGTGATGCGCTCGCTGGCGGGGCAGGGCATGACCATGGTCTGCGTGACCCACGAGATGGGTTTCGCGCGCGAGGTCGCGGACCGGATCCTGTTCATGAGCGAAGGCCGCATTCTGGAGCGCGCCAGCCCCGAGGACTTCTTCACCCGTCCGCAGCACCCGCGCGCGCAGCAGTTCCTGGCCGACCGCCGGGGCGGCTAGGAACGCCTGGCAAGACCACTGGATAGACCGTCAACAGATGAGCGAGCAGCCAGGCGAAAGGAAGGCCTGATGGATGTCTACCGGACTGGGACAGTCCACCCTTGTAGCTCGCAACATGACGTGAACAATAGGGCCCTGTTCACAGCGAGGACAGATATCTCGAATTTCCGGAATGCTCGCATCACGATCCCTCTTTAGAACTCATAAGGTTTGCTCCTGGCCCAGCCTGTGTAAAAACTCATTAACTGGATCCGTAAGCCGAATAGTACGGCTCACGGCCTATCCAAAAGCTTATAGAAGCGCCATAGCCTTGGCCGCCCCGTTTTCCAGTCCTCGGCAAGACCAGCAGCAAGAACGCTCCAAACAGCCCGATTGGCGGCAGAAAACGGGCATACGCCCTAATCGCCGCCAGCATTCCCTGCATGCCAAGCAGCGCGAGCAAACGACTAAAGTTGTAAGCCAGCACATGCAAGCTCATTTCGATCTTCACACGTTCCAGGCCTTTCGTTAGAAAGTGTGTGGATCCCATCCATGCCTTGATCGTGGCATAGGGATGCTCGACGGTTGAACGCCGGATGCGCATGGCGTCGGGCGTCTGTTCAAGACGTGCCTGCATGTCGTCGAGCACATCCTGATGTTCCCAGCGCGTCACGCGCCGCTGAGTGCTCGGCGTGCACTTGTCCTTGAGCGGGCAGCCCTTGCAGTTCGAGCTCCAGTAGCGGTGATTCGTCATGCCTTTTTCGACGCTGGAAAATCGCCATATCAAGGCTTCGCCAGCCGGGCAGCGGTACTCGTTCTTTTCGGGATCGTAAATGAAGTCGGCCTTGTCGAACCGGCCATCGGCCTTGGCCCCAGAAGTCTTCGTAGTTGGCACCAAAGCACGTATGCCCGCCTCATGACAGGCCAGGATTTCCTCGCCCTTGAAGTAGCCTCGGTCGGCAATCGCTGTCAATGTCGCCGTACCGATCGCTGCGCGGGCCTTCTTGGCCATGCCAGACAATTGATCGCGGTCGCTGCCATTGTTAGTGACCTCGTGCTCGACGATCAAATGGTGTTTGGCATCGACCGCTGTTTGCACGTTATAGCCAACGATGCCTGAGCCGCGCGTCATCATCGAGCGAGAATCCGGATCGGTGAGCGAGATCTGCGTTTCTCCAGTCTTTTCCAGCTTCGCTTCGATTTCCTTGAGCGTAGCCATTTGTGATTTCAACGCTGCGATCTTGTCGTTCAGGCGAACGCTTTTCGCTTGTGCAGTAGCCAGCTCCTGCCGGTCTGCCGTGTCGAGTTCTGTCAGGTAGCGGCTGATGTTCGCTTCGATCTCCGTCATCCTGCGCTTGAGCTTGGCGTCAGTGAAGTTGCGGGCGCTGCTGTTGACGGCCTTGAACTTGCTGCCGTCGATCGCCACCACTGCATCCGAGAACAGATCCAGCTGCTGGCACAAGACGACGAACTGCCTGCAGACATTACGAATGGCTTTGCCGTTGTCCTTGCGGAAGTTCGCTATCGTCTTGAAGTCCGGGGTCAGGCGCCTGGTCAGCCACATCAGCTCGACGTTGCGCTGCGCTTCGCGCTCGAGCCTGCGGCTCGACTGGATGCGGTTCAGGTAGCCGTAGATGTAGAGCTTGAGTAGTACAGCCGGGTGGTACGCTGGCCTGCCAGTCTTTGCAGGTATCACCCGCGCAAAACCCAGACTGGCCAGGTCAAGCTCATCGACGAATACGTCGACCACCCGAACCGGGTTGTTTTCGGTGACGTAGTCATCTGTCAGCAGCGGTTGTAAACTGATACAGGCAGCGATTGAAAACTGATACACCATTTTGAGAAGATGGCCGCTTTGCGGAGCGGCCTTGAAACCCAAAGAGGTGTACGTGGAAATTCAACTCCTGAAGAGGCATGGGTTAAGCCTTCGGCAGATCGCCGCCGAGGTAGGCTGCGCAGTGAACACGGTACGCCGGCATCTGGCCCTGGAGGCCGTGCCGAAGTACGAACGCAAGGTCAAACGCCAGACGAAGCTGGCGCAATTCGAGCAGTACCTGAGAGATCGGCAGCAAGCCGCTCAGCCCGACGTGATTCCGGCCACCGTGCTGTACCGCGAGATCGCCGCTCGCGGCTACGAGGGCGGCATGAGCCAGTTGAGGGCCTTTCTGCGCACCTTGCGCCCGGCGCCTCCAGCCGACCCGGTGGTGCGTTTCGAGACGGCGATGGGCGAGCAGCTGCAGGTGGACTGGGTCGAATTCCGTAAAGGCAGCGCACCCTTGCACGCGTTCTGCGCGACGCTCGGCTTTAGCCGGGCGAGCTACGTGGAGTTCGTCAGCAACATGAAGGTGGAGACCCTGATCGCTTGCCACGAGCGCGCCTTTGCGGCGTTCGGTGGCGTGACGCGGCGGGTCCTGTACGACAACATGAAGACGGTGGTGCTGGAACGCGATGCGTACGGCGAAGGCGAGCACCGCTTCCACGCCGGCTTCCTGGACTACGCCAGGCATAGCGGTTTCGTGATCAAGCTGTGCCAGCCGTACCGGGCCAAGACCAAGGGCAAGGTCGAACGATTCAACGGCTACCTGCGTCGTTCGTTCTACGTGCCGCTGGCGAGCCGGCTCGCGCAGAGCGGCCAGAAGCTCGACGTCGTGACGGCCAACGTGGAAGTGGCCCACTGGTTGCGCGACGTGGCCAATGCGCGCATCCACGGAACAACCGGAGAGCCGCCAGCCGAAGCATTGAAGCGGGAGGTGGAGCACCTGCAAGCGCTACCGGCACCGTGGCGGGCGGACATCGCGGCAGCCAGGCCGCAAACGAGTACTGCAGCACCTGCGGCGCCGCGGCCGGCGGCGGTGGTGGAGCGGATCGCGCAACCGTCTCCAGTACAGCATCCGCTACAGGTGTACGACGCGCTGCTGGTGCGGGTTACTGAAGGGGTGGCGGCATGAACCTGCAGCATGAGCGTATCGCGGCGTTGTGCGAGAGCCTGAACCTGCCGTTCGTGGCACAGGGCTATGGCGCCGCAACCCAGAAGGCGGCGAAGCAGGAGATGGCCTACAGCGACTTCCTGGAGGGGCTCTTGAGGGAAGAAGCCGCCGGACGCAACGTACGCAAGCAGAGCATGATGACCAGGCTGGCCGGGTTCCCGGCAGTGAAGACGCTGGACGAGTTCAACTATGACTTCGCCAAAGGCGTCAAGCGCAGCCAGGTCGAGGAACTGGCCGGCCTGGGCTTCGTTGAACGGCATGAAAACGTGGTGCTGGTCGGGCCCAGCGGCGTAGGCAAGACGCACCTGGCAATGGCACTGGGCTACAAGGCCACGCAGGCAGGCATCAAGACGCGCTTCACGACGGCGGCCGACTTGATGTTGGCGTTGTCGACGGCGCATACGCAGAACAATCTGAAAGCGGTGATGCACCGCGCGATCAAGGCGTATCGGCTCTTGATCATCGACGAGATCGGCTATTTACCGATGAACCGGGAACAGGCCAACCTGTTCTTCCAGGTGATCGCGGCCCTGTATGAGCGTAGCAGCCTGATCGTGACCAGCAACCTGCCGTTCGGGCAGTGGGACACGACCTTCGCGCAGGACACGACGCTGACCGCGGCCCTGCTCGACCGGCTGCTGCACCACGCGCACATCGTGCCGATTGCAGGGGAAAGCTACCGGCTGAAGCACCAGCGCCAGGCCGGGATGATGAGGGGGAGCGATGTTGCAGAAGTTGGCTGAACGCGGACGGTGTTCGGCAACGGCGGTGTATCAGTTTTAAATCGCTGGCACGACGAAATCTGTATCAGTTTTCAATCGCCGTTGACATCATCCAGGTGCTCTGGCAGTAGCGTGCCTTGCCCACGGTCTTCGCCTTCGATAAAGCGCTTCATTTGGCACCCCGGTGATGAGATACTCCCTCAACGTTAACCCAGCCGGGTTCGTGTACACGGTCCTGCGTTTTTACACAGGCTGGACCCAGGGCGGACGGTCAACTAGCCGAAACACGCACAGGATGATTGGCGGGGACTACGGACATTGGTACATCTGAGATTGGTCGTAACGGGGTGTTCAGAGCCCGGTCAACGAGTTCCTCGTCTGACATAGGCTCCAGACATTCCACAACGAGCCAGCGAGCGCGAACCGGGTCCGGGCACCCAGCACAGAAGTCGATAAGCGTCTGGTCTAACGCCTCCTGGGTGAGCCCGTGTGCTTTGGGCTGACTCATTATTTTCAGCTTTCCCAGCAAGTCGCCTTTGTCAAATCTTCGGTCCATAGTCGTTGATGATGAGCTGAATTTGGTGTACGAGGCACACGAGAACGACCGCTTTTGGCGCCGAAAGCGGACGGTCTGAATCGTTCAGTGTACGAACTTGCTGCTCTCACAGCAAGTATGAGGTTTTGTCAGGCGTTCCAGGCCCCTCGGCCTACCTGCGGATCAGCGACCACTGCTGGTTGGCGGCGCCGCTCGCGGGCCACTGGATCACCTGGGCGCCGTCGGCCGTGCTGCGGGCGTTCACGTCCAGCACCATGCCGCTCAGCTGGTTCGCCACCGTGACATAGCCGGCAGCCGGGCTGGCGAAGCGCCAGCGCTGGCCGCCGCCCGCCCAGTAGCCCCACTGCGCGATATCCGTGCCCGCGCTGGTCGAGTTGCCATAGTTGTCCAGGCTGCGCAGGCTGTGGGCGTTGATGATGCTGTAGTAGCCGTCGCCCTGGCCGATCACATGCCACTGCTGGTGGCGGGCGTTGGTATCAGTGAATTGCTGGACCAGGGCGCCGTCCGCCGTGGACGCATTCGCCACCGTCAGCGCCTTGCCGCTGTGGCGCGCGCGCAAGCTGTAGACGCCGTCGCTGATGCCGCCGCAGCCGGCGAAGTTGGTGAAATTGCGCGTCAGGACCGGCCAGCCGCCGCTGTAGCTCATGCGCAGGATGTCGAGCTTGGCGTTGCCATTGTCCTGCAGGTCGTAGTAGTGGGTCGAGACGAAATGGCAGCCGTCCTGCTTGAGTAGGCCGATATGGCCCGGGCCGCGGTACTTGCCGTCGCTGACCGGCAGCACGGTGCGGGTGCCGGAATAGGGGCCGCGGATATTCGTGGCCCGCTGTACTTCCACATAGTACGTGCTGTCGCTGCCCTTGCAGCAGCTGCCGCGGTTGACGAACAGGTAGTAGTCGTTGCCGTTGCGGGTGATGTAGGGCGCCTCGATGTCGCGGTGGCCGCCGCCGAGAATCGTGCTCACGCTGCTCGCCAGCTTGCCGCTGGACTGGTTGATCTCGGCCAGGCCGATCCCGCCGAAGAACGAACCCCAGGACATGTACACCTTGCCGTCATGGTCGCGAAACAGCGCCGGGTCGATCGCATTGATTTCGCCGGCGCCGCCGAATGATTCGACCACGATGCCGAGGTCGGTCCAGGCCGGGTTCTTCAGCGAGGGCGAACGCGCCACGCCGATGGCCGAGGACGAGGTGCCGAAGCTCGACACCGAGTAGTACAGGTAGTATTGCCCGTTCATCTGGATCACGTCCGGCGCCCAGAACGCGCCGGCGAAGTTCGGGATCTTGTTCTTGATCCAGGCAGGGTAGGTGCTGAACACCGGGGCCGGCCCGCCGGTCCAGGTGAGCAGGTCCTTCGAGGTGGAATACCAGATCCCGGTCCCGGTCGTGAAGTTGAAGTAGGTGTCGCCGTCTTTCGTGATGGTGCCCGGGTCGTGCGCGTTCTTCAGGCCCGCCAGTTCGATGGCGCGAGCGTCAGGAACAGGGCCAAGGCTGGAGGCAAGCCCCAGCGCCAGGCAGCAAAGTGCCAGCAGTTTGTTCATCGTGTCGTCTCCGGTATCGTGTTATTGGATACTGCCCGGCCAGCATAGGTACATACGCTGGAAGTCACTGATGAAATTTTCTGGCAACGCGATGCGTGTTTCGGTATCGCGGGCAATGGCTGATCAGGCCGACGCCGATTCCGGCGGATAGAGGATCTGGGTGCCGTCGACCCGGGCAAACGGCGTGAGCGTATGCGGCCTGGTCTTGCCCCGGTTTATGATGTGCTCGACCGGCACCCCGCGTACCGCCAGCGCATCGGCCACCAGCGAACGGTGGCAGCGCCAGGGCACCGCTTCAGCGCACATCAGGGCGAAGCGCACGCTGCCCGCCAGGCGCACCAGCAGGTCGATCTGCTCGTTGAATTCGCTGCTCTGCATATGGTCGGCATAGCCGCGGAACGAGGCGTTGCGCCAGGCGCCGTTCGGGGCGCTGTTGGGCGGATAGTTGCGCGCCTTACGCAGGCCGCCCAGTTCGCGGATGTACTCGTAGCCGATGCCGGCACCGGCGAGCGAGCCGGGCAGCTGGTCCTGCCCGAACTGCGGGTTGTGGCGCGACTTGGCGACCGTGCGGATGTCGAGCACGCGTTCGATGCCGTGCTCGCGCAGCAATGCCAGGAATTCTTCGATCGGCCGGTTCGAGTGGCCGATGGTGTAGACCGGTTCCATGCTCGTTGTGGCTCCGGGAGGCGGGAGCGCCATTTTCGCCCCCAGGCGGTCGGCTGTGTCGCCAGCTTGGGTCACGCGGCAAGCCTAACGAAATCCGTCGCTATGGCGCGAAACGAAATGCCGACCGATTTTCAGCAGAAAACTGTGAATTACTGCGTGCAAATGTTTAACTTCTCACGATCGCTTTTATGGCGCTCCCCTTGACAACTCATCCGTTTATGATAAATTAGCGCTATGTCAGCGACTAGGAGCAGCTCCAGTCAAATAGCTGACCTCTACGGCGTTTCGTTAAGTTGCGATCGCGCATCCTCAGGTGAGGGTGCGCGATTTGTAATTGTTTTCCCTTCACTGTTCCTCCGTGTTTAGACAGTTTTGGACTGCGCTGACGCAGTCTTGGCTACGCTAATTCCTTAGTTTGTCTCTAACTTTTGTCTTTTCGGTATGGCACACTCGCTCGAAAGCTTGTTTGATAATAAATTCCGCGGGTCACATAGTTTTCAGCAGTTCTTGAGGTGTAATACCCTTCAGAATTCAATCAAGCATGTTGGAAGAGGTCGCGAAGTTATTGAGGCTACTAGCGTGCTTCGGGCTTATCACCTATTTTTACTGTCCACTATAATTGAGAAGTTGCATGTCAATGAAGGGGTAGTATTTTCATACCGTAAAGGCTATAGCGTGCTTGATGCAGTGCGGCCGCATGCGGAAAAGAAGAACATAATTAAAATAGATCTACTAAATTTCTTTCCATCGGTTGATAGGGATCTTGTTGCGGCTTGTATAAGAAATAGCGCTATTGATGAAATCTCCGACTTAGACCTGTATTTGACGAATGTTGCTGAGTTGGTGACTGTGAATGGCTATCTGCCGCCGGGGTTTGCAACTTCCCCGCCTTTGAGTAATGCGTGCTTGATTGATTTTGACAATATCTTGCAGGACTATTGCTCGGCTCGCCAGCTCGTTTATACGCGATATAGCGATGATATTGTTATATCGGGTGATGTAAAAGAGGAAGTGGTGGCTATGCCCAGCATTGTTTTCGGCTTCTTGAATGATTTGTACGCGGGACGTTTCACAATTAATGCGGATAAAATCAAACTGATGCACCGAGGGTGCCGCATAGCTTTACTAGGTCTCCAAATTCTTCCAAATGGTCGAGTGACTTTGGGGCGTGATTTGAAAAATAAAATCGAGTCACTTCTTTATTTCTACTGGAGCAATCAGCTAAAACTGATCGATATCTTAGGTGCCGATGCCAAGAAGAATGAAAGAACGTTAGTCGGATACCTCAATCACGCTAGAGTTATTGACACAGATTATTTCGCAAAATTAGAAGGTAAATTTGGAGCGAGTGCAGTCGAGGCGCTCATGAATTCTAGCGATAAGTAAACTATTTCTGAGCCTCTGGTTTTGTCGAGGGTAACTTTGAGATTAAGGCTAAGACTAGTTCATTGAGGTTTAGGGGATAAGAATCCGTCGTTTGCGAGTTTACGTGGGCGGCACCGAATATCTTGTTTGCAACGTCGATCTTTAGTTTATTTTGCTCATCTGGTGGTAGTGAGGCCAAATAAGGCGTAATCGCTTGCAGATCTAGTGAGATTCTCAAATGTGAATAGTGCTGTTCGCGATGTTTCGCTGACTCGCGTGCCAAGTACGCTGCGGGGACAGAAAGCGCCAGCGAAAAGAAAAATCGAAGTATGGAGGTTTGCCATTTGAAATCTGGTTTTGCCATTTCAAAAAGCGAATAGGCGATAATACCGACGATTAGCAGCATAAGCCCAACTGATGCATTCCGCATGCTATTAGCCATTGTTCGTTCTTGTTCTGCTGATTTAGAGTAGCTTCCTGCAATTGCTTTGCCGCTGACCAATCCAACAAGATTGTCGACATCTTTTTGTTTTTCAAGCAACTCTTCAACGATTTGTCGAGTGGATTGCGATGCTTCAGTTAATGAGGCGTTTAACTGATCCTCATACGAGGATATCAATGCGCTTGTCTCACTTGCCTGTCGCTTTGTCTCTTCGACCAGTTGGCGCGTCTTGTTTGCATCCTTCTGAATTCCCAGAAACTGACTGCGCATTATGTCGAGGCCAGCGGACAATTTTTGCGTTTCCGTGGAAATTGTGCTGAGTACGGGTTCGTTATTTTTTGGTCTGCTAGTATCTAGCCACTCCGTGATGTCGTTCGCGACTTCGTATAGGTCTTGAGTTGCTACTTGTATCTGAGTGTTATTCGATGTAAGTTGGGCTAGTTCATACAGTTTATGAGCCCGATCAATTACCGTAAGTATGTGGCGAAGTAAATCTGATTCTATTGTATCGGGTTTGCTATGTTCGGTCTGTACAATTTCTAAATAATGTTCGACGCTACGAAGCCTGCCTTGGATATTTTTTGGAGTATTTTGGGATAATAATGTCCACAGTCCGTCAATCTGGGATTTTAAATCACTTATCCATTGATCAATATTATTGGAGGAATTATTTTTCATATTAATTGATTGACGTGCAATGAAGGGTGATGCTTTAAACGTCTTGCAAGAATATTCGATCCAGTTAGAACTGCTCGTCCGGCCGCAGGTAACGCCACTGCCCCGGCGGCAGGTCGCCCAGTTTCACCCGGCCGATGCGTACGCGCTTCAGGCCGATCACCTTCAGGCCCACCATGTCGCACATGCGGCGGATCTGGCGCTTGCGGCCTTCCTTCAGGGTGAAGCTGAGCTGGTCCTCGTTCTGCCAGCGCACCTTGGCCGGCAGCAAGGGTTTGCCGTCCATCCACAGGCCGTGGTTGAGCTTTTTCAGCTCGCTGTCCGGCAGGGTGCCCGGCTTGCTGTACTGCACCCGCACCAGGTATTCCTTCTCGATCGCCGTGTTCTCGCCGATCAGCTGCTTGGCGATGCGGCCGTCCTGGGTCAGCACCAGCAGGCCCACCGAGTCGATGTCAAGGCGCCCGGCCGGCACCAGGCTGCGCAGCTGGGTCGGGTGGAACTGCTCGGGCGAAGGGTCGTCCGGCCAGCGGTTTTCCGGCTTGACCAGGGTGACGGCCGGCTTGTAGCCGTCCTCGGCCTGGCCGCTGACGTAGCCGACCGGCTTGTTGATCAGGACCGTGACGCGCTTGGACTGCTCGGCCGCGGCCTGGCGCTCGACGGTGATGCGCTGGTGCGGCAGCACCTTGCTGCCCAGCTCCGAGACCACCTTGCCGTCCACCCGCACCCAGCCCTTGGCGATCCAGTCATCGGCTTCGCGGCGCGAGGACAGGCCGAGTTCGGACATACGTTTGGAGAGGCGGACAGGTTCGGTCATCGGGAAACAGGGTAAAAGGTTAAGTCTTGTGGATCAGATCTTGAGCGCATCCAGCAGCTCGGTCTCGAGCTGCACCTGGGTGCGCGGATTGTTCAGGGCCGGGCCATCGATCAGGAATACGTCCTCGACGCGCTCGCCCAGGGTCATGATCTTGGCGGTGTGCAGGTTGATGCGGTAGCGGGTCAGCACGTTGGCGATCGCGTACAGCAGGCCTGGACGGTCGTTGGCGGCCACCGACAGCACGTGGAACTGGCCGCGCTCGTCCGGACGCAAATCCACGGTGGGCTTGACCGGGAAGGTGCGCGACAGGCGCGACAGGCGCCCGCGGGTCGGCGCCGGCAGGGGCTCGGGCGAGGCCAGCAGGCGGCACAGCTCGTGCTCGATCAGGTTGATGATGTCGCGGTAGCTGCCGACGAAATTCTCTTCGGTGGCGAGGAAGGAGTCGAGCGCGTAGCCGTGGCGCGTGGTGTGGATCTTGGCGTCCAGGATGCTGAAATTCTTGCGTTCGAAGTAGCCGCAGATGCGTGCGAACAGGTCCGGCTGGTCCTTCACGTAGACCGCCACCTGCAGGCCTTCGCCGATCGGCGCCAGGCGCGCCTTGACCACCGGCTTGTCGCTGTTCACCTTGTCGTGCAGGGCGCGGGTCTGCCAGGCGATGTCGGAGGCGTCATGGCGCAGGAAGTACGCGACGTCGAGCTGCTGCCACAGCGCCTCGTGGGCGGTGGCCGACAGGCCGTACAGGCGCAGCGTGGCCAGGGCTTCCTTCTGGCGCGCGCGCAGTTCGCGGTCGGCGCTGTGCGGCTCGCCGCCCAGCACGCGCAGGGTCACCCGGTACAGGTCTTCCAGCAGTTTGGCCTTCCAGGCATTCCACACCTTCGGGCTGGTGCCGCGGATGTCGGCCACGGTCAGCAGGTAGAGCGCGGTCAGGTGGCGCTCGTCCTTGACCAGCGCGGCGAAATGCGCGATCACGTCCGGGTCGGACAGGTCCTGCTTCTGGGCCACCGTCGACATGGTCAGATGCTGCTGGACCAGGAACACCACCAGCTCGGTGTCTTCGTCGCGCAGGCCATGGCTGCGGCAAAAATCGGCCGCATCCTGCATGCCGAGTACGGAATGGTCGCCGCCGCGGCCCTTGGCGATGTCGTGGAACAGGGCGGCCACGTACAGCAGCCAGCGGTCGTGGAAGTCGGCGATCAGCTGGCTGCAGAACGGGTATTCGTGGGCGTGCTCCGGCATCGTGAAGCGGCGCAGGTTGCGCACCACCATCATGATGTGCTGGTCCACCGTGTAGACGTGGAACAGGTCATGCTGCATCTGGCCGGTGATGTTGCGGAAGGCCGGCAGGTAGCGGCCCAGCACGCCCATGTCGTTCATGCGGCGCAGCGCGTGCAGCAGGCCGACCGGCGCTTTCAGGACGCGCAGGAACAGCGCCTTGTTGGCCGGGTCGGCGCGGAAGGCGTCGTCGATGAGATTGCGCGCGTGCCACAGGGCGCGCATGGTGCGCGCGGTCATGCCCTTGATGTCGGGGCGCTCGGTCATGGCCACGAAGATCGCCAGCACCGTGGACGGGAAACGCTCGAAGGTATCGTTCGCCGCGATGTCGATGAAGCCGCCCACTTCGTTGAAATGGCGGCCGAAGTCGCCGCCGATCGGCACCGGCGTGGCGCGCCGCGGGAACAGCTGGGCCTCGATGTTCTGCAGCATGATGGTGTTCATCTGGGTGACCACCTTGGCCGCCCAGTAGTAGCGCTGCATCAGGAGTTCGCTGGCGCGGCGGCCCTTGGCGTTCTCCAGGCCGAAGGTCCGGGCGATCGGGGTCTGGACGTCGAACACCAGCCGGTCTTCGCGGCGCTTCGTCTGCAGGTGCAGGCGCACGCGGATGTCCTTGAAGGCGTATTCCTTTTCCATGAGCTGGCGCGCCTCGGCGCGCGTGATCAGCTTGGCGCGCGCCAGCTGGCTCCAGGATTCGGCCAGGCCGGCCGCCTTGGCCACCCACATGATCACCTGCAGGTCGCGCAGCGCGCCCGGGCTTTCCTTGACATTGGGTTCGAGCGCGAAGGCCGTGTATTCGTACTTGGCGTGGCGCACGCGCATCTCGGCGGTCTTGGCCTGGAAGAAGGCCTGCGGATCGAGGGCCTCGCGATAGCGCCGGCGCAACTCGTCGAAGAGCTGCTGGTCGCCCGTGACCAGCCGCGCTTCGAGCAGGCTGGTCTGGACGGTGATGTCGGCTTTCGACTCCAGCAGGCACTCGTCGACGGTGCGGATGCTGTGGCCGATCTCCAGGCCCAGGTCCCAGAACAGCTGCACCAGCCCCTCCAGCTTGGCCTGGGTGAGGGCATCGGCCGGCTGGCCGAGCAGGACCAGCAGGTCGACGTCGGAGTAGGGGAACAGTTCGCCGCGGCCGTAGCCGCCGACGCCCACCAGCGCGGTATGGGCGGGCAGGCCGGCCGCGTCCCAGGCCTCGCCCAGGATGCCGTCGACGCAGGTGCGCAGGCCGCGCAGCAGCTTTTCGGGCTTGCCGTCCGCGTCGAAGGCGTCGATCAGGGCCTGGCGCTCGGCCTTCAGCCGCGCCTTGAGGCGCTGGCGCAGTTCGTCGCGCGCGCTGTCGAGGAGTGCGGGCTGGCCCATGGCGCCGTCCTGCCGCTGGCCGCTCAGGCCGGAACGGCCGCGCCCTGGTCCAGCAGGGGCAGCACGATGGCCGGCGGCGGCGGGCTGCCGGCCGACATGGTCAGCACTTCGACGCCGGTCTCGGTGACCAGCACGGTGTGCTCCCACTGCGCCGACAGGCTGCGGTCCTTGGTCTTGATGGTCCAGCCGTCCGGCATCTCGCGGATGTCGCGGCGGCCGGCGTTGATCATCGGCTCGATGGTGAAGATCATGCCGGGCTTGAGCTCTTCGCCGGTACCCGGGCGACCGTAGTGCAGCACCTGCGGCTCTTCGTGGAACACGCGCCCCACGCCGTGGCCGCAGAACTCGCGCACCACGCTGTAGCCGTGCTTCTCGGCGTGCTGCTGGATCGCATGGCCGATATCGCCCAGGCGGTTGCCCGGCTTGACCTTGGCGATGCCCAGCCACATGCATTCAAACGTGACCTCGGACAGGCGGCGCGCCAGGATCGAGGGCTCGCCGACCAGGAACATGCGGCTGTTGTCGCCGTGGAAGCCTTCCTTGGTGATCGGGGTGATGTCGATGTTCAGCGCGTCGCCGCTCTTGAGCACGCGATCGCCCGGGATCCCGTGGCAGATCACGTCGTTGACCGAGGCGCAGATCGAGCCGGGGAAGGGCGGGTAGCCCGGCGGCGCGTAGTTCAGCGTTGCCGGCACCGTGCCCTGCACATTGATCATGTAGTCCTTGGCCAGCCGGTCGAGCTCGCCGGTGGTGACGCCTGGCTTGACGAAGGGCGTGATGTAGTCGAGCACTTCCGAACCGAGCCGGCAGGCGACGCGCATGCCTTCGATTTCTTCAAGGGTCTTGGGGGTGGAAGTCATGTTCTTATCCTGCGAATGAGTTGGCCCGCGTGGCGGGCGATATTGCGACATTATAAGGGTTTTCGTAGGGTGGGCGGGTGCTTCCGCCCACGCGGCGATAGGTGGCGCCCGGATCATCCGGTCCGCGAGCGGAGCGCGAATCCAACGCCAAGCCTGTGCAGCCCTTGAAAACAAAGCCAAATCCCGCTAGAATCTCGGGTTGCTCGTATTCGCATCGAGCAATGTTGTAAAAATCATCTTTTAATGAAATCGCGAACGTGGCCTTACAAGGGTGCCTACAGGTAACTGGGAGGTGACTGGCTACGTTCAAGACCCAACCCTGGAGAATTACATGTCCGTTACTATGCGTGAAATGCTGGAAGCCGGTATCCACTTTGGCCACCAGACCCGTTTCTGGAACCCGAAAATGGCGCCGTTCATCTTCGGTCATCGCAACAAGATCCACATCATCAACCTGGAAAAGACCATGGCGATGTACCAGGATGCGATGAAGACCATCAAGCAGATCTCGGCCAACCGCGGCACCATCCTGATGGTCGGCACCAAGCGCCAGGCGCGCGACATCATCGCCGCCGAAGCGCAGCGCGCAGGCGTGCCTTACGTCGACCAGCGCTGGCTGGGCGGCATGCTGACCAACTTCAAGACCATCAAGACCTCGATCAAGCGCCTGAAGGACATGGAAGCGCAAGTGGAAGACGGTTCGGTCGAGAAGCTGTCGAAGAAAGAAGCGCTGATGTTCTCGCGCGAAATGGAAAAGCTGCAGAAGTCGATCGGCGGCATCAAGGAGCTGGGCGGCGTGCCTGACGCGATCTTCGTCGTCGACGTCGGCTACCACAAGGGCGCCATCACCGAAGCCGGCAAGCTGGGCATCCCGGTCATCGGCGTGGTCGATACCAACCACTCGCCGGAAGGCGTCACCCACGTGATCCCGGGTAACGACGACTCGTCGAAGGCGATCACCCTGTACGCACGCGGCGTCGCCGATGCGATCCTGGAAGGCCGCGCCAACGCCACCAACGAAGTGGTCGAGATGGTCAAGGCCGGCGGCGACGACTTCGTCGAAGTCTCCGAGCAGGCATAATTTCGCGGCAGGCGCCAGCCTGCCCGAATAGAAGAGGGGGCGCCGTACCACGAGCCCCCCTTTTTTTAAGCACAAGATTTAGCAAGAAGATATCGTGCCCTGTCCCTGGCGACAGGGCGCTCTCTGGATCAAACATTTAGGAGAAACGACATGGCAGCAATTACCGCAGCGATGGTGGGTGAACTGCGCGCGAAGACCGACGCGCCGATGATGGAATGCAAGAAAGCACTGACCGAAGCCGAAGGCGACATGGGTCGTGCCGAAGAGATCCTGCGCGTCAAGCTGGGCGGCAAGGCATCGAAGGCCGCATCGCGCATCACCGCCGAAGGCGTGGTCGCCGCTTACATCTCCGGCAACATCGGCGCGCTGGTGGAAATCAACAGCGAAACCGACTTCGTCGCCAAGAACGACGACTTCCTGGCCATGGCCAACCTGGCAGCCAAGCTGGTCGCCGAGCAGAACCCGGCCGACGTCGCCGCCCTGGCCGCACTGTCGCACGAAGGCAAGACCTTCGACGACGTGCGTACGGCACTGATCGGCAAAATCGGCGAGAATATGACCGTGCGCCGCTTCCAGCGCTTCGAAACCACCGCCAAGCTGGCTTCCTACCTGCACGGTGCCCGCATCGGCGTGATGGTCGAGTTCGAAGGCGACGAGCAAGTCGGCAAGGACGTGGCCATGCACATCGCTGCAATGAAGCCGGTCTCGCTGTCGGCAGAGCAAGTGCCTGCTGAACTGATCGAAAAAGAGCGTTCGGTTGCCCAGCTGAAAGCCCAGGAAGACGCCGACAAGGCCGTCGCCGAAGGCAAGCAGCCGCAGTCGGCCGACATCGTCGCCAAGCGTATCGACGGCTCGGTGCAGAAGTACCTGAAGGAAGTCTCGCTGCTGAACCAGGCATTCGTGAAGAACGACAAGCAGTCGATCGAGCAGATGCTGAAGGCCTCGAACGCCAGCGTGAAGGCATTCACGATGTACGTCGTCGGCGAAGGCATCGAGAAGAAGGTGGACGACTTCGCAGCAGAAGTCGCAGCCCAGATGGCTGCCAACAAGCAGTAATCGACAAAGCGGGCCGTAAGGCCCGTTTTTGCAGGGTGGTGCCGCGCGCGCCGCGCCACCCGCCATCTGTCGTTGCAGATGAGATCGCGACAATTGCGCGGTCGGACCCGAATTCGAAACACAACTTAGGAGCCGCTTCATCATGACAAAACCAGCCTACCAACGAGTCCTCCTCAAACTGTCTGGCGAAGCGCTGATGGGTGACGACCAGTTCGGCATCAATCGCGCCACCATCGACCGCATGGTCGCCGACGTGGCGGAAGTGGCCAAGCTGGGGGTGCAGGTGGCGGTCGTGATCGGCGGCGGCAACATCTTCCGCGGCGTGGCCCCTGGCGCCCAGGGCATGGACCGCGCCACCGCGGACTACATGGGCATGCTCGCCACCGTCATGAACGCCCTGGCACTGGCCGATTCGATGCGCCACGTGGGCATCACCGCGCGCGTGATGTCGGCCATCAGCATCGAGCAGGTGGTCGAGCCTTACGTGCGCCCGAAGGCCCTGCAGTACCTGGAAGAGGGCAAGGTCGTGGTGTTCGCCGCCGGTACCGGCAATCCTTTCTTCACCACCGACACCGCCGCCGCGCTGCGCGGCGCCGAGATCTCGGCCGAGATCGTCCTGAAGGCCACCAAGGTCGACGGCGTGTACACCGCCGATCCGAAGAAGGACCCGCACGCCACCCGCTACAATTCGATCACCTTCGACGAGGCGATCGCCAAGAACCTGCAAGTGATGGACGCTACCGCGTTCGCACTGTGCCGTGACCAGAAGCTGCCGATCAAGGTCTTCTCCATCGTCAAGCCCGGCGCCATGAAAGCCGTGATCATGGGCGAAGACGAAGGTACACTGGTACACGTTTGAATCTCGTTTAGGAATCCCGAGATTCCCGTATCGGGAATCTCGCATCAACATCTACAAGAATAGGAGTGCAGCATGTCCCTAGCTGACGTCAAGAAGAACGCCCAGGATCGCATGACCAAGTCGATCGAGACCCTGCGGGCCAACCTGGCCAAGGTCCGTACCGGCCGCGCCCACGCCGGCATCCTCGATTCCGTGATGGTCGAATACTACGGTTCGCCGGTCCCGCTGTCGCAGGTGGCCAACCTGACCCTGATCGACGCGCGCACCATCGGCGTGGCGCCGTTCGAGAAGAAAATGGCGGGCACCATCGAAAAGGCGATCCGCGACTCCGACCTGGGCCTGAACCCGTCCTCGCAGGGCGACACCATCCGCGTGCCGACCCCGGCGCTGACCGAAGAGCGCCGCAAGGAAATGGTCAAGCTGACCAAGTCGGAAGGTGAAGACGCCAAGATTGCCGTGCGTAACATCCGTCGCGACGCCAACGAAGCGGTGAAAAAGATGGTCAAGGACAAGACCGCCTCGGAAGACGACGAGCGCCGTTCCAGCGACGAGATCCAGAAGCTGACCGACAAGTTCGTTGCCGAGATCGACAAGCTGCTGGTCGAGAAAGAAAAAGACATCATGACCGTGTAAGCGCGCATAGCGCTCCAAGGCTGGTGCTGCGGGCTGTGGAGCCCGCGCCCAGGCGGACCGGTCCCGGCTTGCCAAGCCGCGGCCGGTCCGACTCCCTTCAAGACCGGCTGTTGGCGTATCGGCATGACGATGCGGCAGTGGCCCTGCTGGAAACCAAGATGTTCAAAAGTTCGACCACTGCCATTCCCGAAGCGCTTGCCGTGCCGCGCCACATCGCCATCATTATGGATGGCAATGGCCGCTGGGCCACTAAGCGCCTTCTGCCGCGCGTGGCCGGCCACGTCAAGGGCGTCGAGGCGGTGCGCGGCGTCGTCGAGGCCTGCGCCCTGCGCGGCGTCGAATACCTGACGCTGTTCGCCTTTTCGTCCGAAAACTGGCGTCGTCCGGCCGAGGAAGTCTCGCTGCTGATGCGCCTGTTCGTCACCGCGCTCGAGCGCGAAGTGGCGAAAATGCATGCCAATAACATCCGCCTGAAAGTCGTGGGCGACCTGAGCCGCTTCGATGCCAAGCTGCAGGACATGATCACGGCGGCCGAGCGCCGCACCGCCAACAACAGCCGCCTGACGGTCAGCGTCTGCGCCAACTATGGCGGCCGCTGGGACATCATGCAGGCCACCAGCAAGATGGTGGCGGCCAACCCGGGCGTCGTCGACTACACCGAAGAGATGCTGGCGCCGCACCTGGCCATGGCCTACGCGCCCGAGCCCGACCTGTTCATCCGTACCGGCGGCGAAGAGCGCATTTCGAACTTCCTGTTGTGGCAGCTGGCATACTCCGAGCTGTACTTCACCAAGACCTTCTGGCCCGATTTCTCGAAGGCGTCGCTGGACGAGGCAATCGCTTCCTTCCAGCAGCGCGAGCGCCGCTTCGGCCAGACCGGCGACCAGGTCGCCAAGAAGCCGGACACATCGTCCAAGGCCTGATCAACGTAGCAGAAGACGTCGCCACAAGACCCTGAGATAGATCAATGCTGAAAACCCGGATCCTTACCGCGCTCGTGCTGCTGGCAGTCCTGCTGCCGGTCCTGTACTTCAACAACTACACGGCGTTCGCGGTGGTCGCCTCCGCTTTCTTCGGGGCGGCGATCTGGGAGTGCTTCCGCCTGTTCAACCCGGGAACCGCCCGGGCGCCGCTGATCGCGGCCTTCTGGACCGCGGCCTTCGTGTACGCCTTCTTCGTTTCGCCGAGCCCGAATCCGGTGTTCTGGTTCGCCATCAGCGTGCTGGTGTGGGCGCTGCGCTTCGCGCCCTCGCTCAAGCTCGGCCTGCCGCCGCTGAACAGCAGCGCCAACACCTTCCTGAGCCTGGTCTACGCCATCGCCGTGGTCGGCTGTTTCGCGGCCATCGTCGAGATGTACCGCCTGTCTCCGCTGTACCTGCTGTCGGTGATGGCCATCGTCTGGGCCGCCGACATCTTCGCCTATTTCTCGGGCAAGGCTTTCGGCAAGCGCAAGCTGGCGCCCTCGATCTCGCCCGGCAAGTCCTGGGAAGGCGCGATCGGCGGCGGCATCGCCGTGCTGGTGCTGGCCACGCTCTCCATCGTGTTCGGTGGCGACGCCATGGCGGGCACCTTCGCCGCGCGCGTGCAGGCCAGCCTCGGCTGGGCGGTACTGTACGCGGTGCTCATCCTCATCGTCGCGGCCAGCGTGGTCGGCGACCTGTTCGAATCCCAGCTCAAGCGCCGCGCCGGCATGAAGGACAGCAGCAACTTGCTGCCTGGCCACGGTGGGGTGCTGGACCGCGTGGACGCACTCGTCCCGGTCCTGCCACTGGCAGCCCTGATCGGCGCCTGGCTCTGAAGGCTAGCAAAGGAAACACACAATGCAGCGCATTACCATCCTGGGCGCCACCGGCTCGATCGGCGCCTCGACCCTTGACGTACTCGCCCGCCATCCGGAGCGCTACCGTGTCCACGCCCTGAGCGCGCACGGCCGCGTCGAGGAGCTGGCCGACGCCTGCCGCCGCTTCAAGCCGGCGCGCGCGGTGGTCGGCACTCCCGAGGCCGCCGCGCGCCTGGCCGGGCTCCTGGCGGGCCTGGACATCCAGGTCGACCATGGCGAGCAGGCCCTGTGCGAGATCGCCTCCGGTCCTGAGGTCGACACCGTGATGGCCGCCATCGTCGGCGCGGCCGGCCTGGCCCCGGCGCTGGCCGCGGCGCGCGCCGGCAAGAAGGTCCTGCTGGCCAACAAGGAGGCGCTGGTCATGTCCGGCCAGCTGTTCATGGACGCGGTGCGCGAGCACCGCGCGACGCTGCTGCCGATCGACAGCGAACACAATGCGATCTTCCAGTCGCTCCCGGGTGGCTACGCGCGCGACCCGGGCGCGGCCGGCGTGGCCAGGATCCTCCTGACCGCATCCGGCGGCCCATTCCTGAATCGCGCCGTCGAGACCCTCGGCGACGTGACCCCGCTGGAAGCCTGCAAGCACCCGAACTGGGTCATGGGCCGCAAGATCTCGGTCGACTCGGCCACCATGATGAACAAGGGCCTGGAAGTGATCGAGGCGCACTGGCTGTTTGGCGCCGAAGCAAGCCTGATCGAGGTGGTGATCCATCCGCAGAGCGTGATCCATTCGATGGTATCGTACGCCGACGGCTCGGTGCTGGCCCAGTTGGGCAACCCCGACATGCGCACCCCGATCGCGCATGCGCTCGCGTACCCGGAGCGGATCGCCTCGGGCGTGCCCCAGCTCGACCTGACCGACATGGCCGCGCTGCAGTTCTACAAGCCGGACTTCGCGCGTTTCCCCTGCCTGAAGCTCGCCTTCGACGCGCTGCGCGCGGGCGGCACCGCGCCGGCCCTGCTCAATGCCGCCAACGAGGTGGCGGTGCAGTCCTTCCTCGATTGCGAGATCGGCTTTCGCGACATCGATCGCGTCATCGCCCAGGTCATGGACGCCGTGCCGCACGGCCCGGCGACCTCGATCGACGAGGTCATGGCGCAGGACGCGCGCGCACGCGCGGCGGCGCTCGCCCTGATCGCGCGCCTGCGGGGCTGACATGAGCCTGATCTACACCGTGCTGGCCTTCGCGCTGGCCCTCGGACCGCTGATCGTCCTGCACGAGCTCGGCCACTACCTGGTGGCGCGCCTGTGCGGCGTGAAGGTGCTGCGCTTCTCGGTCGGCATGGGGCGCGTGGTGTGGTCGCGCCGCTTCGGCCCGGACCAGACCGAATGGGCGGTGTCGGCCTTGCCGCTGGGCGGCTACGTCAAGATGCTGGACAGCCGCGACCCGGAAACCGCACCCAAGGACGAGTCCGAGTTTCATCGCGAATTCACGCGCCAGAACGTGTGGCGCCGGATCGCCATCGTGGCGGCCGGCCCGATCGCCAACTTCCTGGTCGCCATCGGCCTGATGGCCGCGCTGTTCATGCATGGCGTCGAGGAGCCGTCGGCGCGGCTGCGCGCGGTGCCGCAGGGTTCTGCGGCGCAGCTGGCAGGGGTGCGCGGCGGCGATACCGTGGTGGCGGTCAACGGCAACCCGGTCCAGTCCTGGTCCGAACTGCGCTGGCAGATCGTGCATGCCACCGTCGACAAGAGCGAAGCGCGGCTGCGGCTGCGCGCCCAGGGTGGCGGCAGCTACGAGGCGAGCATTCCGGCGCAGGCCATCGCGCAACTCGATGTCGAAGGCGACGTCACCGGTGGCCTCGGGCTGGACCTGTGGCGCGCCCGCGCCCGGATCGAGAAGGTGCTGCCGGGCGGGGCAGGGGAGCGCGGCGGCCTGCGGCCGGGCGACCTGATCCTGCGCGCGGACGGCAACCCGGTCGAGGATGGCATGGCCTTCACCGAGATCATGCGCGCCGCCAGCGGGCGCACGGTGCGGCTCGAGGTCGAGCGCGCCGGGCGCGTGCTGCCGCTCGCGGTCACGCCGGACCAGGATCCCGCCAGCGGCCGCGGCGTCGCCAGGGTGCTGCTGTCGCAACCGGTCGAGATGATCACCGTGCGTTCCGGCCCGATCGATGCGCTGGCCAGGGGCGCGGAACGCACCTGGGAAACCAGCACCATGACGCTCAAGATGATCGGCAAGATGTTCACGGGAGAAGCGTCGTGGAAGAACGTGACCGGTCCGATCACGATTGCCGACTATGCCGGACAGACCGCGCGCATCGGCCTGGCCACTTATCTGCAGTTCATTGCATTTATTAGTATTAGCTTAGGCGTAATGAATTTGTTACCAATTCCGGTTCTGGATGGTGGGCATTTACTGTATTATTCGCTGGAAGTTTTGACCGGGCGCCCCCTGCCTGCACGCGTTGGAGAGCTTGCGCAACGCTTCGGGGTCGGCCTGCTGTTCATGCTGATGGCGCTCGCCGTCTTCAATGACCTGGTGCGGTTGCTATAGCGGTTGCCACACAGCGGGCCGCGCACCGGCAAAGGAATGGGCGCTAGGTGCTCAGAATATGTATGTTGTTCAATGACAGACCCAGAAATCCAGCCAATGAATTCACAACCTGATCGTTTTGCCCTGCCGTTCATCCGTCGCAGCATGATTGGCGCAGCCGTGCTGGCGCTCTGCGCCAGCAATGCCATCGCCGCCAACCCGTTCGTGGTCAAGGACATCCGGGTCGAAGGCATCCAGCGTACGGAAGCGGGCACCGTGTTCAGCTACCTCCCGGTGCGTGTGGGCGAGACCTTCGACGACGCCAAGGCCACCACCGCCATCAAGGCGCTGTTCGCCACCGGCTTCTTCAAGGACATCCGCCTGGAAGAGGAAAACGGCGTGCTGGTGGTGCTGGTCGAGGAGCGCCCGGCGATTTCCTCGGTCGATTTCACCGGCACCAAGGAATTCGAAAAAGACATGCTGGTCAAGGCGCTGCGCGAAATCGGCGTCGGCGAGACCAAGATCTTCGACAAGGCGGCCGTGGACCGCGCCGAGCAGGAGCTCAAGCGCCAGTACCTGTCGCACGGCCTGTATGGCGTGAAGATCACCACCACCGTCACCCCGATCGAGCGCAACCGCGTGACGGTCATGTTCAACGTCGACGAAGGCGATATCGCCAAGATCCGCCAGATCTCCTTCGTCGGCAACAAGGCCTTCAGCGACAAGCAGCTGCGCGAAGTCCTGCAGCTGTCGAAGTCGGGCTGGTTCACCTGGTACTCCAAGGCCGACCAGTACTCCAAGCAGAAGCTCACCGGCGACCTGGAAGCGATCAAGTCGCTGTACCTGAACAACGGCTACCTCGAAGCCAACGTCGAATCGACCCAGGTCTCGATCACGCCGGACAAGCGCGACATCTACCTGACCATCAACATCACCGAAGGCGAGCAGTACACCGTCTCGAGCGTGAAGCTGGAAGGCGAGATGTTCGGCCGCGACGAAGAACTGCGCTCGCTGATCCTGCTCAAGCCGGGCAAGACCTATTCGGGCGAGCTGCAGGAGCTCACCAACAAGCTGATCGCCGACCGCCTCGGCACCTTCGGCTACGCCTTCGCCAACGTCACGGCCAATCCGGAGATCAACCGCGAGAAGCGCGAAGCCGCCTTCACCTTCTTCATCGATCCGGGCAAGCGCGCCTACGTGCGCCACATGAACATCTCGGGCAATACCGTGACCCGCGACGAAGTGATCCGCCGCGAGTTCCGCCAGTTCGAAAGCTCGTGGTACGACGCCAACCGCGTCAAGCTCTCGCGCGACCGCGTCGACCGCCTCGGCTACTTCAAGGACGTCAAGATCGAGACCCCGGAGTCGCCCGGCACGACCGACCAGGTGGACGTCAACATGGTGGTCGAAGAAAAGCCGACCGGTAACTTCATGATCGGCGGCGCCTTCTCGCAGTCCGAGAAGTTCACCTTCACCGCGTCGATCTCGCAGGCCAACTTCGCCGGCAGCGGCAACACCGTCGCCCTCGAGCTGAACACCAGCAAGTACAACCGCACGATCGCGTTCTCGCAGACCAATCCGTACTTTACCGACGACGGCATCTCGCGCTCGTTCCAGCTCTACCTGCGCACCATGCGCCCGCCGGCGGTCAACCTCGGCCTGTACACGGTGCGCCAGACCGGCGGCACCATGACCTTCGGCGTGCCGTTCTCCGAATCCGACACCGTGTTCTTCGGCGCCGGCCTGGAACGCACCCAGATCGAGACCGACGTCACCTCGCCGCAGTTGTACAAGACCTTCGTGGCGAACAACGGCGGCCCGTCGAACGGGATCGGCAAGGCCGAGACCAATGCGATTCCGCTGACCGCCGCCTGGGGCCGCGACACCCGCGACAGCGCGGTGACGCCGACCCGCGGCCGCTACCAGCGCGCCAACCTCGAGATCGACGCGCTGGGCGATTCGAAGTACTACCGCGTGGTGTACGAACACCAGTGGTGGCGCCCGCTGACGCGCTGGATGACGCTGGCGCTGCGCGGCGAGCTCGACTACGGCAAGGGCATCGGCAGCAGCAACTACCCGGTCTTCAAGAACTTCTACGCCGGCGGCATCGGTTCGGTGCGCGGCTACGAAAGCTCGTCGCTGGGCGTGGTCGATCCGAACTACTACGATGCGGTGGGCGGCTCCAAGCGCATCATCGCCAACGCGGAACTGCAGTTCCCGTTCCCGGGCAGCGGCACCGATCGCAGCCTGCGCTGGTTCACCTTCGTCGACGGCGGCCAGGTCTACCAGGAGAACGAGAAGATCCGCCTCGACCGCATGCGCTACTCGGCCGGTATCGGCCTGTCGTGGATTTCCCCGGTGGGTCCGCTCAAGTTGAGTTATGCTAAGCCTTTGAACGCCTTGCCGGGCGACAGGCTGGAACGTTTCCAGTTCCAGATGGGTACCGGCTTCTGACCGTCCGGAACGGCGCCGCCGCCGGCGGCCCCTCGATTTACGGAGAGAGATGTTGAAAACGCTGATAGCCTCCTTGCCCCGGGCCTTGCCACGGACCCTGCTGCTGGCTGCGCTGTGCCTGGCGCCGCTGGCCCAGGTTCATGCCCAGAGCCAGATGGGCTCGGGCCGAATCGGTTTCGTCGCCACCGAGCGCCTGATGACCGAATCGAAGATGGCCAAGACCGCCGACGCCCGGATCCAGTCCGAATTCTCGAAGCGCCAGAAGGTCGTCGAGGAAACCGTCACCAGGCTCAAGCAGATGTCGGAGAAGTTCGACAACGAAGCGGCCGGCCTGAACGACGTCGAGCGCACCCGGCGCGCGCGCGAGCTGCTGAACATGGAAAAAGACGTGCAGCGCATGCAGCGCGAGTTCCAGGAAGACCTCATGCAGCGCAAGAACGAA
The DNA here is from genome assembly GCA_015277795.1 of Massilia sp. UMI-21. NCBI lineage: Bacteria > Pseudomonadati > Pseudomonadota > Betaproteobacteria > Burkholderiales > Oxalobacteraceae > Massilia > Massilia sp. UMI-21. Next base: position 3,322,849 of record CP063848.1, on the reverse strand, counting down.
GAACGCGCCGCCATCGCCACCCGTGCCTACAAGATCATCGAGCAGGTCGCCGAGCAGGAAAAGCTGGACGCCGTGCTGGCCGAAGCTGCCTGGTCGAGCCCGCGCATCGACATCACCGATAAAATCCTCAGGTTGCTCGACAAGTAAGGCCGGGCCGGCACCAGGCCAGGCTTGCTTGCATCGCCGCATTGGCAGCAGCTCATTCGTAAAACTTTGAACGCAGCACATTTTGACTGACACCCGACACCCCAACATGGGCATTCGACTTCAAGACCTGGTCGAGCGCTTCGGCGGACAGCTCGTCGGCGACCCGGACACCACCGTCTCGGCCATCGCGCCGCTCGACAACGCGGGCCCCACGCACATCAGCTTCCTCAGCAACAGCAAGCTGCGCGCCCTGGCGGCGCAAAGCCAGGCCGCGGCGCTGATCCTGTCGCCGCTGGACGACCCGACCGTCAGCGCCACCTATGAAGGCGCGCGCATCCTCACCACCAATCCCTACGCCTACTTCGCCCGCGCGGCGCAGTACTTCGTCTCGCTCAGCGAGATCGCGCCGGCGCCGGGCATCGATCCGAGCGCGGTGGTCTCGTCCGAGGCGATCGTCGACCCGAGCGCGCACATCGGTCCGCGCGCGATCGTGGAAGCGGGCGCAGTGATCGGCGCCCACGCCGTGATCGACGCCGGCTGCTTCATCGGCCGCGACGCCCGCATCGGCGCAGCTACCCACCTGTTCGCGAACGTGAGCTTCCACGCCCGCTGCGCGATCGGCGCGCGCGGCGTGATCCAGTCGGGCGCCGTGATCGGCGGCGACGGCTTCGGTTTCGCGGTCGAAGGCGGCAAGTACATCAAGATTCCGCAGACCGGGGCCGTGGTGATCGGCGACGACGTCGACATCGGCGCCAACACCACGATCGACCGCGGCGCGCTGGCCGACACCGTGATCGAGGACGGCGTCAAGCTCGACAACCAGATCCAGATCGGCCACAACTGCCATATCGGCGCGCACACCGCCATGGCCGGCTGCGTCGGCGTGGCCGGCAGCGCGAAGATCGGCAAGCATTGCACCTTCGGCGGCGCCGCCATGGTGCTGGGCCACCTGGAAATCGGCGACAATGTCCATATCTCGTCGGGCAGCATGGTGTCGCGCTCGGTGCTCGAACCGGGGCAGTACACCGGCTTCTACCCGCTGGCCAAGAACGCCGAGTGGGAACGCAGCGCCGCCATCGTGCGCAACCTGGCCTCGATGCGCGCGAAGATCCGTACGCTCGAAAAAACAATCAAAACACTGACAGAACAAAAAAATGACCACTGAAGTTCACAACACCGCCAAGACGCTCGACATCAACGCGATCAAGGAATACCTGCCGCACCGCTATCCGCTGCTGCTGGTCGACCGCGTGCTCGACGTCGAACTGGGCAAGCGCATCACCGCCATCAAGAACGTCACCGTCAACGAGGAATTCTTCAACGGCCACTTCCCGCACAAGCCGGTGATGCCGGGCGTGCTGATGATCGAAGCGATGGCGCAGACCGCCGCGATCCTGTCGTTCATGACCATGAACGTCAAGCCGGACGAGAATTCGGTGGTGTACTTCGTCGGCATCGACAACGCGCGCTTCAAGCGCCCGGTCGAGCCGGGCGACCAGCTCAAGATGGACGTCGAGATCCTGCGCGTCTCGCGCGGCATCTGGAAGTACAAGGCCGTGGCCAGCGTCGACGGCAAGGTCGCGGTCGAGGGCGAACTGATGTGCACGATCCGCGCCAACGACGCGGCCGCGACGCCTGCGGGACAGTAAGAAGAGCAAGGTATGAGCAAAATTCACCCGAGCGCGATCGTCGACCCCAGGGCGGAGCTGGACAGCTCGGTCGAGGTCGGCCCGTATTCGATCATCGGTCCCGACGTGCGCATCGGCGCCGGCACGACCGTGGGCCCGCACGTGGTCATCGAGGGCCACACCACGGTCGGCAAGGACAACCGCTTCTTCCAGTTCTGCTCGATCGGCGCCGCGCCCCAGGACAAGAAGTGGAAGGGCGAGCCGACCCGTCTCGAGATCGGCGACGGCAACACCATCCGCGAATTCGTCACCATGAACCTGGGCACCGCCCAGGACGAGGGCGTCACCCGCCTGGGCGACGACAACTGGATCTCGGCCTACGTCCACCTGGCGCACGACTGCCAGGTCGGCAGCCACACGATCTTCTCGAACAATGCGCAGCTGGCCGGCCACGTGCACGTGGGCGACCATGCCATCCTGTCCGGCTATGCCGGCGTGCACCAGTTCTGCAAGATCGGCGCCCATGCCTTCGTCGGCATGTACACCAGCCTGACCCAGGACGTGCCGCCGTTCGTGCTGGTTTCGGGCAACCCGGCCGGCCAGCGCGGCATCAACATCGAAGGCCTGAAGCGCCGCGGCTTCTCGCGCGAGCAGATCGACGGCATCCGCGCCGCCTACAAGCTGCTGTACCGCTCCGGCCTGACGCTCGAAGAAGCCAAGGCCGCGCTGCTGGAACAGGAGGCGCAACATCCTGCCGCCGCGGCGGACATCGGCGCGCTGCGCGCATTCCTCGACACGGCCACGCGTGGCATCGTCCGCTGAATTCGCGTTGCCGGAGGTGTCGCTGGCGATGGTCGCCGGCGAGGTGTCCGGCGACATGCTCGCGGCCCGCCTGATGGCCGGCCTGCACCCGCAGTTGCCGAACGTCCGCTTCCATGGCATCGGCGGCCCACGCATGATCGAGCAGGGCCTGGTGTCGGACGTTCCGATCGAGACGCTCACCGTGCGCGGCCTGTTCGAGATCATTCCGCGCTACCGCGAGATCAAGGGCATCCAGAACCGCCTGCGCGAGCGCCTGCTGCTCCATCCCCCGGCCGCCTTCATCGGCGCCGACTACCCGGGCTTCAACCTCGGGCTGGAAGAGCAGCTGCGTGCCGGCGGCATCCCGACGGTGCACTTCGTCAGCCCGCAGATCTGGGCCTGGCGGGGCGGGCGCATCAAGAAGATCAAGCGCGCCGTGTCGCACATGCTGGTGATCTTTCCGTTCGAGGAAGCGATCTACCGCGCGGCCGGGGTGCCGGTGACCTATATCGGGCATCCGCTGGCCGAGATGATCCCGCTGGCGCCGGACGTGGCGGCAAGCCGGGCGGCGCTGGGCATCGCGCCCGATGCGCGGGTGGTGACGATCATGCCGGGCAGCCGCATGGGCGAACTGAAGTACCTGGTCGAGCCCTTCGTGGGGGCCGCCGCTCTGCTGGCCCGGCGCGATCCGAAGCTGGTGTTCATCGCGCCGATGGCGGGCGAGCGCCAGCGCGCCTATTACACCGAGATCGTGAACAAAGCCGGCCTGGGCGAGGTGCCGGTGCGCCTGATCGACGGTCAGTCGCACGCGGCGATCGCCGCGGCCGACGCGGTGCTGGTGGCCTCGGGCACGGCGACGCTGGAAGTGGCGCTGTTCAAGAAGCCGATGGTGATCGCCTACAAGGTCATGCGTGCCTCGTGGGAGATCATGCGGCACATGGGCTACCTGCCCTGGATCGGGCTGCCGAACATCCTGGCGCGCGAATTCGTGGTTCCGGAGTATCTTCAGCATGCGGCCACGCCTGCGGTGCTGGCCGAGGCCGTGCAGCGCCAGCTGGACGACCCGGCCGGGAACGAGGCCCTGGCGCGCCGCTTCCTGGACATGCATCATGGCCTCCTGCGCAACAGTGCGCAAGCCAGCGCGGACGCCGTGCTGCGCGTGATTGGACGTAAAAAATGAGCAGAAAAAAGGTCAATTTCTATCCCGGCCTGCCGCCCCGGCTGCGGCCGTTCACCGACGCCGACATCGTGTGCGGCGTCGACGAAGCCGGCCGCGGCCCGCTGGCGGGCCCGGTGTTTGCCGCCGCCGTGATCCTCGACCCGCGCAAGCCGATCGAGGGCCTGCGCGATTCCAAGAAGCTGACCGAGGCGCGCCGCGACGAGCTGGCGCCCTTGATCAGGGAGCACGCGCTGGCCTGGGCGGTCGCCGAGTGCTCGTGCGAAGAGATCGACACCCTGAACATCCTGCACGCGACCATGCTGGCGATGCGCCGCGCGGTGGAGGCGCTGTCGACGATCCCGACCATCGCCCTGATCGACGGCAACCGCTGCCCGCCGATGGAGATCAAGGCGCACGCCGTGGTCGAAGGCGACGACAAGGTGCACGCCATCTCGGCCGCCTCGATCCTGGCCAAGACCGCGCGCGACGCCGCGCTGGTGCGGCTGCACGCCCAGTTCCCGCAGTACTGCTTCGACCAGCACAAGGGCTACTCGACCGCGCTGCACCTGGAGCGCCTGCGCCTGCACGGTCCCTCGCCGGTACACCGCCGCTCGTTCGGGCCGGTGCGCGAGCTGTTGCAGCCCGACCTGTTCGCAGCATGAGGCCGGGATCGTGAAACACATCTCTTCGCGCGACAACCCGTTCTACAAGGAGCTCAAGGGCCTTGCCACCAGCTCGCAGGCGCGCCGCAAGGCCGGGCGCAGCCTGCTGGACGGCGTCCACCTGTGCCAGAGCTGGCTCGACCTGCGCGGCGCGCCCGCGCACTGCGTGGTGTCCGAGGGTGCGCTGGACAACCCGGAAGTGGCCGCCATCGTGGGGCGGTGCGAAGGCCTGGATGCGCCCGTGACCGCGCTGCCGGACGCGCTGTTCGGCGCCATCAGCCAGGTCGAGCACGGCGTGCACATCGTGTTCGTGGTCGCCTCGCCGGCGCCGTCGCGGGCGCCGGGGCTGGTCGAATCGAGCGTGCTGCTGGACGGGGTGCAGGATCCGGGCAACGTCGGCTCGATCCTGCGCAGCGCCGCGGCCAGCGGCATCAAACAGGTCTATTGCAGCCCCGGCACCGCGTTCTGCTGGTCGCCCAAGGTGCTGCGCGCCGCCATGGGCGCCCACTTCGTGCTCGACATCTTCGAGAACATCGAACTTGCCCCGCTGGTGCGCGCGGCGCAGGTGCCGGTGCTGGCCACCAGCGGCTATGCGGCCGAGCGGCTGTACGCGCTCGACCTGCGGCGCCCGGTCGCCTGGGTGCTGGGCCATGAGGGGCAGGGCGTCTCCAGCGAGCTGCTGACGCTGGCCACGCACCGGGTCGCCGTCCCGCACGCCGGCAAGGTGGAGTCGCTGAACGTGGCGGCCTGCGCCGCGGTGTGTTTTTTCGAGCAGTTGCGGCAAAGCCAGGCATAGACGCGGGCCGGGCCTTCAGGTTAATCTGGCGCGAGTTTGTTGAGAAGCAAAAATGGAGTAGGGATGGACATCGCGCATTTGCATTTCCTGGTGGCGGAAGCCGACGCCGCCCAGCGCAGGTCGCTGGTCGAGCTGCTCGGCCAATTGGGCGTCAGCCGCGTCACCGACGTTCCGGACGGGCACCTGGCGCTGCAGCGCCTGGAGGCCGGCTTCGCGCCCCGGGTGGACGTCGCGATCGTCGACCTGGCGCTGCCGGGAATGGACGGCCTGGAACTGCTGCGCAAGCTGGGCAGCCTGGAGGTGGGGGTGCGCCTGGTGGTTACCGGCGCCCAGTCGGCCGACCTGCTGTTCGCGGTCGAGACCCTGGCGCAGGCCTACGGGGTCGACCTGCTGGGCACCACCGGCAAGCCGGTCACGGCCGCCAGGCTCAAGCCGCTGCTCGAGAACTACACGCCGCTCGCGCCGCAGGCCGAGCGCCCGACCGGTCCGCGCTTCAGCTTCCAGGAAATCGGCAACGGCCTGCAGAAGCGCCAGTTCGAGCCCTTCTTCCAGCCCAAGATCGAACTGGCGACCGGCCAGGTGAAAGGGCTGGAGGCCTTTGCGCGCTGGCGCCATCCCGAGCACGGCGTGCTGGGGCCGGGCGCCTTCATCGATGCGCTGGAGCAGAACAACCGGGTCGATTTCCTCGACTGGAGCATGATCGAAATGTCGGCCGAGCGTTGCCGCTGGTTCCAGGACCAGGGCATTCCGGTGCCGATCTCGATCAACCTCGCGCCCGAGACGCTGGCCAATGCCGCGTTCGTGCGCCAGATCACCGCCTGCATCGGCCGCCACCGCATCCTGCCGGAATACCTCACCTTCGAGATGCCGGAATCCTCGGTGCTCAATACCGACCCCGAATTCATCGAGCGCCTGGTGCGCCTGCGCATGATGGGGTTCGGGCTGGCGATCGACGACTACGGCACCGGCCGCTCCAACCTGCAGCTGCTGGCCCGGATCCCGTTCAGCGAACTGAAGATCGACCGCAGTTTCGTGGACGGCGCCTCCAGGCGCCGCCCGCTGGGCACGGTGCTGCGTTCCTGCCTCGGCCTGGCGCACAGCCTCGACCGCATGTCGGTCGCGGTCGGCGTCGAGACCCGCCAGGACTGGGACTTCTTGCAGAACCTCGGCTGCACTTACGCCCAGGGCTACCACATCGCCAACCCGATGGAAGCGGCCGCCTTCCCGGGCTGGCTGGAAGACTGGCGCCACTTCTTCTGAGCGGGCGCCGGCCGCCAGCGCTCAGGCGCGCAGGCGCCCTTGCGCGGCCAGGCTGGCGCTGGCGGCTTCCGGGTCGAGCGGACGGTAGTAGTAATAGCCTTGCACGAAATCGCTGCCCATCGCGCGCAGCAGATCGAGTTCGGCCACGGTCTCGACGCCCTCGGCGACCACGTCCAGGCCCAGCGCGCGCGCCAGCATGATGACCACTTCGGCAATCTGGCGCTTGTCGCCGTGCAGGTCCATCGCGCTGACGAAGGAGCGGTCGATCTTGAGGGTGTCGATCGGCAGGCGGCGCAGGTGGCTGAGCGACGAATAGCCGGTCCCGAAGTCGTCCAGGCTGAGACGCACGCCGAGCGCCTTGAGCTGCCGGAAGATCGCGAGCGCGCGCTCCGGATCGGCCATCACGGCGCTTTCCGTCAGTTCCAGCTTCAGGCTGGCGCCGGGGATGCCGCTCTCGCGCAAGACCTCCGTGACCAGGTCGACCAGGCCGTCGTCGCCCAGCTGGACCGCGGAGAGGTTCACGCTCATGCTCAGGGGCGCGGCGCTGGCGCATCGCCAGGCCCGCAGTTGGGCGCAGGCTTCGCGCAACACCCAGCCACCGATATCGCCGATCAGGCCGATTTCCTCGGCCACCGGAACGAACTCCATCGGCGAGATCATGCCCAGCACCGGATGGCGCCAGCGCAGTAGCGCCTCGAAGCCGTGGATCAGTCCATCCCGCGGCGATACGATCGGCTGGTATTGCAGGAACAGCTGGCGGCCGGGGAGCGCCAGGCGCAGTTCCGCCTCCAGCGTGAGGCGGCGCAGCGCTCCTTCCTGCATCGACTGGTCGAACATCACCCAGCGCGCGCGTCCGTTCTGCTTGGCGTGGTACATCGCGATGTCGGCATCGCGCAGCATGACCTGCACGTCCTGGTAGCCGCTCGAACTCATGGCGATGCCGATGCTTGCCGTGACGTACACCTGCTGCTGGCCGATCGAGAGCGGCATGGCGAGGGCCTTCAGCAGGCGCTCCGCCACGCGCACCGGCGTGGTGGCGTCCTGTACCCAGTCGAGCAGGATGGTGAACTCGTCGCCACCGAGGCGCGAGACCACGGCGCCGCATTCGCCCGCGGCGGCGCTGTCGCGCGTTACCAGGTCGGTCTGGCGCAGGCATTCGGTCAGGCGGCGCGCGGTGGCGACGATGACCTGGTCGCCCGCATGGTGGCCCAGGCCGTCGTTGATCGCCTTGAACCGGTCCAGGTCCACGAACAGGACCGCGAACTGGAAACCGGGATGGCGCTGCGAGCGCAGCAGGAAGTGTCCGAGCCGGTCGAGAAACAGCTTGCGGTTGCCGAGTTCGGTCAGCGGATCGTGCAGGGCGTCGTGGACCAGCCGCTCCTGGGCGCGGCGACGCTCGATCACACGCCCCAGCTGGGTCCCGACCTGCGCCATCAGGCGCAGCATCGATTCGTCCGGCGTCTGCAGTTCGCGGCTGAAGAACTCGACCACGGCGACGACATCGCTCCCGATCATGACCGGGAAGGCGAACAGCGAGGACAGGCCGAGCCGGACCAGCATCGGCATGCGCGGAAAGCATGCCGCATCGGGGGCGTCGACGTTGGCCCAGGCCGGCCTGCCGGTGCCCACGACCCGGCCCGGCAGGCCGATGCCGGCGGAGAAGTCCATGTCCTCGGTCAGCGTGCGCAGGCCGTCGAAGGCGCCGCCGCTGTCGTCATGCCAGATGGTGGTCGAGTCGAGCCGGCCGGCGCCGTGCTCGGGCGCCATCAGCAGGTGACCGAGAGGCCAGCCGGTGTAGCGGCACACCGCCTCGAGCGCATGGCGAAACGCGTCCTCGACGCCGGCGGCTTCGTTGGCGGCCGCGGCGATCCGCTCCAGCAGGACGATTTCCTGCTGGCGCTGGAACAGGTCGCGCAGGCCCTGCTCGGCGATGGCCTCGGCCGCGCGCCGGGCGGCTGTCTCGCGCTCCAGGCGCCGCCGCAGGCGGGCTATCTCGGCGCCGTCGGACGGGGCTGCGGGGGCCGGGATCACGCCGTGAACTGGACGTGGAAGACGCACTTGTCGGCGCCGTCGTGCATGCACCTGGGCTGGGTCAGCCGGGCGGCCTGCCCGTAATGCGCGGCCGCGCCCTGCATGAAGCCTTCCGCCAGGGCGCACAGGCGGCGCGCCGAGTTGTAGCCGATGACCAGGGTGTCGCTGTCGCTGGTATCGAAATCGAACACGGGCGGCGTCGCGCCCGGGTACAGCTTGCGCACTTCGGGGTGGATCAGGCTGTTCAAGGTGAGCAGGAAAGCGCGCGTCGAGGCATGGGGGGCGAAGAACTGCGGGTAGCGCGCCACCAGCAGGGGCATGGCGCGCTGCCCGAACCAGCGCAGCACATCCTGGGGCGCAATCCCCAGGATGCGCGACGCCACCTCGACCAGGCGCACCACTTCGGCATCGTCGTAGCTGCCGAGGGAGGTGTAGGCGCCATCCAGGCCGGCTTCGTCGAGCAGGCGGTCCCATGTTTCCTCGCCGAACTCCGCGCTGACCGCCTCTTCCATCAAATTGAAGACAATACCCTTCATGCCATCCTCAAAACTAAGTAATTTGAGGATATTCTACAGGTGTATCCACAGGGAAACATCAAGATGTTACAAATCGAAGGCCGTAGCAGGCGTTTTGTTGACAAACCACGACGCCGGTTCGGCACGACGATTCAATATTCCCGCCTGTCCGGCTTGATCTCTTGCAGGATGGTGGTGGCGATCTCCTCGATCGACTTGGTGGTCGAGGACAGCCAGCGGATCCCTTCGCGGCGCATCATCGCCTCGGCTTCGTTGACCTCGTAGCGGCAGTTCTCGAGCGCGGCGTACTTGCTGCCGGCGCGGCGTTCGTTCCGGATCTGCGACAGGCGCTCCGGCGTGATCGTCAGCCCGAACAGCTTGGACTTGAACGGCGGCAGCGAGGAGGGCAGCCTGCCGCGCTCGAAGTCGTCGGGAATCAGGGGGTAGTTGGCGGCCTTCAGCCCGTACTGCATCGCCAGGTACAGGCTGGTCGGGGTCTTGCCGGAACGCGACACGCCCACCAGGATCACGTCGGCCTCGGCCAGGTTCTTGTGCGACTGGCCGTCGTCGTGCGCGAGCGAAAAGTTGATCGCTTCGATCCGGTTCTTGTATTCCTCGGTGTCCACGGCGTTGTGGATGCGCCCGATGGTGTGGGTCGACTTCACGCCCAGTTCCTGCTCGAGCGGCGAGACGAAGGTCTGGAACAGGTCCATGTGCATGCCCTTGGCGGCCCGGATCACGCTCGACAGGTCGTGCGTGACCAGGGTCGAGAACACGATCGGACGCTGGCCGTCGCGCGCGAAGCTGTCGTTGATGCGGCGCGCCGCGTCGTGCGCCTTTTCGAGCGAGTCGATGAAGGGCAGGCGGATCTGGCGAAAGCGCATTTCGAACTGGCTCAGCACCGCATGACCGAAGGTCTCTGCCGTGATGCCGGTACCGTCGGAAACGAAGAAAACGGTACGCGAAGTAGGAGGGGACGGAACAGTGGTTTCTACGGTCATGGTGTCGAAATGCTAAGTCTTGCTGCCAAACTTGCAGCATGGTGCGGCGGTCACGGGTTAAAATGCTCGGCAACGGGTCTGCATTGTGCTGCACGACGGCCAGAATAACAAGAATACCCCGTCGCCCAGCGCATTGGACAAGCAGCCACAAGGTTTCTATCATCAAGTAAGGGTGTTTTACCATGTCTAACCTGTCTGCAGCAGCATTGAAGGAGCCTGATCAAGACGCACGCGCCGCATCGCGCACCTACGTCGCCGCGTTCGACAACCTGCGCATGACCGACGTCGAGTCGGTCGGCGGCAAGAACGCCTCGCTGGGCGAGATGATCTCGCAGCTGGCCAGCGCCGGCGTGCGCGTGCCGGGCGGCTTCGCCACCACGGCCGATGCCTTCCGCGATTTCCTCGAGCACAGCGTCGATGGGGGCGCGTCGCTGGCCCAGCGCATCGCCACTCGCCTCGAAGGCCTGGACATCGACGACGTGCGCGCGCTGGCCGCGGCCGGCGCCGAGATCCGCCAATGGATCGTCGACACCCCGTTCCAGCCGCGCCTGGAACAGGAGATCCGCGACTACTACGAGCGGCTGGTGGCCGACTCCGAGACCGAGATGTCCTTCGCGGTGCGCTCCTCGGCCACCGCCGAAGACCTGCCGGACGCGTCGTTTGCCGGCCAGCAGGAGACCTTCCTGAACGTGGTCGGCATCGACAACGTGCTCGAAGCCATGAAGCACGTGTTCGCCTCGCTCTACAACGACCGCGCGATCTCCTACCGTGTCCACAAGGGTTTCACCCACGCCGAGGTGGCCCTGTCGGCCGGCGTGCAGCGCATGGTGCGTTCGGATACCGGCGCCGCCGGCGTGATGTTCACCATCGACACCGAATCGGGCTTCAAGGACGTGGTCTTCGTCACCTCGAGCTACGGCCTGGGCGAGACCGTGGTGCAGGGCGCCGTCAACCCGGACGAGTTCTACGTGCACAAGCCGATGCTGGCCCAGGGCAAGCTGCCGGTCATCCGCCGCAACATCGGCTCCAAGCTGATCAAGATGGAGTTCACCAGCGAAGCCAAGGCCGGCCGCTCGGTGCGCACCGTCGACGTGCCGATCGAGATGCGCAACCGCTATTCGCTCACCGATGCCGAAGTGGTCGAACTGGCCAAGTATGCTGTCATCATCGAGAATCACTACGGCCGTCCGATGGACATCGAGTGGGGCAAGGACGGCCGCGACGGCAAACTGTACATCCTGCAGGCGCGCCCGGAAACGGTGAAGTCGCAGCAGAAGGCCACCGACTCGCAGCAGCGCTTCAGCCTGAAGGGCTCGGGCACCGTGCTCACGGCCGGTCGCGCGATCGGCCAGAAGATCGGCGCCGGTCCGGTGCGGGTGATCACCGATCCGTCCGAGATGGAGCGGGTGCAGCCGGGCGACGTGCTGGTGGCCGACATGACCGATCCGAACTGGGAGCCGGTGATGAAGCGCGCCTCGGCGATCGTCACCAACCGCGGCGGCCGTACCTGCCACGCGGCGATCATCGCGCGTGAACTGGGCGTGCCGGCGGTCGTGGGCTGCGGCGACGCCACCGATGCGCTCAAGGACGGCACCTTCGTCACCGTCTCGTGCGCCGAAGGCGACGAAGGCAAGATCTACGACGGCCTGCTGGAAACCGAGATCACCGAAGTCTCGCGCGGCGAGCTGCCGCCGATCCCGACCAAGATCATGCTCAACGTCGGCAACCCGCAGCTGGCCTTCGACTTCCAGTCGGTGCCGAACGGCGGCGTGGGCCTGGCGCGCCTCGAGTTCATCATCAACAACAACATCGGCGTGCACCCGAAGGCCATCCTCGAGTACCCGAACATCGACAACGACCTCAAGAAGGCGGTCGAGTCGGTGGCACGCGGCCATGCCTCGCCGCGCGCCTTCTACGTCGACAAGCTGGCCGAGGGCGTGGCCACCATCGCCGCGGCCTTCTGGCCCAAGCCGGTGATCGTGCGCCTGTCCGACTTCAAGTCGAACGAGTACAAGAAGCTGATCGGCGGTTCGCGCTACGAACCCGACGAAGAGAACCCGATGCTGGGCTTCCGCGGCGCCGCGCGCTACCTGGCCGAGGACTTCGCCGAAGCCTTCGAGATGGAATGCATGGCCATGAAGCGCGTGCGCGAAGACATGGGCCTGACCAACGTCGAGCTGATGATCCCGTTCGTGCGCACCCTGGGCCAGGCCGAGAAGGTCATCGAGCTGCTGGGCCAGTACGGTCTGAAGCGCGGCGAAGGTGGAGGTGAAGGCGGCCTGCGCGTCATCATGATGTGCGAAGTGCCGTCCAACGCCATCCTGGCCGAGCAGTTCCTGGAGTACTTCGACGGCTTCTCGATCGGCTCGAACGACCTGACCCAGCTCACCCTGGGCCTGGACCGCGACTCCGGCATGGAGCTGCTGGCCAAGGACTTCGACGAGCGCGACCCGGCTGTCAAGGCCATGCTGTCGCTGGCGATCAAGGCCTGCCGCGCGAAAGGCAAGTACATCGGCATCTGCGGCCAGGGGCCGTCGGACCACCCGGACTTCGCCGAGTGGCTGGTGGAGCAGGGCATCGAGTCGATGTCGCTGAACCCGGATTCGGTGATCGAGACCTGGCAGAAGCTGGCCGCGAAGTAAGACATTTGCATGGACGCGCGGCCCGGTCGGCGGCCGCCTCGCGCAGGGTGGCCGGCTTGCCCGGCCGCGCGTTCGAGCAGATCGTGATTTACCTCAACAGTAAGATTATGCGCCTGCGATAAACATCAAACCGGGGCCTTCCACTGCCGGATAGACCTGCTACACTGACATCGAACACTCTTTGCCAGAAAGCACACAATAAGCAAGCGCATCGACATCGTTGAACCCTCGCCGCCTGTTGCAGGCCGCGGGGGTTTTTTACTTTCCTAAAACGAGAAGGAGACACAATCATGACCCACTGGATGATCTGGCTGGTCGTTGCCGGCGTCCTGGTGATCGCCGAGCTGTTCAGCGGCACCTTTTACCTGTTGATGATCGCGATCGGCCTCGGCGCCGGCGCCCTGGCAGCCTGGGCCGGCGCGAGCTGGCCGCTGCAGGTCCTGGCCGCCGCCGCGGTCGGCCTGGCCGCCACCGCCGTCCTGCACCGCAGCCGCTTCGGCAAGCCGGCCAAGAACAACGCCGCGCGCGACCGCAACGTCAACCTCGACATCGGCCAGCGCGTCGCGGTGCCGGCCTGGCAGGACGGCCGCGCCCGCGTGATGTACCGCGGCGCCCTGTGGGACGTCGAACTCGGCCCGGGTGCGCAGGCCGACGCCGGCGATTACCGCATCGTCGAAGTCCTCGGCAGCCGGCTCATTGTCGCCAATGCCCACCATTCATAAGTTCAACTAATAAATGCCTATATATCTAGAAGGGATGCTCATGGAATTCTCGTTCGGCACGGTCGCGCTCGTCATCTTCATCATCGCGCTGGTATTCATCTTCAAGACCATCAACGTGGTGCCGCAGCAGCACGCGGTGGTGGTCGAACGCCTCGGCAAGTTCCATGCGGTGCTGGCGCCCGGCCTGAACATCGTGGTGCCCTTCATCGACCGCATCGCCTACAAGCACAGCCTCAAGGAGATCCCGCTCGACGTGCCGCCCCAGGTCTGCATCACGCGCGACAACACCCAGCTGCAGGTGGACGGGATCCTGTACTTCCAGGTGACCGACGCCATGCGCGCGTCCTACGGCTCGTCGAACTACATCCAGGCGATCACCCAGTTGGCCCAGACCACCTTGCGCTCGGTGATCGGCAAGATGGAGCTGGATAAAACCTTCGAGGAACGCGACCACATCAACACCACCATCGTCAACGCGATCGACGAGTCGGCCGCCAACTGGGGCGTGAAGGTGCTGCGCTACGAGATCAAGGACCTGACCCCGCCGGCCGAGATCCTGCATGCGATGCAGCGCCAGATCACCGCCGAGCGCGAAAAGCGGGCCTTGATCGCGGCCTCCGAAGGGCGGCGCCAGGAGCAGATCAACATCGCCAGCGGCGAGCGCGAAGCGGCGATCGCCCGCTCGGAAGGCGAGCGCCAGGCGGCCATCAACCGCGCCCAGGGCGAGGCCAGCGCCATCGTCGCGCTGGCCGACGCCAGCGCCGCCGCGCTGCGCCAGGTGGGCGCGGCGATCCGCGAGCCGGGCGGCATGGATGCGGTCAACCTGCGCGTGGCCGAGCACTACGTCGACGCCTTCGGCAAGCTGGCCAAGACCAACAACTCGCTGATCGTGCCGGCCAACATGGGCGACATGAGCAGCCTGGTCGCCAGCGCGCTGCAGGTGGTGAAGTCGCAACAGCCGGACATCGTTCGATGACCCGCGTGGTGCTCATCACCGGGGCATCCGACGGCATCGGCGCCGAGATCGCGCGCCAGCTGGCGGCGAAGGAGGGCGCTGCGCATGGTGAAGGGATCGCCCTGGTGCTGGCGGCGCGCAACGCCGCCCAACTGGAGGCGGTGGCCGGCGAATGCGCGGCGCTCGGGGCCCGGACGCTGGTGGTGCCGACCGACGTCGGCATCCAGATCCAGTGCCGCCGGCTGGTGGTCAGCGCGGTGGAACACTTCGGCCGCATCGACGTGCTGGTCAACAACGCCGGCCGCTCGGCGCATGCGCTGTTCGAGGAGGTCGAAGACCTGTCCTGGTACGAGGAACTGATGCGGGTGAACCTGTGGGGCGCGCTCTGGTGCACCCAGGCGGCGCTGCCGGCGCTGAAGGCATCGCAGGGGAAGATCGTCGCGGTGTCTTCGCTGGCGGGGCTGGTGGGCGTGCCGGGACGCACCGCCTACAGCGCCACCAAGTTCGCGATGACCGGCTTTTTCGAAGCGCTGCGCGCCGAAATGAAGGCTTACGGCGTCAGCGTCACCACCGCCTATCCGGGCGTGGTGGCCACCCGGATCCGCTACCGCGGCTTCAACGCCCACGGCGAAGAGATGGGCGCGAGCGCGCTGAAGGAAGAAGGCGCGATGCGCGTGGAGGAGTGCGCGCGCCTCATCATCGAAGGCATGGACGCGCGCCGGCGCGAGGTGGTGATGACGGCCAAGGGCAAGTTCGGGCGCTTCCTGAAGCTGGTCGCGCCGGGCCTGGTGGAGAAGATGGCGCTGGCGGCCGTCAAGCAGGACCTGCGGCCGCCGCAATAGCGGCCGCGGCCCGCATCAGAAGTCGACCGTCGCCGACACCGCCAGCGTGCGCGGCGCACCCTGCACCAGGTAGCCGAAGCCCGGATAGCCGCCGCTCGACGCCCAGTAGTCCTTGTCCGCCAGGTTGTCGATGCGCGCGCGCAGCGTCAGGTTGCGGTCCATGAAGCGGGTGAGGTAGTTGGCGCCGATGTCCAGGCGTGACCAGGACGGCAGCTTCTGGAAATTGGCCGCGTCCGCGAACTGCGAGGAGGTATGCAGGGCCCTGGCATTGAGCGACAGGCCTTGCACGCCCGGCACCTCCCACTCGGCGCCGATGTTCAGCTGGGTGCCCGGCACGCCGATCGCGTCCTTGCCGTCGTTGACGCCGTCGGCAGTGCGGCGCTGCTCGGCTTCCAGCACCGTCAGGCCGCCCAGCAGGCGCAGGCCGCGCGTGGGCATGCCGAATACGCTCAGCTCCAGGCCGCGGTTGCGCTGTTCGCCGAACAGGCCGAAGCGGCGCTCCGCCACGTAGGCGCTCGGCTGCGCGGTGGTGAAGAAGGCTGCCGTCATGCCCAGCTTGCCGCTGTCGACCTTGACGCCGACTTCCTTCTGGCGCGAGACGTAGGGGGCGAACACCTCGCCCTGGTTGACGATGTCGGTGCCGAAGGCCACCGGGCCTTGCTGCAGCGCTTCGCTGTAGTTGGCGTAGACCGATACCCCTTTGGCGGGCTTGTAGACGACGCCCGCCACCGGCGTGAGTTCGCTTTCTTCGTAGCGCGCGCTGGATGCGCCGCTGTTGTAGTCGTAGCCGGCATCCTTGATCTTCTGGTGGCGCGCGCCCACGGTCACCAGGAGGCGATCGTCCATGAAGCCCAGGGTATCTGCCAGCGCCACGCTCGACAGGATCGCCTTGTGGGTCAGCAGCGGCTTGTCCAGGCGGCCGCCGGTGAAGAAGGCGTTCGAGGGCGCGGCCACGTCGCGCGGCGTGTAGATGTTCGAGGCGAAACCGGCGAAGTCGCTCATGGCGTAGGCGTTCTTCGACTCGGAATGGAAGCCGGATGCGCTCGCGCTCAGCTTGTGGGTCACGGCGCCGGTGCGCAGTTCGCCGCGTACGCCGACTTCGCCGGTGCGCACCTTGTCTTCGCGCACGTTGTCGAAGCGGCTCATGCTGGTGTCGCCGTTGGCGTCGATGACGGTCGCCGACGACAGGATGTTCGATTCCACGCTGGAGCGCAGGCCCAGGGCCGCCCAGGCGGTGGCGCCGCCCGGCAGGTCGACTTCCGCGCGGAGGGTGCCGAAGGTGTCGCGCTCGCCCGAGAAGGTCCAGGGCTGGGCGTAGTTGCTGTCGCTGTCGGGGGCGGCGACGATCGGCACCCCGGCCGCCACGGTCACGCTGGGACGCGCACCGGTGAGCTGGTGATCCTGGTGGCCGACGTCGGCCGACAGGCGGTAGCCGCGGCCGCGGTAGTCGAGGCCCACCGAATACAGGCTCAGTTCGCGGCCTTCGCGGTCCACCGCGGTATCGCCGTCGCGGCGCACCGCGTTCACGCGCAGGCCCAGGCGCTCGCCTTCGCCGAAGCGGCGCGCGGCGTCCAGCGCCACATAGCCCTGGCCGCCCGATTCGGCGCCCACGGTCAGCTGGGTCAGCGGCGCATTCGGCGCCCGCTTGGGCAACAGGTTGATGGCGCCGCCGATGGCGCCGCCGCCCGGCGCCGCGCCGTTCACGAAGCTGTTCGCGCCGCGCAGCACTTCCACCCGTTCCAGCAGTTCCGCGGCCACGTACTGGCGCGGCAGCATGCCGTACAGGCCGTTGTAGGCCAGGTCGTCGGAGTTCAGGGCGAAGCCGCGGATCACGTACAGCTCCTGGTAGTTGCCGAAGCCGCGCGCCACGCGCACCGAGGGGTCGTTCTGCACCACGTCGGCCACGCTGCGCGCCTGCTGGTCCTGGATCAGCGCCTGCGTGTAGTTCATGCTGTTGAAGGGCGTGTCCATGATGTCCACGTTGCCCAGCAGGCCGAGGCGGCCGCCGCGCGCGACCTGGCCGCCGGCGTAGGCGGCCGGCAGGCCCTGGCTCGATGCGTCGGCCGACGCGCTGACGACGACGGTGGCGACCGGCTCGGTGGCAGTGTCCTGGGCCTGGGCGGCAAACACGGCGGCGGCAAGGGCGATCGGGGAAAGGCGGAGCAGTTTCATGAGGCGAACTCGTTTTTCTTAATGAGAATGATTGTTATTCTAGCCGCTCCGGCTTGCTTCTGTAAATGAGAACGATTATTATTTGCGGAAGTTTACATTTCCCACGCCCCATGTCACCTATCTCCCTGCGCCGCTGGAGCTGGATCCACAAGTGGAGCAGCCTGGTCTGCACCGTCTTCATGCTGCTGCTGTGCCTCACCGGCCTGCCGCTGATCTATCACCACGAGATCGGCCACCTGCTCGGCACCGACGTCGAGGCGCCAGCCTTGCCGGCGGCGTGGCCACAGGATGCCCCGCGCGGGAACATCGACGCGGTGCTGGCCTCGGCCAGGGAGCTCTACCCGAACAAGATTGCGATGTACATGTCGCAGGAAATCGACGAACCGGCGATCTGGAACGTCACCCTGGGCGACCACCCGACCGACGAACACTACAAGCCGATCGCGGTCGACGCGCGCACCACGAAAGTGATCACCGAGCCGGCCTTCGAGGGCGGCGCCTTCATGTCCACCATGTTCAGCCTGCACGTCGACCTGTTCGCGGGCATCTACGGCAAGCTGTTTTTGGGCTTGATGGGCCTGCTCCTGATCGTGGCCGTGGTCAGCGGCGCGGTGCTGTACGCCCCCTTCATGCGCAAGCTCGACTTCGGCGAGGTGCGGCGCGAGCGCAGCCGGGTCATCCAATGGCTGGACCTGCACAACCTGCTCGGCATCGTCACCCTGGTCTGGGTGTTCGTGGTGGGCGCCACCGGCATGGTCAACACCTGGGCCGACCTGCTGCTGAAGCTGTGGCAGAACACCGAGGTCGCCGCGATGCTCGAGCCTTATGAAGGGCAGCCGAGGGTAGAACGGCTGGCCTCGATCCACGACGCTATCCTGCGCGCCGAACGTGCCGAGCCGGGCATGCAGGTAGCCTTCGTGGCCTTCCCCGGCACGCCCTTCGCCAGCCCGCATCACTACGGAATCTTCATGCGCGGCAGCGAAGCCTTCAGTGCGCGCCTGTACAAGCCGGTGCTGGTCGACGCCGCCACCGGCGAGATCACCGACCGCCGCGCGCTGCCCTGGTACCTCAAGGCGCTGCTGCTGTCGCAGCCGCTGCATTTCGGCGACTACGGCGGCCAGCCCATGAAGCTGCTGTGGGCGCTGCTCGACATCGGCACCATCCTGATCCTGGGCAGCGGGCTGTATCTGTGGCTCAAGCGCAGCCGCAAGGTCGGCACCGCCAAGGACGCCCCGGCCGCGGTCCGGGACCGCCCGGCGCTGGCCCGCTCGACCGAGACGCCATGATCCGCACCCGCACCCAAATCTGGGCCATGCCGATTCTGCTGGCGGTGCTCACGGCGGTCGGCCTGGTGGCGGCCCTGCTGGGCGACGGCGCCTGGGACCTGGTCTCGGCGGTGACGCTCGGCGTCCCGGTTGCGGTGGGCGCCTGCCATGCGCTGCGGCGCCCGCGCACGCGCCGCTAGCGCCCACCGGGCGCCGCGCTTGGCTTTTAAGCATGCTTAAAGCCTGGCCGCGTATAAGCTTCTCATCGTCGTCGTCAACAGAGGAGAGAAGCTCGATGAAAGCCTTCGTGCGTGCCAACAAGGGGTTCCTGATGTTCATGCTGCTGTTCGGTGTGTTCCGCACCGCGGTGGCCGACTGGAACCCGATCCCGTCCGCTTCGATGCGGCCCAACCTGCTCGAGGGCGACGTGGTGTTCGTCAACCGGCTGGCCTACAACCTCAAGCTCCCGCTCACCGATGTCGTGCTCGCGCGCACCGGCGAACCACGGCGCGGCGACGTCGTCACCTTCGCCTCGCCGCTTGACGGCACGCGCCTGATCAAGCGCGTGCTGGCGCTGCCGGGTGACCGCGTCGAGATGCGCAACGAGCGCCTGGTGATCAATGGCGTCGAGTCGCAGTATTCGGTGGAGGAGCTGGTGCGCGAATCCACCGCGCAGGGCGGCATGGATGCGCTGCGCATGCTGGAAGTCGTCGACGGCCGCCGCCATCGTATCCAGGTGCTGCCGCAGCGGCTGGTGGCGCGCGATTTCGGGCCGGTCGTGGTGCCGCGGGACGCCTACCTGATGTTGGGCGACAACCGGGACAACAGCGCCGATTCGCGCTACATCGGTTTCGTGCCGCGCCACCTGCTGATCGGGCGCGCCGAGCGCATCCTGGTCTCGGCCGACTACCAGGGCAACTGGATGCCGCGCACCGAGCGTTTCGGGATGTCGCTGCGCTGAAGAATGCACTGCCATCCCGCTTTTGAAGGGGTGGCAGATTTGTTTTATTGAAATCCAGTACAATCGCGTCCCCTCCGGACGCGCGCCTGTCGCAGTGCCGGTTTCCACTCCAAGGCACTGCCATGCAACGACTCCTTACCACCATCCTCGCCTGCCTCGGCATGATCGGGGCCCTCGCGATCGACACCTATCTGCCCTCGATGCCGGCGATCGGCGCCGAGTTCCGGGTCGGGCCGGTGGCGGTGCAGCAGACCCTGAGCGTATTCCTGTTCACCTTTGCGTCCATGATGCTGTTCTACGGGACGCTGTCGGACTCGTTCGGCCGGCGGCCGGTGATCCTGGGGGCGCTGTCGCTGTATACGCTGGCCTCGATCGGCGCCGCCTGCGCCCCGAGCTTCGGCTGGCTGCTGTTCTTCCGCGCGCTGCAGGGCCTGGCGGCCGGCGCCGGCTCGGTGGTCGGCCAGGCCATCGTGCAGGACCGCTTCGAGGGCGCCCAGGCGCAGAAGATGATGTCGCACATCATGATGGTGTTCGGGCTGGCGCCGGCGATCGCGCCGGTGCTGGGCGGCTGGCTGCACGTCACCTTCGGCTGGCGCTCCACCTTCCTGTTCCTGGCCGTGTTCGGCGCGACCATGATCGTGCTGGTGACGCGCCTGCTGCCGGAAAGCCTGCCGCGAGACAAGCGCCAGGTCTTCCATCCGGGAACGATCGCCGGCAACTATCTGATGGTGCTGCGCAATCCGCAGTTCGTGATGCTGGCGCTGGCGCTCGGCCTGGTGTTCGGTGGCCTGTCGCTGTACATCGGCTCGGCCGCCAACTTCGTGATGGAGATCCTGGGCCTGCCGGAAACCGCCTTCGGCTGGATGTTCATCCCGCTGATCGGCGGCATGGTGATCGGCTCGGCCTGGGGCGGCAAGCGCGCGGCCAAGGCGCCACCGGGGCGCCTGCTGTGGATCGGCTACGCGGTGATGGCGCTGGCATCGGTCCTGAACGTCGGCTACAACGCACTGTTCCCGGCCAGCGTGCCATGGGCGGTGCTGCCCCTGGCCGTGTTCACCTTCGGCCTGGCGGTCGCCATGCCGGGCATCCAGCTGTCGGCCATGCGCCTGTTCCCGCGCAACCGCGGGCTGGCGGCCTCGATGGTCGGCTTCATCCAGATGATGTCGTTCGCGCTGGTGTCGGGCCTGGTGGCGCCCTTGCTGTTCGGCAGCGCCCTGAAACTGGCCTGCGGCACCGCGGTCGGCTGCCTGCTGAGCTTCCTGATGTGGCGCCTGAGCCGGCGCTTCGCCGCGCCGGCCGCCTGAGCAGGGCAGGGGAAGGGCGGCGCGGCCGCCCGGATCAGCGGCGGTGCGTTTTCATCGCCGCAGCGACTTCGCGCTTGGCGTCGCGGTCTTTCTCGGTGGCGCGCTTGTCGTGCTGCTTCTTGCCCTTGGCCAGGCCGATCTCGCACTTCACACGGCCGCCCTTGAAGTGCAGGTTGAGCGGCACCAGCGTATAGCCTGATCGCTCGACCTTGCCGACCAGCTTGTCCAGTTCGGCGCGGTGCAGCAGCAGCTTGCGGGTGCGCAGCGCTTCGGGGTGGCTGAAGGCGGATGCCGTGACCAGCGCGCTGATGTGGGCGCCGAACAGGAACAGCTCGCCGTTGCGCACGACCACGTACGCTTCCTTGATCTGTACCTTGCCTTCGCGGATGGCCTTGACTTCCCACCCTTCGAGCACGAGGCCGGCCTCGTACCGGTCCTCGATGAAGTAGTCGAAGAAAGCTTTTTTATTGTCAACAATACTCATGAGATAGCGAAAATCCGCGTGTCGGTTAAACTACTGCTGTGGCGCCACGGCGAAATTCATCGAACTCGCGTGGCGCAAAATGCAACTCGTCCAACATCATAACAAACGGTTGACCAATGGCAGTAGTGCACAAATCAGTTTTTCTCGGCTACAGCACCGAGCAGATGTTCGACCTCGTCGCCAAGGTCGAGGATTATCCAAAATTCCTGCCCTGGTGCGGCGGGGTCAAGGTGATCGAGCGGTCCGAAGACACATTGGTCGCCAGTTTGCAGATCAACTTCCATGGCGTGAAGCAAAGCTTTACCACCTCGAACCATAACAATCGCCCTACCCAGATGAAGATGCACCTGGTCGACGGCCCATTCAAGGTGCTGGAAGGGACCTGGAATTTCAAGCCCCTGCGCGCCGACGCCTGCAAGATCGATTTCGAGCTGCATTACGAGTTCTCGAGCATTATCCTGGAACAGATCATCGGCCCGGTGTTCGGCATGATCGCCAACACCATGGTCGATTCCTTCAGCAAGCGTGCCGAGGCGATCTATGGCTGAGGCAGCGGACGGCCGCTTGCAGGTTGCGGTGTGCTACGCCAGCGCAAACCAGGAATTCCTGCGCTCCTTCATGGTAGCGCCTGGCACGACAATCGGGGCGGCCATCGAAATGAGCGGCGTGCTCGAGGCCTGTCCGGAGATTAACCTGAGCACCCAGCCGGTGGGCATCTACGCCCGGAAGAAGACGCTCGACACGGTACTGCGCGGACACGACCGGATCGAGATCTACCGGCCGCTGGTGGCCGATCCGAAAGACTCGCGCCGCCGGCGCGCGGCCAGGAGGGACGGCGGCGCAGCGGCCGCCTGAGTCTTGCAGGCTGGGCAGTATTGACGAATTGCTTAGTTGTAAAATTCCAACCAGGCAAATATTCCAGTGCGCTTCAGGGTATCATGGCGGCTACCTCCGAGCCGGTAAGCGAATGGATGCTGCCTGGGAGGCCGATCGCGCAGGGCGCTTCGGCCCGGCGCGAGGCTTTCATCTTCGTTGGCTGCCTGCCCCATGCTGATTACCGTGAGTTTGTTGTTGGTTACCACTGCATTGTCGGTGGTCATGTTGCTGGTCCTGTCGTCGCTCGCCGGCAGCAAGGTGGCGGGCCTGACCGAATGGCGGCAGGCAAATGGCCTGGCGGTGATCGCGCTGCTGATGTTCGCGGCGCGCGGCGCGGCGCCCGAGCTGCTCAGCATCGAAGTCGCCAATGGCTTGTTCCTGATGACCATCAGCCTGATGTATGCGGGCTTCCGGCGCTACTGCGGCCGGCCGGTGCCCTGGCGCCTGCTGGCGGCCGGCAGTCTTGCCGCTTTCTGCGGCGTCGTGTGGTTCCACCGCGTGCACGACTCGCTGCCCCTGCGCGTGGTGGCGATGTCGGCCTACCATGCGGCCATCTGCTTCGCCATCCGCGCCAGCCTGCCCGGCGTCGCCGACGGGCGCCTGCGCTACCCCAGCGCCTTTACCCGCACCGCCGCGCTCCTGCTGGGGCTCGCGCATCTGGTGCGCGGCGGCTTCTATGCGTTCGACGCCTACGACCCGGTGGCGCTGCTGGCGCCCGACACCGCCAACCTGGTGTTCTTCGCGATCGGCACGCTGGCCCTGCCGGCGCTGAGCCTGGGTGCGGTGATGCTGGCGAATGCGCGCATCCTGTCCGAGACCGCGTATGCCGCCGAGCACGACCACCTCACCGGCGCGCCCTCGCGGCGGGCCTTTTTCGACATCGCCGAGCGCGAGCTGGCGCGGGCCAGGCGACACGGCAGCGGCCTGGGCCTGCTGCTGCTCGATGCCGACCACTTCAAGCGCATCAACGATACCTACGGCCACGGCGTCGGCGACGAGGTCCTGCGCGACCTGGTGCGACGGACCCAGGACGTGATCCGGAAGATCGACTATTGCGCCCGCCTCGGCGGCGAAGAGTTCGGCGTGCTGCTGCCGGATGCGAACTACCAGACGGCCGAGGCGGTCGCGGAACGGCTGCGCGCCGCGCTCGACCGCTCGGCTGCGCGCAGGCCGGACGACGCCGGCGTCGCCTATACCGTCAGCATCGGCCTGGCGATGCTGGAGCGCGGAGAAGATATCGCGGGCCTGATGCGGCGAGCGGACGCGGCCTTGTACCAGGCCAAGGCCGAAGGCCGCAACCGGGTGGTGTGCGCGCAGACTACCGCGCCGGTCACGAAGCAGGGCGGCAGCGCGCAGGTGATCAGGCTGCGGCCCTGACCCCTGCCTGGTTCGCGGTCAGCGGCACTCGGCCAGGATCCGGTCGGCCCGGGCCAGCTGCGCCGCGCGCTCCTCGTCGCTGACGAAGCTGCGTTCGCCGCTGGCGTCGAAGCGCGCGATGCGCGCCCCCGATGCCACCTGGGCCCGCACGTCGCGCGCGGCCTGGCAATGCTCGGCCTGCGCGCGCCGGCGCTGCGCTTCGGCGGCTTCCTTCTTGTCCTGTTCCTCGCGCTGCAGCAGGCGCTTGCGGTAATCGGCCTCGCGCTGGGCCAGTGTCGGGGCCGGCTTTGCCGCAGGGGCGTCGGCATCCGGCGCGCTGCGGGGCGCAAGTGCGGGCAGGCTGCGACCGGGCGCCTTGAGGATCTTGTGCGGCGGCGTGTCCGGCGGAGGAGGGCGGTCCGAGAACTGGCGCACGCCGTTCTCGCCGATCCACGCGTATTGGGCATGGGCCAGACCGCTGCTCAGTACCAGGGTGCAAACGGCGATCAGGCGCAAGGGAAGGGATGAGCGCAGCATAAAAGTTTTCCTTGGGTAACAAGCGGATTTCGCCATGCTTCGCTGGCGCTGTCAATCCCGCCTCTCGCAAAAGGCCGAATTTTGGGCAGGGCTGCGACAGTCCTGGCTACATTCTGTATAATTCACTTTTGCGCCTATAGGAAAATGCTATGCGTCTACTCCAAAAAGCACTCACGTTCGATGATGTGCTGCTCGTCCCGGCTTACTCCAATGTTCTTCCGGCCAACACTTCCCTTCGCACCAAGCTGACCCGGAACATCACCCTGAACATCCCGCTGCTGTCGGCGGCGATGGACACCGTGACCGAAGCACGCCTGGCGATCGCGATGGCTCAGGAGGGCGGCATCGGCATCATCCACAAGAACCTCAGGCCAAGCGACCAGGCCCGTGAAGTAGCGCGCGTCAAGCGTTTCGAGGCAGGCGTCCTGCGCGACCCGATCACCATTCCTCCCACCATGAAGATCCGTGAAGTGCTGGCGCTGTCGCAACAGCACGGCATCAGCGGCTTCCCGGTGGTCGAGGGCAAGCAGGTGATCGGCATCATCACCAACCGCGACCTGCGCTTCGAGGAAGACCTGGACGCCGAAGCGCGCGCCAAGATGACCCCGCGCGAAGACGTCGTGACCGTGAAGGAAGACGCCGACCTGGCCGAAGCCAAGCGCCTGATGAACAAGCACCGCCTCGAGCGCGTGCTGGTCGTCAACGACGACTTCGAACTGCGCGGCCTGATCACGGTCAAGGACATCCAGAAGTCGCACGAGCACCCGCTGGCGTCGAAAGATTCGCAGGGCAAGCTGCTGGTCGGCGCGGCCGTGGGCGTGGGCGCACGCGACGAAGAGCGCATCGAGCTGCTGGTCCAGGCCGGCGTCGACGTGTTGGTGGTCGACACCGCCCACGGCCACTCGCAGGGCATCCTCGACCGCGTCAAGTGGATCAAGGACCGCTTCCCGCACGTGGACGTCATCGGCGGCAACATCGCCACCGCGGCCGCCGCCAAGGCGCTGGTCGAGTTCGGCGCGGACGCGGTCAAGGTCGGCATCGGCCCGGGCTCGATCTGCACCACCCGCATCGTGGCCGGCGTCGGCGTGCCGCAGATCACCGCGATCTCGAACGTGGCCAAGGCGCTGGAAGGCACGGGTGTGCCCTGCATCGCCGACGGCGGCATCCGCTTCTCGGGCGACATCTCCAAGGCCCTGGCTGCCGGTGCGCACACCGTCATGATGGGCAGCATGTTCGCCGGCACCGAGGAAGCGCCGGGCGAAGTCATCCTGTACCAGGGCCGCAGCTACAAGTCCTACCGCGGCATGGGCAGCCTGGGCGCGATGGCCGAAGGCTCGGCCGACCGCTACTTCCAGGAAGCCTCGAGCAAGGCCGACAAGTTCGTCCCGGAAGGCATCGAAGGCCGCGTCGCCTACAAGGGCAGCGTGCTGGCGATCATCTTCCAGCTGATCGGCGGCGTGCGCCAGTCGATGGGCTATTGCGGCTGCGCCACCATCGAAGAACTGCGCGAGAAAGCGGAGTTCGTCGAGATCACCTCGGCCGGCATGCGCGAATCGCACGTGCACGACGTGCAGATCACCAAGGAAGCGCCGAACTACCGTTCCGAGTAAGACATCCAATGAAACGCGGCCCCCATCGGCCGCGTTTTTGCATCACCCGATTCATCTTCTATCGTTGCCTATCCACATGCATTCGAAAATCCTCATCCTCGATTTCGGTTCCCAGGTTACCCAGCTGATCGCGCGCCGCGTGCGCGATGCGGGCGTGTTTTCCGAAGTCTTCCCGTATGACGTCAGCGACGAGTTCGTGCGCAACTACGGCGCCAGCGGCATCATCCTGTCGGGCAGCCACAATTCCACCCTGGAGGGCGACTCGCCGCGCGCCCCGCAGGCCGTGTTCGAGGCCGGCGTGCCGGTGCTGGGCATCTGCTACGGCATGCAGACCATGGCCGCCCAGCTCGGCGGCAGGGTCGAGAACGGCAAGCTGCGCGAGTTCGGCTACGCCGAAGTGCGCGCACGCGGCCATACCGCGCTGCTGAACGGCATCAACGATTTCGTGACCGATGAAGGCCACGGCATGCTGCGCGTCTGGATGAGCCACGGCGACAAGGTGCTGGAGATGCCGGACGGCTTCAAGCTGATGGGCTCCACCGACAGCTGCCCGATCGCCGCCATGGCCGACGAGGAGCGCCGCTTCTACGCGCTGCAGTTCCATCCGGAAGTCACCCACACCACCCAGGGCGAAGCCATCATCGGCCGCTTCGTGCACGAGATCTGCGGCTGCAAGTCGGACTGGAACATGCCCGACTACATCGGCGAAGCCGTGCAGAAGATCCGCGACCAGGTCGGCAGCGACGAGGTGATCCTGGGCCTGTCCGGCGGCGTCGATTCGAGCGTGGCCGCAGCCCTGATCCACCGCGCCATCGGCGACCAGCTCACCTGCGTGTTCGTCGACCACGGCCTGCTGCGCAAGGACGAGGGCAAGATGGTCATGGACATGTTCTCGAAAAACCTCGGCGTGAAAGTGCTGCGCATCGACGCCGAAGACCAGTTCATGGGCCACCTGGCCGGCGTGACCGACCCCGAGCAGAAGCGCAAGATCATCGGCCGCGAGTTCGTCGAGGTGTTCCAGGTCGAGGCGGGCAAGCTGAGCAATGCCAAGTGGCTGGCGCAGGGCACCATCTACCCGGACGTGATCGAGTCGGCCGGTAAAGGTAAGAAAGGCCAGACCATCAAGAGCCACCACAACGTGGGCGGGCTGCCGGAGACCCTGAACCTGAAACTGCTGGAGCCGCTGCGCGAGCTGTTCAAGGACGAAGTGCGCAAACTCGGCGTCGCGCTGGGCCTGCCGCACGACATGGTCTACCGCCACCCGTTCCCGGGCCCGGGCCTGGGAGTGCGCATCCTCGGCGAAGTCAAGAAGGAATACGCCGACCTGCTGCGCGAAGCCGATGCGATCTTCATCGAGGAGCTGCGCAACGCGCCGTTCGAGTTGCCTGCAGTGGCAGGCATCGACCCGGGCAAGGCGCCGCTGAACTGGTACGAGGCGACCAGCCAGGCCTTTGCCGTGTTCCTGCCGGTGAAGTCGGTCGGCGTGATGGGCGACGGCCGCACCTACGAATACGTGGTGGCGCTGCGCGCCGTGCAGACCCTGGACTTCATGACGGCGCAGTGGGCGCACCTGCCGCATGCGCTGCTGGGCAAGGTGTCGAACCGGATCATCAACGAGGTGCGCGGCTTGAATCGCGTGGTGTATGACATTTCGGGGAAGCCGCCGGCGACGATTGAGTGGGAGTGAGCAGCGTAAAGCTAGCCGCTGAATTCTAAGAGAATCAGGCAAGCCGTTGAGCGTTCGATTGAATGCTCAACGGCTTTTTTCTTCGCTAAAGCGATGCACCGATTGTTCCGTAAAAAAGTAACTAACCCACGTTGGAATACTGCGCGACGCACTATCTCGACGCTAAGGACTTCGGCCGGGACAACGACCCATCAACAGGCATCCAGGAAGCACCCGGCCACAGCGCCCAAGCCGGCTACTTGCTCAGCCATCGACGCTGCTGCACATGACTTCAGGACGGCCCCGCCGACGATGTCGGCCTGTCGCCGCGCTTGCGCAACCCATGGTCCAACCGAGCGTGCCGTGTCCGGTATACAGGCAAAGATTTGGATAAGGGGTTCTTCCGATACACGGCAGCTTGGGTGGCGTAAGCGGGCGTCATCCTGTCGAGTAGTGCGGTCGCTCGTAGTCGCCGGCCTCGGGAAGGCGTTCTCGGCCCATGCGCGTGATCGCCTCGCAGCGTAGGGTATTCAGATCGCCCGTACAGCTGTTCAGCGTACAGTTTCCGGACACCCGTAGGCGCGATCCCGGGCGTGACAGCTAGAGCTTTTCACTGTCGTCCGACAGCGAAACGCTTGGGGCGGCGTGGGCGTCAGTGATGTCATCGGTCGCCGAGTAGCCCTGGCGGGATAGATCAGCAGCGTGATGCCCGCCGATTCCGGCGGCTTCGCCGTTGGCTGTCAGCGCGGAAGCGGGCTTGTAGACGTCTCCCGATTCCCAATGCAGTCGATCGGCGCGCAAGTGAAACAGCAGCGGCGCGTCTTTGTGCGCGAGGGAGCGCGGAATGCTCGGCAAGCCGGCGGGATTGGCCCAGGGCTGTGAATGCGACACCGCCGGGGTGCCGGCTTCGGCTTGCTCGAGGATGGCGGCCATATGGCTATCGGTAAAGCGGGACGACGATGGGTAGTGCTTTCTGCGTCCTGCGTACGACATTTTGCTTCTGGTGAGATCGTCATGCCGGTGTTCCGGTACGCGCGGCCGGGGCGTCGGGCCGCCGACTCCCACCGAATTCCGCCGAATCCCGCCGAGGACATCGCATCCGGTTCTGTTTGAAAAAATCCCGTTCAAGTCTTGTCGATTACCTGGAATATGACCGGGCGATTGGAGCACTCGGGCGGGCGGAGATCTGCACAGAGTGTTGTATTTTTCGAACATCGACAGGAGCTTGCATTAAGCCTTACGCGATTTTTTCATTCAACCGGAATAGTGCATGAATATTGCCGCACTTATTACGGCCTACGCTGATTGCATAATAATTCGAGCCCAGTGGAATAGAGAACGGCTATTGCCACAGGCGATATTGCTAAAAGCCGGGAATTTTAAATATGCATATTGCGTGAAAAGCGATCAGCATGACCGGCGACGGCGCCAGACTGCGTTTGCGCGCCAGTTGAACGGCTCGGCGGCTTCACTCGGCAGCACTAGGGGCGGGATGGTGCCGAGCCAAGGAGAGAAACTTTCCTCATTACTAAATGAGCGTAAGAATTTCTCTAAAAAATGTTCTAAGCGAGTAACAGGCATTTTCATTTTTCCGGATGGTGGACTCCGCTGCGCGATCGCGTTTTCTGCCGCCGGCCGCCCTGGCGGGTGGTACAAGCAGGTGCCGGTGGGCATACATATTTTGATTTCATAAAATTACTTTGCCGATATTTTCTGTGCTACATTTGATTCATCGCAAAGCCGCTAACAAAGCGTCGCGACTGAAACAAGTTTCCTCTCCGTGGTATTCGATAAGAGTAATGACAGGGATATGGTTGACTTTATGATTCAGTTTGGTGTGAGCACTGAAAGCGTTGTTGGATCGTCGATTGCACTCGCTTCTCGCGGCTTTGTTTTTCTTGCGCCAAAGCAAGAAATTACTCAGCAGCGCTTATTGCAGACTCTTTGTGGCTTGCCTGTATTTAAAGGCTTTCTCTCATCTGGTCTCGCTTCCCCCCGGCGTCGGTTTTTCCGATCGGCCCGATCATTCAAATCCGGTCACTCTCGTATTCCCTGACTGACTGTATCCCACACTGATTCATGGCTCGGCCGGTATAGCGGCACGATGAATCAGCGTTAGCCCCCTGGATTCGCGCCGCGAGGTAGCGTCACGTCCTTCCATGCCATATGCAATCCGCATGGGCCGTGTCGCGGGCCAGCCGTGCGTCCGTTGGAATTGTGATTTCGGCGCGCGAAACCGCAGCCGCATATTGATCCGCTTGGAGACCCCATGGCCATCTCGAGACTTTCTGAAGTTCAGGCAGAACTGTTTGTCGAGCAGTCGCTCGTTCCTGCCAGTCCCCTCAATAATTTCGCCGCTGCCTATCAGGTGGAGGGGGCGGTCGATGAGCTCGTCCTTCTGCGCGCGATCGACATGACGGTCGCCGCGACCGACATGCTGCGCGCGATGGTACGCGAACGTGAAGGTGGCCAGGTCCAGGAGGTGTTGTCGAGCGTGAATGCACCGATCGCGACACACTGCTTCGACAGCGACGAGGCCTTGCAGGACTGGATGGCGTCGGATTACCAGCGTCCGTTCGAGATGGTCGATGCGCTTCTCTACCGGTTTGCAGTACTGCGTTCGAGAAGCACTCCAGGCAAGCTCATCGTCTATTTCGCGTTTCACCACCTGATCGCCGACGGCTGGTGCGTCTCCGTAATGCTGAAGCGGCTGGCGGAAATCTACAGCGCACTGGAGGCCGGAAAAGCACCGAGGAATGACTATCCGGGCTACCTCGGGTTCATCGAGAACAAGCCTGCCTACGACGACGCCGAGCGCGAACGCGATCTCGCGTTCTGGTCCGGCCATCTGGCCGACCTGCCGCCGGCGGCCTTCCCGCGCCTGCATGGCGGCGACGGCATCGGCCGCGGCGCGGAGGCCACCATCGTGAACATCGAGATTCCAGCCGAGCGATTCGAACGCTTCGCGCGGCAAGGCAAGGCAGCCGGCGGCAGCGCACCCTGGGCGCTGATGGCCGCAATGTATGTGTTCTTTGCACGGCTCCAGGGTGTGGACGACATGGTCATGGGCGTGCCCATGCTGAACCGGGACACCGCCGCCGAGCTGGACACCGTGGGCGTGCTGACGAATATCCTGCCTGTGCGCATCAGTGGCGGCGTTGACCGTTCGTTCGACGACATAGTGCGTGCGATTTCGCGCGAAATCCGACGGGTGTACCGCCACCGGCGGGTGCCGATCACGGCGTTGAACCGCCAACTGGGCTTGTCGCGCTCCGGTCGTGACCAGGTGTTCGAAATCGCGTTCTCCTACATGCGTCAGGCGCACGACGGCGTGAGTTTTGGCGCCGCACCGGCGCATACCCAGTTGTTCCTGAACCGGCACCAGCGTTCGGCCTTGCAGATCTACGTGCGCGAGTGGACGCAGGGTGGACCTGTGCTGCTGGACCTGGTGTGCGGCGCACCGCATTTCGATCCTACCTCTGTCGAGCGCATGGCCGAACGCGTGAACACGTTCCTGGACACGCTCGCAAACGACTGGACGCAGAAGCTGGGCCAGATTCCCCTGATGCCCGCGGCCGAGCGCACGCAGCTGCTGGTGGAATGGAACGACACCGCGGCCGGCTGGCCGCAGGAGCGCTGCCTGCACGCGTTGTTCGCCGAACAGGCGGCGCGCACGCCGGAGGCCTTGGCCCTGATCGACGCGGCCGGCCAACTGAGCTACGCCGAACTCGATCGCCGCAGCAACCAGCTGGCGCACCACCTGCAGACGCTGGGCATCGGCCCGGAACGCCTGGTCGGCGTGGGCATGGAACGCTCACGCGAGCTGGCGGTGGCGGTGCTGGCCGTGCTCAAGGCCGGCGGCGCCTACCTGCCGCTGGACCCGAGCTACCCGGCCGAGCGCCTGGCCTACATGCTCGAGGATTCAGGCGCGGCGCTGGTGCTGACCCGCCAGGCGCTGGCCGCGCGCCTGCCGCTGGAGGGCAGGCAGGTGCTGTGCGTCGATGCCGAGCAGGACGCGATCGCGGCCCGGCCGGAGACGGCGCCGGCCGCCGCGGCCACGGCGCACAACCTGGCCTACGTGATCTATACCTCGGGCTCGACCGGCAAGCCGAAGGCGGTCGGGGCGCCGCACGCGGGGATGGTCAACCGCATCGCGGCCGATGCGGCGATCGCCGGCAGCGATGCCGCCGACGTGTTCTGCCAGAAGACCTCGATCGGCTTCGTCGACGCGGTGCAGGAGCTGTTCGGCCCGCTGCTGTTGGGCCGGGCGCTGGTGGTGGCGGACGACGAGACCGCGCGCAGCCCGCAGGCGCTGGCGGCGCTGTTGGCCGCGAGCGGGGTGACGCGTTTGGTGACGGTGCCGTCGCTGGCGCAGGCGATGGCCGAGGCGCCGGACGCGGCGCGCCAACTGGCCGGACTGCGCCAGTGGACGCTGTCGGGCGAAGCCTTGAATGCGGACGTGCTGGCGCAGCTGGCGCAGGCGCTGCCGGGTTGCCGCTTCGTCAACCTGTACGGCTCGACCGAGGTGGCGGCCGACGCCACCATGTACCTGGCGCGCGGCGACGAGCGCGGCGTGGCGCCGATCGGCCGGCCGATCGCGAACGTGCGGGCGTATGTGCTGGACGGCGCGATGAACCTGGCCCCGGTGGGCGTGGTGGGCGAACTGCACGTCGGCGGGGCCGGGCTGGCGCGCGGCTACCTGGGACGTGGTGGCTTGGGACGCGGCGGCCTGACGGCCGAGCGCTTCGTGGCCGACCCCTTCGGCGAGGCCGGGGCGCGCCTGTACCGCACCGGCGACCTGGCGCGCTACCGCGCCGACGGCACGCTGGAATACATGGGCCGGCAAGACCACCAGGTCAAGATCCGTGGCTTCCGCATCGAGCTGGGCGAAATCG
Organism: Massilia sp. UMI-21; assembly: GCA_015277795.1. Classification (NCBI taxonomy): domain Bacteria; kingdom Pseudomonadati; phylum Pseudomonadota; class Betaproteobacteria; order Burkholderiales; family Oxalobacteraceae; genus Massilia; species Massilia sp. UMI-21. The sequence continues at coordinate 3,290,562 of CP063848.1, read as the reverse complement.
AGGCGGCGCTGCGCGCGCATCCCGCGGTGGCGCAGGCGGTGGTGGTGGCGCTGGACGAGGCGGGTGGGGGCAGGCGCCTGGCGGGCTACGTGGTCGGCACGGTCGATGGCGGCGAACTGCGCGCGCACCTGCTGCGCAGCCTGCCGGAGTACATGGTGCCGGCGGTGTTCGTGCAGCTGGATGCGCTGCCGCTGTCGCCGAACGGCAAGGTGGACCGCAAGGCGCTGCCGGCGCCGCAGGCGCAGGCGGCCGGCGACGCCCACGTGGCGCCGCGCACACCGCTGGAAGAGACCCTGGCGGCGATCTGGAGCGAAGTGCTGGAAGTCGGGCAGATCGGCATCCACGACAACTTCTTCGAGCTGGGCGGGCACTCGCTGATGGCGGCGCGGGTGGTGGCGAGGATCCGCGACAGCTTCGGTGTCGAGCTGCCCCTGCGTACCGTGTTCGAGGCGGCGACAGTGGCCCAGCTGGGGGAACGCATCGAAGACCTGCGCGAGGAAAGCCAGGGTCTGGTGGTGACGCCGCTGGTAGCGCAATTGCGCGACGATCGCGCGCCGCTTTCCTTCTCCCAGGAGCGCCTGTGGTTCCTGGAACAGCTGGAGCAGCTCGGCGGTACCTATAACGAATCGCTGTCCTTCCGCCTGGTTGGCGCACTGGAAGTCGATGCGCTCGAGCGCAGCTTCACCGAGATGATCCGCCGCCACGAGACCTTGCGCACGCGCGTGGAGTCGGTGGAGGGGGAGGGCTGGCAGGTGGTGGAGCCGGCGCGGCCGTTCCGACTGACCACGATCGATCTGACCGGCATGGCTGGCGAAGCACGCGACGCCGAGCTCGAACGCCTGACGCAGTCGGAGATGCTGCGCCCATTCGACCTCGGGCACAGCCCGCTGTTCCGAGCCACGCTGTTCCGCCTGGAGCAGGACGCGAACCTGCTCCTGATCACCCTGCACCACATCATTTCCGATGGCTGGTCGCTGCGCGTGGTCCTCACGCGTGAACTGCAGGCGCTGTACGCCGCCAATGTTACCGGACGTCCCTCGCCGCTGCCGGAACTGCCGGTCCAGTATGCCGATTACGCCATGTGGCAGCGCGAGTGGCTGCATGGCGAAGCGCTGGGGCGCCAGCTGTCGTACTGGAAGTCGCAGCTGAGTGGTGCGCCCGCCGCGCTGGAGCTGCCGACCGACCGTCCACGCCCCTCGGTGAAAAGCTATGCGGGCCGTCGGCTGCCGATCGATCTTTCGCCCGCGCTCAGCGCCGCGGTGACCCGGCTCGCGCACCACGCCGGCGCCACGCCGTTCATGGTGCTCATGGCCTCGTTCCAGCTATTGCTCTCGCGCTGGAGTGGACAGGACGACATCGTCGTGGGTTCGCCGATTGCAGGTCGCAGCGCGCGCCAGACCGAAGGCCTGATCGGTTTCTTCGTCAATATGCTGGCCTACCGCAGCCGTCTCGACGGCGACGCCAGTTTCCGCGACCTTCTTGCGCAAGTGAAAAGCACGGCCTTGGCCAACTATGCGCACCAGGACCTGCCGTTCGAGAAGCTGGTGCAGGAGCTGCAGCCGGTGCGCGACCTGAGCCGCCATCCCCTGTTCCAGGTGACGTTCGCCTTGCAGAACGTGCCGGAGCAATTCCTGAATCTCGACTCGATCGCGCTGACGGCGGTCTACGGCGAGAACACCACCGCCAAGTTCGACCTCTTCCTGCAGATGGTCGAAACCCCGGACGGGATGCAGGGCTTCTTCGAATACGCGACCGACCTGTTCGACCGTTCCACGATCGAACGGATGGCGCGCCACTTCGGGAACCTGGTGGCGGCCGTGGTCGCCGAGCCCGACGCGGCGATCGGCACGCTGCCGATGCTGGACGCGGACGAGCGCGAACGGCTGCTGGTCGAATGGAACCGCAGCGCCGCGCCGTTCCCGGCGGAGCAGGGGCTGTACGCGCGCTTTGCCGAACAGGTGGCGCGCGATGCGGCGGCGGTCGCGGTGGTCGACGACGGGCGTGACCATTCCTACGGCGAGCTGGATGCCTGGAGCGGACGGATCGCGGCGGCGCTGCAGGCGCAGGGCCTGCGCGCGGGTGAAGCGGTCGGCCTGTCGGGCCAGCGCTCGGCCGCGATGGTGGCCGGCATGCTGGGCATCGTGCGCGCAGGCGGCGCCTACCTGCCGCTCGACCCGGACTACCCGGCCGAGCGCCTGGCCTTCATGGCCGCCGACGCCGGTCTGCGCATGATGGTCGGCGCGCCGGGCGGGGCTGCGCTGGACGGGCTGGCGCTGGTCGATACCGGCGCCGTGCCGGACGCCGTTCCCGCCGACGCGCCGGCGCTGGGCGGCGACGCCCCGGCCTGCATCATCTACACCTCCGGTTCGACCGGCACGCCGAAAGGCACGCTGGTGCCGCAGCGCGCCGTGATGCGCCTGGTGGTCGGCTGCGACTACGTGAGCTTCGGCCCTGGCGACCGGGTCGCCCACCTGGCCAGCCCCTCGTTCGACGCCACCAGCTTCGAGCTGTGGGGGCCGCTGCTCAACGGCGGCACGGCGGTCGTGATCGAGCGCGACACGGTGCTGTCGCCGGCCGCGTTCGCGCAGGCGCTGCAAGAACGCGCCATCGACACCGCGTTCGTGACGACGGCGCTGTTCAACCTGGTGGCGCAAGGGGCGCCGGATGCCTTCGCCGGCATGCGCGCCGTGCTGTTCGGCGGCGAGGCGGTCGATCCAAGCATGGTGCGCGCCGTGCTGCAGGGCGGCGCCCCGCAGCGCCTGCTGCACGTGTACGGACCGACCGAGGTCACCACCTTCAGCTGCTGGCATGCGGTCGATGCGGTTCCCGAACAGGCCGCGACGGTGCCGATCGGGCGTCCGCTGGCCAACGGCAGCTGCCATGTGCTGGACGGGCACATGCAGCCGGTGCCGGTGGGCGTGGTCGGCGAGCTGTACCTGGGCGGGGCCGGACTGGCGCACGGCTACCTGGCGCGCGGCGGGATGAGCGCGGCGCGTTTCGTCGCCGATCCGTTCGGCGCGCCAGGCGCGCGCCTGTACCGCACCGGCGACTTGGTGCGCCGGACGGCGCAGGGCGAGATCGTGTACGTGGGGCGGATCGACCACCAGGTCAAGATCCGCGGTTTCCGTATCGAGCCGGGCGAGGTCGAGGCGGCGCTGCGCGCGCATGCCGCGGTCGGTCAGGCCCTGGTGATGGTGGACGAGGGCCCGACGGGCAAGCGCCTGGTGGCCTACGTGGTGGCCGATACTGGCATGGCCGAGCTGCGCAGCTACCTGAAAGACAGGCTGCCCGAATACATGGTGCCGGCGGTCTTCGTGGCCCTGGCCGCGATGCCGCTCACACCGAATGGCAAGGTCGACCGCAAGGCGCTGCCGGCGCCGGACGGACATGCGTCCGGGGCCGCCTACATCGCCCCGCGCACGCCTGCGGAAACGACGCTGGCGGCGATCTGGAGCGAAGTGCTCGGTGTCGAGCAGGTCGGCATCCAGGACAACTTCTTCGAACTGGGCGGACACTCGCTGATGGCAACCCGGGTCGTCGCCCGTATCCGGGACGCGTTCGCAGTCGATCTCCCGCTACGTGGGGTATTCGAGGCGCCGACTGTCGAAGCGCAGGTGCGCCGTATCGAAGAGGCACGGCGGGAAGGGCAGGGACTCGTGCTGCCGCCCCTGCTTGCGCAGGAACGCGGCGATCGTTCCGCGCCGTCGTTTGCGCAAGAACGGCTGTGGTTCCTGGAGCAAATGGAGGAATTGAGCTCCGCTTACCACGTACCTGCCGCCTATTATTTGGAAGGAACCCCGGACCTCGAGGCCCTCGAGCGCAGCCTCGCCGAGCTCGTGAACCGGCACGAAAGTCTGCGCACCCGTTTCGAAACGGTGGGCGGTAAGAGCCTGCAAGTGATCGAGCCGTCGGGCAGTTTCGCGCTCGTCCGCAAGGACTTGACGCGCGTGCCGCCGCAGCAGCAGGCGGATGCCGTCCGGCTCGCCCTGCGCGAGGAAATGTGGCGGCCGTTCAACCTGTCGCGCGGTCCGCTGTTCCGCGTCGCGCTGCTGGCGCTGAACGCGGAGCGTCACGTGCTCGTGGTCACCATGCACCACATCGTTTCGGATGGTTGGTCGATGGGCGTGCTGCTCGATGAACTGGGTACTCTGTACACAGCCCAGGTATGCGGCCGCTCGTCGCCGCTGGCGGGGCTGCCGGTCCAGTATGCCGACTACGCGCTGTGGCAGCGCGAGTGGCTGCAAGGCGAGGTGCTGGAGCGTCAGCTGGCATACTGGAAGAAGCAACTCACCGGCGCACCGGCCGCGTTGACCTTGCCGGCCGACCGTGAACGTCCGGCCGTGCCCAGCTACGATGGCGGCTGGCTGCCGCTGTCCTTGCCGTCTCACCTGTCCCGCGCAGTCGGGCAACTGGCGCGCGCCGAAGGCGCGACGCCGTTCATGGTTCTGCTGGCGACGTTCCAGCTGCTGCTGGCGCGCTGGAGCGCACAGGACGACATCGTGGTCGGCTCGCCGATCGCCGGACGCACGGAGCGCCAGACCGAAGGCCTGATCGGCTTCTTCGTCAATACCCTGGTGTTCCGCGCCCACGTCGGACAGGATATGAGCGTACGCGAGTTGCTCGCGCAGGTGCGTGAGACCTCCCTGGGGGCGTACGCCCACCAGGACCTGCCCTTCGAGAAGCTGGTGCAGGAACTGCAGCCGGTGCGCGACCTGAGCCGCCACCCGGTGTTCCAGGCCATGTTCGCGCTGCAGAACGTGCCTCATCATCCGCTCGAGCTGGCCGGATTGGCCATCGAGCCGGTAGCGGGCGGCCAGGCCGCCGCGAAGTTCGACCTGTTCATGGAGCTGGTCGAAACCCCGGACGGATTGCGCGGTGCGATCGAATATGCCACCGACCTGTTCGACGTGGCGACCGTGGAGCGCATGGCGCGCCACTTCGAGACCCTGCTGGCGGCGATCGTGGCCGACCCGGACCGCAGCATCGGCGCCCTGCCGATGCTGGACCAGGCCGAGCGCGCGCAGCTGCTGGTGGAGTGGAACGACACGACGGCCGGCTGGCCGCACGAGCGCTGCCTGCACGCGCTGTTCGCCGAACAGGCGGCGCGCACGCCGGAGGCCGTGGCCTTGGTCGACGCGGCCGGCCAACTGAGCTACGCCGAACTCGATCGCCGCAGCAACCAGCTGGCGCACCACCTGCAGGCGCTGGGCGTCGGCCCGGAACGCCTGGTCGGCGTGGGCATGGAACGCTCGCGCGAGCTGGCGGTGGCGGTGCTGGCCGTGCTCAAGGCCGGCGGCGCCTATCTGCCGCTGGACCCGAACTACCCGGCCGAGCGCCTGGCCTACATGCTCGAGGATTCAGGCGCGGCGCTGGTCCTGACCCGCCAGGCGCTGGCGGGGCACCTGCCGCTGGAGGGCAGGCAGGTGCTGTGCGTCGATGCCGAGCAGGACGCGATCGCGTCCCGGCCGGAGACGGCGCCGGCCTGCGCGGCCACGGCGCACAACCTGGCCTACGTGATCTACACCTCGGGCTCGACCGGCAAGCCGAAGGCGGTCGGGGCGCCGCACGCGGGGATGGTCAACCGCATCGCGGCCGATGCGGCGATCGCCGGCAGCGACGCCGACGACGTGTTCTGCCAGAAGACCTCGATCGGCTTCGTCGACGCGGTCCAGGAGCTGTTCGGCCCGCTGCTGCTGGGCCGTGCGCTGGTGGTGGCGGACGACGAGACCGCGCGCAGTCCGCAGGCGCTGACGGCGCTGCTGGCGGCGCACGGGGTGACGCGCCTGGTGACGGTGCCGTCGCTGGCGCAGGCGATGGCCGAGGCGCCGGACGCGGCGCGCCAGTTGGCCGGACTGCGCCAGTGGACGCTGTCGGGCGAAGCCCTGAATGCGGACGTGCTGGCGCAGCTGGCGCAGGCGCTGCCGGGTTGCCGCTTCGTCAACCTGTACGGCTCGACCGAGGTGGCGGCCGACGCCACCATGTACGTGGCGCGCGGCGACGAGCGCGGCGTGGCGCCGATCGGCCGGCCGATCGCGAACGTGCGGGCGTATGTGCTGGACGGCGCGATGAACCTGGCCCCGGTGGGGGTGGTGGGCGAACTGCACGTCGGCGGGGCCGGGCTGGCGCGCGGCTACCTGGGACGTGGTGGCTTGGGACGCGGCGGCCTGACGGCCGAGCGCTTCGTGGCCGATCCGTTCGGCGAGGCCGGCGCGCGCCTGTACCGCACCGGCGACCTGGCGCGCTACCGCGCCGACGGCACGCTGGAATACATGGGCCGCCAAGACCATCAGGTCAAGATCCGCGGCTTCCGTATCGAGCTGGGCGAGATCGAGGCGGCGCTGCGCGCGCATCCCTCGGTGGCGCAGGCGGTGGTGGTGGCGCTGGACGAGGCGGGCGGTGGCAGGCGCCTGGCGGGCTACGTGGTCGGCACGGTCGATGGCGGCGAGCTGCGCGCGCACCTGCTGCGCAGCCTGCCGGAGTACATGGTGCCGGCGGTGTTAGTGCAGCTGGATGCGCTGCCGCTGTCGCCGAACGGCAAGGTGGACCGCAAGGCGCTGCCGGCGCCGCAGGCGCAGGCAGCCGGCGACGCCCACGTGGCGCCGCGCACGCCGCTGGAAGAGACCCTGGCGGCGATCTGGAGCGAAGTGCTGGAAGTCGGGCAGATCGGCATCCACGACAACTTCTTCGAGCTGGGCGGGCACTCGCTGATGGCGGCGCGGGTGGTGGCGAGGATCCGCGACAGCCTGGCGGTCGAGCTGCCGCTGCGCATCGTGTTCGAAGCGGCGACCGTCGAATCGCTGGCGCACCGCATCGAAGCGCTGCGCCAGGAAGACCAGGGACTGGTGCTGCCGCCGCTGCTGGCGCAGCCGCGCGACGACCGTTCCCCGGCCTCGTTCTCGCAGGAGCGCCTGTGGTTCCTGGAGCAGCTCGAGGAACTGGGACAGGCCTACCATGAAGTTCTGTCGTTCCGCCTGGAGGGAGAGCTGGACGTCCCCGCCATGGAGCGCAGCATCACCGAGCTCATCCGGCGCCACGAGACCCTGCGCACGCGCTTCGAAACCGTGGACGGCATGGGTATTCAGGTGATCGCGCCGCCGCGCCAATTTCACCTGCCGGAAGTCGACCTGATCGGCCTCCCGCAGGACCAGCGCCAGGTGCGGCTGGACATGCTGGTCCTGGAAGAAAAGCGGCGCTCTTTCGACCTCGGGCGCGGACCGCTGTTCCGTGCAGCCCTGTTCCGCCTGGCGGAACAGGAGAACGTACTGGTCATCACGATGCACCATTCGATCTGCGACGGCTGGTCGCTGCGCGCGGTGCTGACCCGTGAACTGCAGGCGCTGTACGGGGCCTACGTCAGCGGGCGGCCGTCGCCGCTGCCGGAGCTGCCGATCCAGTATGCCGACTACGCGCTGTGGCAGCGCGGCTGGCTGCAGGGCGAAGTGCTGGAGCGCCAGCTGGCGTACTGGAAGGGCCAGCTGGCCGGCGCCCCGGCGGCGCTGGAACTGCCGACCGACCATCCGCGTCCGGCCGTGCAGAGCTTCCGCGGCAGCCGGCTGGAGCTGAAGCTGCCGGTGCAGCTCTCCGACAGCCTGGCGGCGCTGGCACGCAACGAAGGCAGCACCATGTTCATGGTCCTGCTGGGCGGGTTCCAGCTGCTGCTGTCGCGCTGGAGCGGACAGGACGACGTCGTGGTCGGTTCGCCGATCGCCGGGCGCAGCGCGCGCCAGACTGAAGGCCTGATCGGCTTCTTCGTCAATACGCTGGTATTCCGTGCGCGCCTGTCGGGCGATATCAGCTTCCGCGAGCTGCTGGCGGGCGTGAAGGAGTCCGCGCTGGGTGCGTACGCGCACCAGGACCTGCCGTTCGAGAAGCTGGTGCAGGAACTGCAGCCGGTGCGTGACCTGAGCCGCCAACCCGTATTCCAGGCGATGTTCGCGTTGCAGAATGTGCCGCAACAGCTCCTTGCCTTGGAAGGCCTGAGCCTGAGCCCCCTGGTGAGCGACCAGGGATCGGCGAAATTCGACCTGTTCCTGGAGCTGGTGGAAACCCAGGACGGGGTGCAGGGTTCGCTGGAATACGCCACCGACCTGTTCGAGGTGGAAACCGTCGAGCGCATGGCGCGCCACTTCGAAACCCTGCTGGCGGCGATCGTGGCCGACCCGGACCGCAGCATCGGCACCCTGCCGCTGCTGGACCAGGCCGAGCGCGCGCAGCTGCTGGTTGAATGGAACGACACGGCGGCCGGCTGGCCGCAGGATCGCTGCCTGCACGCGCTGTTCGCCGAACAGGCTGCGCGCACGCCGGAGGCCGTGGCGCTGATCGACGCGGCCGGCCAACTGAGCTACGCCGAACTCGATCGCCGCAGCAACCAGCTGGCGCACCACCTGCAGGCGCTGGGGGTCGGTCCGGAGTGCCTGGTCGGCGTGGGCATGGAACGCTCGCGCGAGCTGGCGGTGGCGGTGCTGGCCGTGCTCAAGGCCGGCGGCGCCTACCTGCCGCTGGACCCGAGCTACCCGGTCGAGCGCCTGGCCTACATGCTCGAGGATTCGGGTGCGGCGCTGGTGCTGACCGTCCAGGCGCTGGCCGCGCACCTGCCGCTGGAGGGCAGGCAGGTGCTGTGCGTCGATGCCGAGCAGGACGCGATCGCGGCCTGGCCGGAGACGGCGCCGGCTTGCGCGGTCATGGCGCACAACCTGGCCTACGTGATCTATACCTCGGGCTCGACCGGCAAGCCGAAGGCGGTCGGGGCGCCGCACGCGGGGATGGTCAACCGCATCGCGGCCGATGCGGCGATCGCCGGCAGCGACGCCGACGACGTGTTCTGCCAGAAGACCTCGATCGGCTTCGTCGATGCGGTGCAGGAGCTGTTCGGCCCGCTGCTGCTGGGCCGGGCGCTGGTGGTGGCGGACGACGAGACCGCGCGCAGTCCGCAGGCGCTGGCGGCGCTGCTGGCGGCGAGCGGGGTGACGCGCCTGGTGACGGTGCCGTCGCTGGCGCAGGCGATGGCCGAGGCGCCGGACGCGGCGCGCCAGTTGGCCGGACTGCGCCAGTGGACGCTGTCGGGCGAAGCCTTGAATGCGGACGTGCTGGCGCAGCTGGCGCAGGCGCTGCCGGGTTGCCGCTTCGTCAACCTGTACGGCTCGACCGAGGTGGCGGCCGACGCCACCATGTACGTGGCGCGCGGCGACGAGCGCGGCGTGGCGCCGATCGGCCGGCCGATCGCGAACGTGCGGGCGTATGTGCTGGACGGCGCGATGAACCTGGCCCCGGTGGGGGTGGTGGGCGAACTGCACGTCGGCGGGGCCGGGCTGGCGCGCGGCTACCTGGGACGTGGTGGCCTGACGGCCGAGCGCTTCGTGGCCGATCCGTTCGGCCAGGCCGGGGCGCGTCTATACCGCACCGGCGACCTGGCGCGCTACCGCGCCGACGGCACGCTGGAATACATGGGCCGGCAAGACCACCAGGTCAAGATCCGTGGCTTCCGCATCGAGCTGGGCGAGATCGAGGCGGCGCTGCGCGCGCATCCCGCGGTGGCGCAGGCGGTGGTGGTGGCGCTGGACGAGGCGGGCGGAGGCAGGCGCCTGGCGGGCTACGTGGTCGGCACGGTCGATGGCGGCGAACTGCGCGCGCACCTGCTGCGCAGCCTGCCGGAGTACATGGTGCCGGCGGTGTTCGTGCAGCTGGATGCGCTGCCGCTGTCGCCGAACGGCAAAGTGGACCGCAAGGCGCTGCCGGCGCCGCAGGCGCAGGCGGCCGGCGACACCCACGTGGCGCCGCGCACGCCGCTGGAAGAGACCCTGGCGGCGATCTGGAGCGAAGTGCTGGAAGTCGAGCAGATCGGCATCCACGACAACTTCTTCGAGCTGGGCGGGCACTCGCTGATGGCGGCGCGGGTGGTGGCGAGGATCCGCGACAGCCTGGCGGTCGAGCTGCCGCTGCGCATCGTGTTCGAAGCGGCCACCGTCGAATCGCTGGCGCACCGCATCGAAGCGCTGCGCCAGGAAGACCAGGGACTGGTGCTGCCGCCGCTGCTGGCGCAACTGCGCGACGACCGTTCCCCGGCCTCGTTCTCGCAGGAGCGCCTGTGGTTCCTGGAGCAGCTCGAGGAGCTGGGACAGGCTTACCATGAAGTCCTGTCGTTCCGCCTGTCGGGCGCGCTCGAGCTCCCGGCGCTGGAACGCGCATTCACGGAACTGGTGCGTCGTCACGAAACCTTGCGCACCCACTTCGAGACCGTCGAGGGCAAGGGCGTGCAGGTAGTGGAACCGGCACGGGCCTTCCACTTCGCGCTGTTCGACCTGTCCGGGGAGCCGGAGGCGGAGCGCGAGGCAAGGATGGTGGAGCTGGTCCTGAACGAACAGAAGCGTTCGTTCGACCTCGGCCGAGGACCACTGTTCCGTGCGGCGCTGCTGTGCCTCTCGGACCGCGAACATGTCCTGACGATTACGATGCACCATTCGATCTGCGACGGCTGGTCGCTGCGCGCGGTGCTGACCCGTGAACTGCAGGCGCTGTACGGGGCCTACGTCAGCGGGCGGCCGTCGCCGCTGCCGGAACTGCCGATCCAGTATGCCGACTACGCGCTGTGGCAGCGCGGCTGGCTGCAGGGAGAGGCGCTGGAGCGCCAGCTGGCGTTCTGGAAGGACAAGTTGGCCGGTGCCCCGGCCGCACTGGAGTTGCCGACCGACCGTCCGCGTCCGGCCGTGCAAAGCTTCCGCGGCAGCCGGCTGGAGCTGAAGCTGCCGGTGCAGCTCTCCGACAGCCTGGCGGCGCTGGCGCGCAACGAAGGCAGCACCCTGTTCATGGTGTTGTTGGCAAGCTACCAGCTCCTGCTGTCGCGCTGGAGCGGGCAGGACGACATCGTGGTCGGTTCGCCGATCGCCGGGCGCAGCGCGCGCCAGACCGAAGGCCTGATCGGCCTGTTCGTCAACACGCTGGTGTTCCGTTCGCGCCTGTCGGGCGATATCAGCTTCCGCGAGCTGCTGGCGGGCGTGAAGGAGTCCGCGCTGGGCGCGTACGCGCACCAGGACCTGCCGTTCGAGAAGCTGGTGCAGGAACTGCAGCCGGTGCGCGACCTGAGCCGCCAGCCCGTGTTCCAGACCATGTTCGCGCTGCAGAACGTTCCGCAACAGCTCCTCAGCCTGCAGGACGTCGAACTGCGTCCGCTGACTGGGGGGCATTCGGCTGCGAAATTCGACCTGTTCCTGGAGCTGGTGGAAACCCAGGACGGGGTGCAGGGTTCGCTGGAATACGCCACCGACCTGTTCGAGGTGGAGACCGTCGAGCGCATGGCGCGCCACTTCGAGACCCTGCTGGCGGCGATCGTGGCCGACCCTGACCGCAGCATCGGCACCCTGCCGCTGCTGGACCAGGCCGAGCGCGCGCAGCTGCTGGAGGAATGGAACGACACCGCGGCCGGCTGGCCCCAGGAGCGCTGCCTGCACGCGCTGTTCGCCGAACAGGCGGCGCGCACGCCGGAGGCCGTGGCGCTGGTCGACGCCGCCGGCCAGCTGAGCTACGCCGAACTCGATCGCCGCAGCAACCAGCTGGCGCACCACCTGGAGACGCTGGGCGTCGGTCCGGAGCGCCTGGTCGGCGTGGGCATGGAACGCTCGCGCGAACTGGCGGTGGCGGTGCTGGCCGTGCTCAAGGCCGGCGGCGCCTACCTGCCGCTGGACCCGAGCTACCCGGCCGAGCGCCTGGCCTACATGCTCGAGGATTCGGGCGCGGCGCTGGTGCTGACCCGCCAGGCGCTGGCGGGGCACCTGCCGCTGGAGGGCAGGCAGGTGCTGTGCGTCGATGCCGAGCAGGACGCGATCGCGGCCTGGCCGGAGACGGCGCCGGCCTGCGCGGCCACGGCGCACAACCTGGCCTACGTGATCTACACCTCGGGCTCGACCGGCAAGCCGAAGGCGGTCGGGGCGCCGCACGCGGGGATGGTCAACCGCATCGCGGCCGATGCGGCGATCGCCGGCAGCGATGCCGCCGATGTGTTCTGCCAGAAGACTTCGATCGGCTTCGTCGACGCGGTGCAGGAGCTGTTCGGCCCGCTGCTGCTGGGCCGGGCGCTGGTGGTGGCGGACGACGAGACCGCGCGCAGTCCGCAGGCGCTGGCGGCGCTGCTGGCGGCGCACGGGGTGACGCGCCTGGTGACGGTGCCGTCGCTGGCGCAGGCGATGGCCGAGGCGCCGGACGCGGCGCACCAGCTGGCCGGACTGCGCCAGTGGACGCTGTCGGGCGAAGCCCTGAATGCGGACGTGCTGGCGCAGCTGGCGCAGGCGCTGCCGGGTTGCCGCTTCGTCAACCTGTACGGCTCGACCGAGGTGGCGGCCGACGCCACCATGTACGTGGCGCGCGGCGACGAGCGCGGCGTGGCGCCGATCGGCCGGCCGATCGCGAACGTGCGGGCGTATGTGCTGGACGGCGCGATGAACCTGGCCCCGGTGGGGGTGGTGGGCGAACTGCACGTCGGCGGGGCCGGGCTGGCGCGCGGCTACCTGGGACGTGGTGGCTTGGGACGCGGCGGCCTGACGGCCGAGCGCTTCGTGGCCGACCCGTTCGGCCAGGCCGGGGCGCGCCTGTACCGCACCGGCGACCTGGCGCGCTACCGCGCCGACGGCACGCTGGAATACATGGGCCGGCAAGACCACCAGGTCAAGATCCGTGGCTTCCGCATCGAGCTGGGCGAGATCGAGGCGGCGCTGCGCGCGCATCCCGCGGTGGCGCAGGCGGTGGTGGTGGCGCTGGACGAGGCGGGCGGAGGCCGGCGCCTGGCGGGCTACGTGGTCGGCACGGTCGATGGCGGCGAGCTGCGCGCGCACCTGCTGCGCAGCCTGCCGGAATACATGGTGCCGGCGGTGTTCGTGCAGCTGGATGCGCTGCCGCTGTCGCCGAACGGCAAGGTGGACCGCAAGGCGCTGCCGGCGCCGCAGGCGCAGACGGCCGGCGACGCCCACGTGGCGCCGCGCACGCCGCTGGAAGAGACCCTGGCGGCGATCTGGAGCGAAGTGCTGGAAGTCGAGCAGATCGGCATCCACGACAACTTCTTCGAGCTGGGCGGGCACTCGCTGATGGCGGCGCGGGTGGTGGCGAGGATCCGCGACAGCCTGGCGGTCGAGCTACCGCTGCGCATCGTGTTCGAAGCGGCGACCGTCGAATCGCTGGCGCACCGCATCGAAGCGCTGCGCCAGCAAGACCAGGGACTGGTGCTGCCGCCGCTGCTGGCGCAGCTGCGCGACGACCATTCGCCGATGTCGTTCGCCCAGGAGCGCCTGTGGTTCCTCGAGCAGCTCGAGCACCTTGGGGGCACCTACAACGAATCGCTGTTGTTCCGGCTGGACGGCGACCTCGAGATTCCTGCGCTGGAACGCGCGTTCACGGAACTGGTGCGGCGCCACGAAACCTTGCGCACCCGTTTCGAAACGGTCGACGGCGAAGGCGTCCAGGTGGTCGACCCACCGCGGCCGGTGCTGATGGCCATGACCGACCTGTCGGGCCATCGGGGGGAGCAGCGCGAAGCGGCCCTGGCCGCCATGGTGCAAAGCGACATGCAGCGCGTGTTCGACCTGGCGCGCGGCCCGCTGTTCAGGGCAACGCTGTATTGCCTGGAACAGGAATCGCACGTGCTGTTGATATCGATGCACCACGTGATTTCCGACGGCTGGTCGATGCGCGTCGTGCTGACCCGCGAATTGCAGGCACTGTACGACGCTTACCTGGCCGGCCGGCCGTCGCCGCTGCCGGAACTGCCGATCCAGTATGTCGACTACGCGCTGTGGCAGCGCGGCTGGCTGCAGGGCGACGTGCTGGAGCGCCAGCTGGCGTACTGGAAGGGCCAGCTGGCCGGGGCTCCGGCGGCGCTGGAACTGCCGACCGACCGCACGCGTCCACCGATGCAGAGTTTCCGCGGCCGCCGCCTGCCGGTGACGCTGCCGCGCGCGCTGTCCGATTCGGTCGGGGAACTCGCACGTAGCGCGGGCGCCACCCCGTTCATGGTACTGCTGGCGGCGTTCCAGCTGCTGCTGTCGCGCTGGAGCGGACAGGACGACATCGTGGTCGGTTCGCCGATCGCCGGCCGCACCGCGCGCCAGACGGAGGGCCTGATCGGCTTCTTCGTCAACATGCTGGCCTACCGCAGCAAGCTGTCGAGCGACCCGAGCTTCCGTACCTTGCTGGGACGGGTGAAGGAAACGGCCCTGGGCGGATACGCCCACCAGGACCTGCCGTTCGAGAAGCTGGTGCAGGAATTGCATCCGGCGCGCGACCTGAGCCGCCAGCCGCTGTTCCAGGTGGCCTTCGCCCTGCAAAACGTGCCCCAGCAGCTGCTCGACCTGGAAGGCCTGCGCCTGGTGCCTGTCGAGTCCGAGCACACCAGCGCGAAATTCGACCTTTACCTGCAAATGGTCGAGACGTCGGAAGGCATCGAAGGCACGCTCGAATATGCGAGCGACCTGTTCGAGGCCGCCACCATCGAGCGCATGATCGGCCACTTCACGACCCTGTTGCAGTCGATCGTCGCCGATCCGGACTGCCGGGTCGGGGCCCTTGAGATGCTTGGCGAGGCCGAGCGCGCACGCCTGCTGGTGGAGTGGAATGATACCGACACGGCCGAGCCGCAGGCGCAGACGCTGCACCAGCTGTTCGCGGCGCAGGCGCGCCGGCGGCCGGCGGCACCCGCCCTGGTCCACGGCGGCGCGACCTGGAGCTACGCCGAACTCGACCGGCGTAGCAACCAGCTGGCGCACCGCCTGCAGGCGCTCGGCGTCGGAACCGAGAGCGTGGTGGCCCTGAGTGTGGAGCGCTCGTTCGACCTGGCTCTGGGGATCCTCGCGATCCTGAAGGCCGGCGGCGCCTACCTGCCGCTGGACCCGAATTACCCGGCCGAGCGCCTGGCCTACATGCTCGAGGATTCCCGTGCCGCGCTGGTGCTGACCCAGACCGGCGTCGCGGCGCGGCTGCCGGTGCACGGCAAGCCCGCCCTGACCATCGACGAGGACCGGGACGCGATCGCGTCGTGCCCGGCGACGCCGCCGGCATGCGCGGTCGATGCGGACAACCTGGCCTACGTGATCTACACTTCCGGTTCGACAGGCCGCCCGAAAGCCAGTGCGCTGGCGCATCGCGGCGCCACCAGGCTGGCCGCGGCTGCCGACTGCTTCGGCATCGGCGCCGCCAGCCGGATGCTGCAGTTCGCCTCGATCAGCTTCGACGCCGCGGTATGGGAGTGCATTTCCGCCCTCTGCAACGGTGCCGCCCTCTATACGGCCGACAGCGAGACGCTGACGTCGGCGGCCGCGCTGACCGGCCTGCTGGAGTCGCAGGCAATCACCCACGCCCTGTTGCCGCCGTCGCTGCTGCCGGCGTTGCGGACGGAACTCTTGACTTCCCTGGAGTGCCTGGTGGTGGGCGGTGAAGCGCTGCCGCTCGACGTTGCCGGACAGTGGTCGGCCGGGCGCCGGCTGATCAATGCCTACGGGCCAACCGAGTGCACCGTCATGGTCAGCTACGCCGAGATCCACCCCGACGCGTCGGCGGTACCGATCGGGCGCCCGCTGCAGAACGTGCGGGTCTACGTGCTCGATGCGCGGATGGCGCCCACGCCGGTCGGGGTCCCCGGCGAACTATACGTGGGCGGGGCCGGCGTCGGCCGCGGCTACCTGCATCGTCCGGGCTTGACCGCGGAGCGCTTCGTCGCCTCGCCATTCGGCGCCGGCGATCGCCTGTACCGTACCGGCGACCGCGTGCGCTGGGGCGCGGACGGGCAGCTGGAATACCTGGGCCGTCTCGACCACCAGGTCAAGATCCGCGGCTTCCGCATCGAACTCGGCGAAGTCGAAGCAGCGCTGCGGGCCAGCCCCGCAGTGCGCCAGGCGGTCGTCACGGCGGTGAGCGACGATGCCGGCAACAAGCGCCTGCTGGCATATGTCGTCGGCGACGCCGACACCGCCGAACTGAAGGCGCATCTGCAGGAGCTGCTGCCGGAATACATGGTGCCCTCGGTGATCATGGTGCTCGACGCCTTGCCGTTGACGGGCAACGGCAAGGTGGACTACAAGCTGCTGCCGGCGCCGGAAGGGCGCCTGGACGGCGTCGATTTCGTGGCCCCTCGCAGCGATACCGAGCAAGCGCTGGCGGCGATCTGGAGCGACGTGCTGAAGATCGACCGCATTGGCGTGCATGACAACTTCTTCGAGTTGGGCGGCGACTCGATCCAGTCGATCAAGGTCGTGGCGCGCGCCGCAGCCGCCGGGATCAAGGTCACGGTGCGCCAGATCTTCGACCACCAGACCGTGGCCGGCCTGGCCGGCGTGGCGAGCGCGGTGAACCTTGCCGCGGGCGAGCAGGGCGCGGTCGAGGGCAGCGTGCCGCTCACGCCGATCCAGCGCTGGTTCTTCGACGGCGAACGCGCGGAGCACAATCATTTCAACCAGGCTTTCCTGCTCGAGACAGGCGAAGCGCTGTCGCTCGGGGCGATGGAGCGGGCGCTCCAGGCCGTGATCCGCCACCACGACGCCCTGCGCCTGCGCTTCGCCCGGAACGGCGCCGGCTGGGAACAGCACCACGACGCACATCCGGCCGCGCTCCACATCGAGCCGATCGACCTCGGCGCGCTCGACGCCGCGGCGCAGGACGCAGCCCTGGCCGATGCTGCGCAGCGCCTGCACGCCAGCCTCGACGTGACGGCCGGCCCGCTGCTGCGCGCGGCCCTGGTCGACCTTGGCGCCGGGCGCGGACAGCGCCTGCTGCTGGTCGTCCACCACCTGGTGGTCGACATCGTCTCGTGGGGACCGATGCTCGAGGACCTGCAGACCGCTTATGCGCAGCTGCGCGACGGGGTGCCGGTCGTGCTGCCGGCCAAGACGACCTCGTTCAAGTCCTGGTCCGAGCGGCTGCTGGCGTACGGCCAGTCGGCGGCGGCGCAAGACGAGGCCGCTTATTGGCTCGACTTGCCGTGGCATCGCAGCCCCGCGCTGCCGGTCGACCATGCCGGCGGCGGCAACGAGGTCGCAGCGGCAGGCACCATCGAGCTCGTGCTCGGCGCGGACGAGACCGAAGCGCTGCTGCGTGACGTGCCGGGCGTCTACCATACGCACATCAACGACGCGCTGCTGGCGGCGGTGGCCATCGCCTTCGCGGAGTGGACCGGCGGCCCGGCGCTGTCGGTGGCTCTGGAAGGCCATGGACGCGAAGACCTGTTCCACGATGTCGATCTGTCGCGTACGGTCGGCTGGTTTACCAGCATGTATCCGGCGCTGCTCGACCTCGGCGGTGCGCGCGATCCGGGCGCCGTGCTGAAGGCGGTCAAGGAGCAGCTGCGCGGCGTGCCGAACCGGGGGATCGGTTTCGGCGTCCTGAGCTACCTGGCCGGCGACGAACGGATCCGTGCGCTGCCGCAGCCGGAGGTCAGCTTCAACTACCTGGGGCAGCTGGGTGACGCGATCTCCAGCGGCAAGCTGTTGACGATCGCGCGCGAGGATAGCGGTCCGCTGCGCAGTGCGAGAGGCGAGCGCAAGCAGCTGATCGATATCGAGGCGAGCGTCATCGATGGCCGCCTGCACATGGGGTGGACCTATGGCGCGGCGCTGCACGATGAGTCGACCATCGCACGGCTGGCCGCGCGTTGCGTGGCCGCGCTGCAGGAATTGATCGCGCACTGCAGCACCAGCGAGGGCGGGTACACGCCGTCCGACTTCCCGCTGGTGCGCCTCGACCAGCCGGCCCTCGACGCCATCGTGGCGATGCTGGGCGGCGCGAAAGCGGTACAGGACGTTTATCCGCTGTCGCCGCTGCAGCAGGGCATGCTGTTCCATTGCCAGTACATGCCGCACGCGCCGCTGTACGTGACGACGCTGAGCTGGCGCTTCACGGGCCCGCTCGACGCCAGCGCCTTCCAGCGCGCATGGCAGCATGTGGTCGACCGCCACGACGTGCTGCGTACGGGCTTCGTCGGCGACTACCTGAAGTCGCCGCTGCAGGTGGTCATGCGGCGGGCCGCGGTGCCCTTTGAAGCTCACGACTGGAGCGACATGCCGGAAGCGGCTTCGATGGAGCGGCTGCTCGCCTTGCAGAAGTCGGACCGCGAACGCGGGTTCGACGTGATGCGGGCGCCGCTGATGCGGCTGTCGCTGGTGAAGACGGCGCCGCAGGTGCATTACATGCTGTGGACCCATCATCACATCATCCTCGACGGCTGGTCCCTGCCGGTCCTGCTGGGCGAAGTCTTCGCCGCCTACGAGGCGTGCACGCGCCAGCAGTCGCTGGAAGTGGCGGCGGTGCGTCCGTACCGCGAATACATCGGCTGGCTGCTGGACCAGGACGCGGCCGCCGCGGACGCATACTGGCGCCGCCAGATGGACGGATTCGACACCCCCACCCGCATCGGCGTGGAGCGTCCGGCCTCGAACCTGACGCTGGTGGGCGACCAGCATGCAGAGCTCGACCACAAGTTCGGGATCGACTACGGCCTGCTCGAAGCGTTCGGCCGGAAGCACCAGGTAACGGTCAACACCCTGGTGCAGGCCACCTGGGCAATCCTGCTGAGTCGTTACAGCGGACATGACGACGTGGTGTTCGGCGTGACACTGTCTGTGCGTCCGGTCGAACTCGCGGACAGCGACAGCCGGGTCGGCTGCTTCGTCAATACGCTTCCGCTGCGTATCGGCATCGACCACGGCATGCCGCTCCACCGTTGGCTGGCCGAGGTGCAACGCAGCCAGAGCGAGTTGTTCGAGTACCAGTACACACCGCTGGTCGACGTCCAGCGGCTCAGCGCAATGGCGCCGGGCGCCTCGCTGTTCGAGACCATCATGGTATTCGAGAACTACCCTGGCGAAATCGGCGCGGTCGCGCAGGCGAAGTCCGAGATCCAGGTCGATGGCATTCAAATGGTCGAGCGGCCGCACTATCCGCTCAACCTGACCTTCTTCCCGCGCGACGCCTTGTCCCTGACCGTCACCTACGACAGGGGGCATTTCGCAGCGGCGGCCGTCGAGCGCATCGTGCGCCACTTCGAGACCCTGCTGGCGGCGATCGTGGCCGACCCGGACCGCAGCATCGGCACCCTGCCGATGCTGGACCAGGCCGAGCGCGCGCAGCTGCTGGTGGAATGGAACGACACGGCGGCCGGCTGGCCGCAGGAGCGCTGCCTGCACGCGCTGTTCGCCGAACAGGCTGCGCGCACGCCGGAGGCCGTGGCGCTGACCGACGCGGCCGGCCAACTGAGCTACGCCGAACTCGATCGCCGCAGCAACCAGCTGGCGCACCACCTGCAGGCGCTGGGCGTCGGCCCGGAACGCCTGGTCGGCGTGGGCATGGAACGCTCGCGCGAGCTGGCGGTGGCGGTGCTGGCCGTGCTCAAGGCCGGCGGCGCATACCTGCCGCTGGACCCGAGCTACCCGGCCGAGCGCCTGGCCTACATGCTCGAGGATTCGGGTGCGGCGCTGGTGCTGACCGTCCAGGCGCTGGCCGCGCACCTGCCGCTGGAGGGCAGGCAGGTGCTGTGCGTCGATGCCGAGCAGGACGCGATCGCGGCCTGGCCGGAGACGGCGCCGGCTTGCGCGGTCATGGCGCACAACCTGGCCTACGTGATCTATACCTCGGGCTCGACCGGCAAGCCGAAGGCGGTCGGGGCGCCGCACGCGGGGATGGTCAACCGCATCGCGGCCGATGCGGCGATCGCCGGCAGCGATGCCGCCGATGTGTTCTGCCAGAAGACCTCGATCGGCTTCGTCGACGCGGTGCAGGAGCTGTTCGGCCCGCTGCTGCTGGGCCGTGCGCTGGTGGTGGCGGACGACGAGACCGCGCGCAGTCCGCAGGCGCTGGCGGCGCTGCTGGCGGCGCACGGGGTGACGCGCCTGGTGACGGTGCCGTCGCTGGCACAGGCGATGGCCGAGGCGCCGGACGCGGCGCGCCAGCTGGCCGGACTGCGCCAGTGGACGCTGTCGGGCGAAGCCTTGAATGCGGACGTGCTGGCGCAGCTGGCGCAGGCGCTGCCGGGTTGCCGCTTCGTCAACCTGTACGGCTCGACCGAGGTGGCGGCCGACGCCACCATGTACGTGGCGCGCGGCGACGAGCGCGGCGTGGCGCCGATCGGCCGGCCGATCGCGAACGTGCGGGCGTATGTGCTGGACGGCGCGATGAACCTGGCCCCGGTGGGGGTGGTGGGCGAACTGCACGTCGGCGGGGCCGGGCTGGCGCGCGGCTACCTGGGACGTGGTGGCTTGGGACGCGGCGGCCTGACGGCCGAGCGCTTCGTGGCCGATCCGTTCGGCGAGGCCGGCGCGCGCCTGTACCGCACCGGCGACCTGGCGCGCTACCGCGCCGACGGCACGCTGGAATACATGGGCCGCCAAGACCATCAGGTCAAGATCCGCGGCTTCCGTATCGAGCTGGGCGAGATCGAGGCGGCGCTGCGCGCGCATCCGGCGGTGGCGCAGGCGGTGGTGGTGGCGCTGGACGAGGCGGGCGGTGGCAGGCGCCTGGCGGGCTACGTGGTCGGCACGGTCGATGGCGGCGAGCTGCGCGCGCACCTGCTGCGCAGCCTGCCGGAGTACATGGTGCCGGCGGTGTTCGTGCAGCTGGATGCGCTGCCGCTGTCGCCGAACGGCAAGGTGGACCGCAAGGCGCTGCCGGCGCCGCAGGCGCAGGCAGCCGGCGACGCCCACGTGGCGCCGCGCACGCCGCTGGAAGAGACCCTGGCGGCGATCTGGAGCGAAGTGCTGGAAGTCGGGCAGATCGGCATCCACGACAACTTCTTCGAGCTGGGCGGGCACTCGCTGATGGCGGCGCGGGTGGTGGCGAGGATCCGCGACACGCTCGGCGTGGAGGTACCGTTGCGGGCAATGTTCGAGCTGCCGACGATCGAGGCGCAGGCCGAGTTCATTATCGCCGACACCTTGTCGATGATGGACGCGGAGGAGGGCGCGGGCGGCGAGGCTGGGGATGGCTTCGAGATCCAGGCCGGGGAGGACGACGATGCGCCTCGTGGGTTCGAACACTTCGGCTTTTAAAACAGGGTCATGATATGAACACGTCCAACAAGTTGGCGAATATTTCGATCGAAGATCTCAAGAAGCTGCGCCGGGGGCTGAGCATGCGTACGCCGCAGGCGGGACAGCAGCGCCCGCCGCTGTTGCCCCGCCTGAGCGGCCACCGAATCGTGCTCTCGTTCTCCCAGCAGAGGCTGTGGTTCATCGAGAAGCTGCAGGCAGTGGGACCGGCCTACAACGAAATGCGCATCATGCGCCTCGACGGTGTGCTGCACCTCGACGCCATGGAGCGCACGTTCACGGAACTGACCCGGCGCCATGAGACGCTGCGGACGGTGTTCGACGAAGTGAACGGCGAAGCGGTCCAGGTGGTGCGGCCGGCATCCCCGTTCTCGCTGCCGGTGTTCGACCTCAGCGACTTGCCCGAAGCCGAGCGCGACGCGGAGGCGATGCGCCTGGCGGAAGACGAGACGCGGCGTCCGTTCGACCTCAGGGAGGGGCCGCTGTTCCGGGCCGCACTGATTCGCCTCGGCACCCGGTCCCATGTGCTGGTGGTCGGGACGCATCACATCATCTCGGATGGCTGGTCGATGCGGGCGGTACTGACCCGGGAGCTGCACCAGCTGTACGCCGCCTACGCCGCGGGGCGTCCGTCGCCCCTGGCGGACCTGCCCGTCCAGTACGCGGATTACGCTTTATGGCAGCGCGGCTGGCTGAAGGACGACGTCCTGGAGGCGCAGCTTTCCTACTGGCGTGGACAGCTGGACGGTGCGCCCTCGGTGCTGGACCTGCCCACCGACCGGCCGCGTCCAGCCGTCCAGAGCTTCCGTGGCGGGCAGCTCGGCCTCGCACTGTCCGCCGAGCTGTCGAATGGGCTGGCCGCATTGGCCCGGCGCGAAGGCGCGACCATGTTCATGGTGCTGATGGCGGCGTTCCAGCTCCTCTTGTCGCGCTGGAGCGGCCAGGACGATGTCGTGGTGGGGTCGCCGGTTGCGGGGCGCACCGATCCTAAGACGGAGGGCCTGATCGGCTTCTTCGTCAACATGCTCAGCTATCGATCGAAGCTGGATGGAGGCATGGGCTTCCGCGCGCTGCTCGCGTCTGTGAAGAGCATGGCGCTGGCGAATTTCGCCCACCAGGACCTGCCGTTCGAGAAGCTGGTGCAGGAACTGCAGCCGGTGCGCGACCTGAGCCGCCAGCCGGTATTCCAGGTGGCGTTCGCGCTGCAGAACGTGCCCCAGCAATTGATGGGCTTCGACGGGCTCGGACTGGTTCCGATCGAAGCCGAGCACACGACGGCAAAATTCGACCTGTACCTGCAGATGCAGGAGACGCCGGAAGGCCTGCGCGGTTCGCTGGAATACGCGAGCGACCTGTTCGACCGTTCCACCATCGAACGCATGGCGCGCCACTTCGAGAACCTGGTGGCGGCCGTGGTCGCCGAGCCCGACGCGGCGATCGGCACGCTGCCGATGCTGGACGCGGACGAGCGCGAACGGCTGCTGGTCGAATGGAACCGCAGCGCCGCACCGTTCCCGACGGAACAGGGGCTGTACCCGCGCTTCGCCGAACAGGTGGCGCGCGATCCGGCGGCGGTCGCGGTGGCCGACGGCGGGCGCGACCATAGCTACGGCGAGCTGGATGCCTGGAGCGGCCGGATCGCGGCGGCGCTGCAGGCGCACGGCCTGCGCGCGGGTGAAGCGGTCGGCCTGTCGGGCCAGCGCTCGGCCGCGATGGTGGCCGGCATGCTGGGCATCGTGCGCGCAGGCGGCGCCTACCTGCCGCTCGACCCGGACTACCCGGCCGAGCGCCTGGCCTTCATGGCCGCCGACGCCGGTCTGCGCATGATGGTCGGCGCGCCGGGCGGGGCTGCGCTGGACGGGCTGGCGCTGGTCGATACCGGCGCCTTGCCGGACGCCGTTCCCGCCGACGCGCCGGCGCTGGGTGGCGACGCCCCGGCCTGCATCATCTACACCTCCGGTTCGACCGGCACGCCGAAGGGCACGCTGGTGCCGCAGCGCGCCGTGATGCGCCTGGTGGTGGGCAGCGACTACGTGAGCTTCGGGCCGGGCGACCGGGTGGCCCACCTGGCCAGCCCCTCGTTCGACGCCACCAGCTTCGAGCTGTGGGGGCCGCTGCTCAACGGCGGCACGGCGGTCGTGATCGAGCGCGACACGGTGCTGTCGCCGGCCGCGTTCGCGCAGGCGCTGCAGGAACGCGCCATCGACACCGCGTTCGTGACGACGGCGCTGTTCAACCTGGTGGCGCAAGGGGCGCCGGATGCCTTCGCCGCCATGCGCGCCGTGCTGTTCGGCGGCGAGGCGGTCGATCCAAGCATGGTGCGCGCCGTGCTGCAGGGCGGCGCCCCGCAGCGCCTGCTGCACGTGTACGGACCGACCGAGGTCACCACCTTCAGCTGCTGGCATGCGGTCGATGCGGTTCCCAAACAGGCCGCGACGGTGCCGATCGGGCGTCCGCTGGCCAACGGCAGCTGCCATGTGCTGGACAGGCACATGCAGCCGGTGCCGGTGGGCGTGGTCGGCGAGCTGTACCTGGGCGGGGCCGGGCTGGCGCACGGCTACCTGGCGCGCGGCGGGATGAGCGCGGCGCGTTTCGTCGCCGATCCGTTCGGCGCGCCGGGCGCGCGCCTGTACCGCACCGGCGACCTGGTGCGCCGGACGGCGCAGGGCGAGATCGTGTACGTGGGGCGGATCGACCACCAGGTCAAGATCCGTGGTTTCCGTATCGAGCCGGGCGAAGTCGAAGCAGCGCTACGCGCGCATGCCGCGGTCGGCCAGGCCCTGGTGATGGTGGACCAGGGCCCGACGGGCAAGCGCCTGGTGGCCTACGTGGTGGCCAAGGTGGCGGCCAAGGTGACGGCAGACAGCGGCATGGCCGAGCTGCGCAGCTACCTGAAAGACAGGCTGCCCGAATACATGGTGCCGGCGGTCTTCGTGGCCCTGGATGCGATGCCGCTCACCCCGAACGGCAAGGTCGACCGCAAGGCGCTGCCGGCGCCGGACGGACATGCGTCGGGGGCCGCCTACATCGCCCCGCGCACGCCTGCGGAAACGACGCTGGCGGCGATCTGGAGCGAAGTACTCGGTGTCGAGCAGGTCGGCATCCAGGACAACTTCTTCGAACTGGGTGGACACTCGCTGCTGGCGACGCAGGTGGCCGCGAGGATTCGCGACCGCATGGCGTTCGAGCTGCCGCTGCGCGTGGTATTCGAGGAACCGATCCTGGAAGGCATGGCGCGCCGTATCGAGGACATGCAGCGCGAAGGGCTCGGCCGCACCCTGCCGCCCCTGGTCGCGTGTACCGGCGAGGACCCGGCGCCGCTGTCGTTCGCACAGGAGCGGCTCTGGTTCCTCGAACAATTCGGCGACCTGGGCGCCGCCTACCACATTTCGAACGCCTACCACCTGCAGGGCACGCTGGAGCGTGCGGCGCTGGCCGAGGCATTCCGTCAGCTGCTTGCGCGGCACCAGGGCTTGAGGACGCACTTCGGCGAGGTGAACGGCGAGCGCCGCCAGGTGGTCGGCGCCGCCGATGCGTTCGAGGTCGCATGCGTTGACATCTCCTGCCTGGAAGGCGAGGAGCAGGAAGCGGAAAGCAGGCGCGTGGTGCGGGAAGAGATGATGCTTCCGTTTTCTCTGGACAGGGGCCCCCTGTTCCGGGCCTTGTTACTGCGGCTGGCCGAGCAGGAACACGTGCTGGTGCTGACGATGCACCACAGCGTGTCCGATGGCTGGTCGATGGGCATCCTGCTGCAGGAATTCAGCGTCCTGTACAGCGCCTGCGTGTCCGGCAGGCGCCCGTCGCTGGCGCCCTTGCCGGTGCAGTACACCGACTATGCGGTATGGCAGCGCAGCTGGCTGCAGGGCGATATCCTCGAGCGCCAGTTGTCGTATTGGACAGAGCAGCTGGACGGTGCGCCGGCGGCGCTGGAGCTGCCGACCGATCACCCGCGGCCGGCGGTGCCGGGCTATCGGGGCGGCTGGGTGCCGCTCGCCTTGCCTCAGCCGCTGTCGATGGCGGTCGGCACGCTGGCGCGCAGGGAAGGCGCAACCACGTTCATGATCCTGATGGCGGCCTTCCAGCTGCTGCTGTCGCGCTGGAGCGGCCAGGACGACATCGTCGTGGGTTCGCCGATCGCTGGCCGTAGCGTGCGGGAGGCCGAAGGCCTGATCGGCTTCTTCGTCAACATGCTCGCCTACCGCGCCAAGGTGGGCGAGGCGTCGAGTTTCCGCGAACTGCTGGCGCGGACGCGGCAAACGGCGCTCGGCAACTATACACACCAGGACCTGCCTTTCGAGAAGCTGGTGCAGGAACTGCAGCCGGCGCGCGACATGAGCCGGCACCCGGTATTCCAGGTGACCTTCGCCCTGCAAAACGCCCAGCAGGAGGCGCTGCTTCTCGACGGCCTGGCCCTCAGCCCCGTGCTGCCCGAGCACACGACGGCAAAATTCGACCTGTACCTGCAAATGCAGGAAACGCCGGAAGGCCTGCGCGGTTCGCTGGAGTATGCGACCGACCTGTTCGACCACGCCACCATCGAACGCATGGCGCGCCATTTCGGGAACCTGGTGGCGGCCGTGGTCGCCGAGCCCGACGCGGCGATCGGCACGCTGCCGATGCTGGACGCGGCCGAGCGCGAACGGCTGCTGGTCGAGTTCAACCGCAGCGCCGCGCCGTTCCCGGCCGAGCAGGGGCTGTATCCGCGCTTCGCCGAACAGGTGGCGCGCGATGCGGCGGCGGTCGCGGTCGCCGACGGCGGGCGTGACCATTCCTACGGCGAGCTGGATGCCTGGAGCGGACGGATCGCGGCGGCGCTGCAGGCGCAGGGCCTGCGCGCGGGCGAAGCGGTCGGCCTGTCGGGCCAGCGCTCGGCCGCGATGGTGGCCGGCATGCTGGGCATCGT
The DNA here is from genome assembly GCA_015277795.1 of Massilia sp. UMI-21. Lineage (NCBI taxonomy): Bacteria > Pseudomonadati > Pseudomonadota > Betaproteobacteria > Burkholderiales > Oxalobacteraceae > Massilia > Massilia sp. UMI-21. The sequence goes on along the minus strand of CP063848.1, from coordinate 3,264,651 downwards.
GCGCGCCGGCGGCGCCTACCTGCCGCTCGACCCGGACTACCCCGCCGAGCGCCTGGCCTTCATGGCCGCCGACGCCGGTCTGCGCATGATGGTTGGCGCGCCGGGCGGTGCCACGCTGGACGGGCTGGCGCTGGTCGATACCGGCGCCATGCCGGACGCCGTTCCCACCGAGGCGCCGGCGCTGGGCGGCGACGCCCCGGCCTGCATCATCTACACCTCCGGCTCGACCGGCACGCCGAAGGGCACGCTGGTGCCGCAGCGCGCCGTGATGCGCCTGGTGGTGGGCAGCGACTACGTGAGCTTCGGGCCTGGCGACCGGGTCGCCCACCTGGCCAGCCCCTCGTTCGACGCCACCACCTTCGAGCTGTGGGGGCCGCTGCTCAACGGCGGCACGGCGGTCGTGATCGAGCGCGACACGGTGCTGTCGCCGGCCGCGTTCGCGCAGGCGCTGCAGGAACGCGCCATCGACACCGCGTTCGTGACCTCGGCACTGTTCAACGTGATGGCGCAAGGGGCGCCGACAGCGTTCGGCGGCATGCGCGAGCTGCTGGTCGGCGGTGACGCCGTCGACCCCGCCAGCGTGCGCATCGTGCTGCGCGCAGCACCGCCGCGCCGCCTGCTCAACGGCTACGGCCCGACCGAAGCCACCACCTTCAGCTGCTGGCACGAGATCGGCATGCCCACCGACGCTGCGCGCAGCGTGCCGATCGGGCGGCCGCTGGCCAACGGAAGCTGCCATGTGCTCGACAGGCATATGCAGCCGGTGCCGGTGGGTGTGGTCGGGGAGCTGTACCTGGGCGGCGCCGGGCTGGCGCACGGCTACCTGGCGCGCGGCGGGATGAGCGCGGCGCGCTTCGTCGCCAACCCGTTCGGCGTCCCGGGCTCGCGCCTGTACCGCACCGGCGACCTGGTGCGTTATACGCCCGACGGCAGCATCGAATGCCTGGGCCGGGTCGACCACCAGGTGAAAATCCGCGGTTTCCGCATCGAGCCGGGCGAGATCGAGGCGGCGCTGTGTCGCCATGAAGCGGTTGCGCAGGCCGTGGTGACGGTACACGACGACGCCGCTGTCGGCAAGCGCCTGGTGGCCTACGTGGTGGCGAATACCGAAGTGGCGCAGCTGCGCGCCCACCTGAAGGAGGTCCTGCCCGAGTATATGGTGCCGGCCGCCTTCGTGGCGCTGGACGCGCTGCCGCTCACTCCGAACGGCAAGATCGACCGCAAGGCATTGCCGGCGCCCGACATGCAGGGCCTCAGGGCCACGTACCTGGCGCCGCGCAACGATTTCGAAGAAACGCTGGCCGCCATCTGGTGCGACGTGCTGCAGGTCGAACGCGTCGGCGTCCACGACAATTTCTTCGAATTGGGCGGCCACTCCCTGCTGGCGACGCAGGTGGCGAGCAGGATTCGCGACAGCTTTGCCATCGAGCTGCCGCTGCGTGTGCTGTTCGACTCGCCAACCATCGAGGCGCAGGCGCAGTACATCGTCGAGGACACGCTGGCAGTGATGGCTGCCCTCGAGGCATCGGACGGCGAGCAGGAAAACACCGCGGGCTTCCAACGCACTGGTACCTAATCAAGCGACAAGGGTTAACTACGATGGACAAGGCAAACACGATCGCACGGCTGTCGACGGAAGATTTGAAACGCTTGCGCCAGGGATTCCAGAAGCGCACCCAGCAGTTACCGCAGCGTCCGCCGCTGACGGCGCGCGCGCGGGGAGAGCGCTCGATGGTGTCGTTTTCCCAGGAACGCCTGCTGTTCCTCGATCAGTTGGAGGATCTCGGCGCGGCCTACAATATTCCGGTCGCCTATCACCTGGAGGGCGAGCTCGACGTGCCAAGCCTCGAGCGCAGCTTTTCTGCGCTGGTGGACCGCCATGAAAGCCTGCGTACGCATTTCGAGACCTCCGGCGGCGAGCACCAGCAGGTGATTGGCGCAACCGGTGGCTTCGTCCTCGCGCGGGCCGACCTTTCCCATCTGGACCGCGCGATGCAGGAGGAGGAAGGGCTGCGATTGCTGCGCGACGAGGCGCAGCGGCCTTTCGATCTTTCGAGCGGGCCGCTGCTGCGCGTGACGCTGGTGTGCCTGGCGGCGCAGCACCATGTCCTGATGATGACCATGCATCACATCGTGTCCGACGGCTGGTCGATGGGCGTGTTGCTGCGCGAACTGTCCGAACTGTACGGCGCCGACGTCGCCGGGCGTGCTGCACGGCTGGCGCCGCTGGCGCTGCAATATGCCGATTACGCGCTGTGGCAGCGCGAATGGCTCCAGGGCGACGCGCTCGAGCGCCAGCTCGGATATTGGAGGAAGCAGCTCGACGGCGTGCCGGCCATGCTCGAATTGCCGACCGATCGTCCGCGTCCTCCGCTGCAGAGCTTCCGCGGCGGCCGCATCGAGTTGACGCTGCCCGCGGCCGTTTCGCGCGCGGCCACCGCCCTGGCGCGCGAGGAGGGCGCCACCACTTTCATGGCGCTGCTGGCGGTATACCAGTTGCTGTTGTCGCGCTGGAGCGGCCAGGACGATATCGTGGTCGGCTCGCCGATCGCCGGACGTACCGAACGACAGACCGAGGGTATGGTCGGCTTTTTTGCCAATACGCTGGTGCTGCGCACGCGCCTGTCGGCCGATGAAAGCTTCCGCCGCTTGCTGGCGCGCGTCAAGGAGGCGGCCCTGGCCGCCCATGCGTATCAGGACGTGCCGTTCGAGAAGCTGGTGCACGAACTCAAACCGGCGCGCGACCCAGGCCGTCACCCGGTGTTCCAGGCCACATTTTCGCTCGAGGCTGGCCAAACGGACCAGGAGCTGTTGCCGGGCCTGCATGTCCGTCCTGTGCTCAGCGCGAACGTCAGCGCCAAGTTCGACCTTTCGCTCAGCCTGATGGAAACCCCTGACGGGCTGCTGGGCGGCGTCGAATACGCGAGCGACCTGTTCGACCGTTCCACCATCGAACGCATGGCGCGCCATTTCGGGAACCTGGTGGCGGCCGTGGTCGCCGAGCCCGACGCGGCGATCGGCACGCTGCCGATGCTGGACCCGGCCGAGCGCGAACGGCTGCTGGTCGAATGGAACCGCAGCGCCGCGCCGTTCCCGGCGGAACAGGGGCTGTACCCGCGCTTTGCCGAACAGGTAGCGCGCGATGCGGCGGCGGTCGCGGTGGCCGAGGGCGGGCGCGACTATAGCTACGGCGAGCTGGATGCGTGGAGCGGCCGGATCGCGGCGGCGCTGCAGGCGCACGGCCTGCGCGCGGGTGAAGCGGTCGGCCTGTCGGGCCAGCGCTCGGCCGCGATGGTGGCCGGCATGCTGGGCATCGTGCGCGCCGGCGGCGCCTACCTGCCGCTCGACCCGGACTACCCGGCCGAGCGCCTGGCCTTCATGGCCGCCGATGCCGGTCTGCGCATGATGGTCGGCGCGCCGGTCGGGTCAGCGCTGGACGGACTGGCGCTGGTCGATGCCGGCGCCGTGCCGGACGCCGTTCCCGCCGACGCGCCGGCGCTGGGTGGCGACGCCCCGGCCTGCATTATCTACACCTCCGGCTCGACCGGCACGCCGAAAGGCACGCTGGTGCCGCAGCGCGCCGTGATGCGCCTGGTGGTCGGCTGCGACTACGTGAGCTTCGGCCCTGGCGACCGGGTCGCCCACCTGGCCAGCCCCTCGTTCGACGCCACCACCTTCGAGCTGTGGGGGCCGCTGCTCAACGGCGGCACGGCGGTCGTGATCGAACGCGATACGATACTGTCGCCGGCCGCGTTCGCGCAGGCGCTGCAAGAACGCGCCATCGACACCGCGTTCGTGACGACGGCGCTGTTCAACCTGGTGGCGCAAGGGGCGCCGGATGCCTTCGCCGGCATGCGCGCCGTACTGTTCGGCGGCGAGGCGGTCGATCCAAGCATGGTGCGCGCCGTGCTGCAGGGCGGCGCCCCGCAACGCCTGCTGCACGTGTACGGACCGACCGAGGTCACCACCTTCAGCTGCTGGCATGCGGTCGATGCGGTTCCCGAACAGGCCGCGACGGTGCCGATCGGGCGTCCGCTGGCCAACGGCAGCTGCCATGTGCTGGACGGGCACATGCAGCCGGTGCCGGTGGGCGTGGTCGGCGAGCTGTACCTGGGCGGCGCCGGGCTGGCGCACGGCTACCTGGCGCGCGGCGGGATGAGCGCGGCGCGTTTCGTCGCCGATCCGTTCGGCGCACCGGGCGCGCGCCTGTACCGCACCGGCGACCTGGTACGCCGGACGGCGCAGGGCGAGATCGTGTACGTGGGGCGGATCGACCACCAGGTCAAGATCCGCGGTTTCCGTATCGAGCCGGGCGAAGTCGAGGCGGTGCTGCGCGCGCATGCCGCGGTCGGCCAGGCCCTGGTGATGGTGGACGAGGGCCCGGCGGGCAAGCGCCTGGTGGCCTACGTGGTGGCGAAGGTGGTCGATAACGTGGTGGCCGACAGCGGCATGGCCGAGCTGCGCAGCTACCTGAAAGACAGGCTGCCCGAGTACATGGTGCCGGCCGCCTTCGTGGCGCTGGATGCGATGCCGCTCACTCCGAACGGCAAGGTCGACCGCAAGGCGCTGCCGGCGCCGGACATGCAGCAGCTGGCGCTAGCGTACGTGGCGCCGCGCACCCCGGTCGAGGAGACGCTGGCAGGGATCTGGGGCGACGTGCTCGGCCTGGCGCAGGTCGGGGTCCACGACGATTTCTTCGAACTGGGCGGGCACTCGCTGCTGGCCACACGCCTGGCGGCGCGCATCCGCGAGCGCCTGGACGTGGAGCTGCCGCTGCGCGCGTTGTTCGAGGCCGCCACCGTGGCGCTGCTGGCCGAGCGGGTCGAGGCGCTGCGCCGCGCAGGCCAGGGCCCGGCGCTGCCGCCGCTGCTCGCCCGCGTGCGTGGTGAAGGTGGCCAAGGCGGGGAAGGCGGCGAAGGCGGCGAAGGCGGCGAACCTGCGCCGGCCTCGTTCGCCCAGGAGCGCCTGTGGTTCCTGGAACAGCTCGAGGAACTGGGCGCCACCTACCACATGCCCTTCGCCTTCCACCTGGAGGGCGAGCTGGACGCCGCGGCGCTGGAGCGCAGCTTTGCCGCGCTGGTGGCGCGCCACGAGAGCCTGCGCACCCGCTTCGAGAGCATCGACGGCGCCGCCATGCAGCTCATCGATGCGCCCGGAAGCTTCGTGCTCGCGCGCCTCGACCTGTCGCACCTGGACGGCGCGGCGCAGGAACAGGAAGGCTGGCGCCTGGTGCGCGAGGAGATGCAGCGACCGTTCGACCTGGAGCAAGGTCCGTTGTTCCGGGTCGCCCTGCTGCGCCTGGCCACGCAGCACCATGTGCTGGTGATGACGATGCACCACATCGTCTCGGACGGCGCCTCGATGGGCATCCTGCTGCGCGAATTCGGCCAGCTGTACGCGGCAGAGGCGGCCGGACTGCCGTCGCCGCTGGCGCCGCTGGCGGTGCAGTACGCCGACTATGCGCTGTGGCAGCGCAGCTGGCTCGAAGGCGAGGTGCTGGAGCGCCAGGTCGGGTACTGGAAGGGCCAGCTGGAGGGCGCACCGGCGGCGCTGGAGCTGCCGACCGACCGCCCGCGGCCGGCCGCGCAGAGCTTCGCCGGCGGGGTGGTCGAGTTCGCGCTGCCGGCGCCGCTGGCGGCCGGGGTGGCGGCGCTGGCGCGCGCCGAAGGCGCAACCCAGTTCATGACGCTGCTGGCGGTGTTCCAGCTGCTGCTGTCGCGCTGGAGCGGGCAGGACGACATCGTGGTCGGCTCGCCGATCGCCGGGCGCACCGAGCGCCAGACCGAGGGGCTGATCGGCTTCTTCGTCAATACGCTGGTGATGCGCACGCGCCTGCCGGGCGAGGGCAGCTTCCGCAGCTTGCTGGCCCGGGTCAGGGAAACGGCCTTGGGAGCCTACGCCCACCAGGACGTGCCGTTCGAAAGGCTGGTGCAGGAATTGCAACCTGCGCGCGACCGCAGCCGCCATCCGCTGTTCCAGGCCATGTTCTCGCTCGAGAACCAGCCCGAGGGCCAAGAGGAACTGGCGGGTCTGCAGATCCGCCCGTTGCAGGGCGAGGGCGGCCAGACGGCCAAGTTCGACCTGTCGATGAGCCTGCTGACGACCGCGGACGGCCTGCACGGCGCCATCGAATACGCGAGCGCACTGTTCGACCGCGCCACGATCGAACGGATGGCGGGCCATTTCGAGAACCTGGTGGCGGCCATCATCGCGGATCCGTCACGCCAGATCGGCATGCTGCCGATGCTGTGCGAAACGGAGCGGGCGCAGTTGTCGGCCTGGAGGGGGCAGCCGGCCGACTATCCGCTCGACCGCTGCGTACACCAGCTGATCAGCGAGCAGGCGGCGCGTACGCCGGACGCGATTGCGGTCATGCATGGTAACGCCGAGCTGAGCTATGCCGAGCTGGAACGGCGCAGTAACGCGCTCGCACATCGCCTGGTCGGGCTGGGCGTACGGGTGGAAACGCCGGTCGGCCTCTGCACCGAACGTTCGTTCGAGTGGGTGGTCGGCATGCTGGCCATTTTCAAGGCCGGCGGCGCCTATGTGCCGCTCGACCCCGGCTATCCGGCCAACCGCCTGCAATACGTTGTCGAGCAGTCGGCCATGCCGCTGCTGCTGAGCTCCATGGAATGCCGGGGCTTCGCCATGCAATTGGCCGGTGAACGCTGCCGCATCCACGTGCTCGAAGCGGCGGCGCAAGACGACGAACCGTGTGCGCCGCCGTGGGTGGCACTCGATCCGGCCAACCTGGCCTATATCCTGTTCACTTCGGGATCGACCGGAAGGCCGAAAGGCGCGGCCTTGCATCATGCCGGCTTTACCAACCACCTGTGCGGAAAGCTCAGGCTGGTCGAACTGGACGCTGCGGACCGGATCGCACAGGTCGCCGCAGCATCGTTCGATATTTCGCTGTGGCAAATGCTGACGCCGCTCCTGGTTGGCGGTGCGACCGCGATCATTCCGACCGAGGTGTCGCGCGACCCCGGGCTGCTGCGCGCAACGCTGGCGGCCGCGCGGGTCACCGTGTTCGAGGCGGTGCCGTCGATGTTGCGCGCCTACACCAGTACCATCGGTAGCGGCAGTGCAGCGGACCTGCAGGCCTTGCGCGTGATCATTGCCGGCGGAGAAACCCTGCCAGCCGACCTGTGCAGGGAGCTGTTCGCACTGGTGCCGCACGTTAAAGTGATCAATTCCTACGGCGCCACAGAGACCACCGACGACGTGAGCCACTATCCGATGTCGTCCGTCGCCGCGGTGCGCTCGCCGGTGCCGATCGGCTGGCCGATCGCCAATATTGCCGTACATGTCCTGGACCGGAACATGCAGCCGGTGCCGGTGGGTACACCGGGCGAAGTGTATGTGGGCGGCATTCCGGTCGGTCGTGGATATACCGGCCGGCCAGGGCTGACCGCATCCAGCTTCGTCGCCAGCCCGTTCGATGCGGGAGAGCGCCTGTATCGTACCGGCGACATGGTGCGTTGGCTGCCCGATGGCACCCTCGACTTCCTCGGCCGCGTCGATCACCAGGTCAAGATTCGCGGCTATCGCATCGAGCCGGACGAGGTCACGGCGGTCATGCGCGAACACCCGGCGGTGCGGGACGCCCTGGCCGTGGCCTGCGCCGACCGCGCCGGCGAGCTGCAGCTGGTGGCCTATGTGGTGGCGGATGGGGCGGCCATCGACGCCCTGCACGCTTTCGTGCGGGAGAAATTGCCGCCCTATATGGTGCCGGCCGCCTTCGTGGCGCTGGACGCAATGCCGCTGACTCCGAACGGCAAGATCGACCGCAAGGCGCTGCCGGCGCCGGACTGGGAAGCCGCACGCGCCGTGTTCGTCGCTCCGCGCACGCCGGTCGAGGAAAGCCTCGCTGCGATCTGGAGCGAAGTGCTGCAGGTCGAAACGGTCGGTGCGAACGACAATTTCTTCGAACTGGGCGGTCACTCGCTGCTGGCCACGCGCCTGGCGGCGCGTATCCGCGAGCGCCTGGACGTGGAGCTGCCGCTGCGCGCGCTGTTCGAGGCCGCCACCGTGGCGCTGCTGGCCGAGCGGGTCGAGGCGCTGCGCCGCGCAGGCCAGGGCCCGGCGCTGCCGCCGCTGCTCGCCCGCGTGCGTGGTGAAGGTGGCCAAGGCGGCGAAGGCGGCGAAGGCGGCGAACCTGCGCCGGCCTCGTTCGCCCAGGAGCGCCTGTGGTTCCTGGAGCAGCTCGAGGAACTGGGCGCCACCTACCACATGCCCTTCGCCTTCCACCTGGAGGGCGAGCTGGACGCCGCGGCGCTGGAGCGCAGCTTTGGCGCGCTGGTCGCGCGCCACGAGAGCCTGCGCACCCGCTTCGAGAGCATCGACGGCGCCGCCATGCAGCTCATCGATGCGCCGGGAAGCTTCGTGCTCGCGCGCCTCGACCTGTCGCACCTGGACGGCGCGGCGCAGGAACAGGAAGGCCGGCGCCTGGTGCGCGAGGAGATGCAGCGCCCGTTCGACCTGGCCCAAGGTCCGCTGTTCCGGGTCGCGCTGCTGAGGCTGACCACGCAGCACCATGTGCTGGTGATGACGATGCATCACATCGTCTCGGACGGCGCCTCGATGGGCATCCTGCTGCGCGAATTCGGCCAGCTGTACGCGGCCGAGGCGGCCGGACTGCCGTCGCCGCTGGCACCGCTGGCGGTGCAGTACGCCGACTATGCGCTGTGGCAGCGCAGCTGGCTCGAAGGCGAGGTGCTGGAGCGCCAGGTCGGGTACTGGAAGGGCCAGCTGGAGGGCGCACCGGCGGCGCTGGAGCTGCCGACCGACCGCCCGCGGCCGGCCGCGCAGAGCTTCGCCGGCGGGGTGGTCGAGTTTGCGCTGCCGGCGCCGCTGGCGGCCGGGGTGGCGGCGCTGGCGCGCGCCGAAGGCGCAACCCGGTTCATGACGCTGCTGGCGGTGTTCCAGCTGCTGCTGTCGCGCTGGAGCGGGCAGGACGACATCGTGGTCGGCTCGCCGATCGCCGGGCGCGCCGAGCGCCAGACCGAGGGGCTGATCGGCTTCTTCGTCAATACGCTGGTGATGCGCACGCGCCTGCCGGGCGAGGGCAGCTTCCGCAGCTTGTTGGCCCGGGTCAGGGAAACGGCCTTGGGAGCCTACGCCCACCAGGACGTGCCGTTCGAAAGGCTGGTGCAGGAACTGCAGCCGGTGCGCGACCGCAGCCGCCATCCGCTGTTCCAGGCCATGTTCTCGCTCGAGAGCGAGGCCGGGGCGGGCCGCGAGCTGGACGGCCTGCAGATCCGCCCATGGCGGTCGCCGGACGTGGCGTCGGCCAAGTTCGACCTGTCGCTCGGCCTGATGGAAACCCCTGGCGGGCTGCAGGGCGGTATCGAGTACGCAAGCGACCTGTTCGACCGCGCCACGATCGAGCGCATGGTGCGCCACTTCGAGAACCTGGTGGCGGCCGTGGTCGCCGACCCGGACCGCGCCGTCGGCACGCTGCCGATGCTGGACCCGGCCGAGCGCGAACGGCTGCTGGTCGAGTGCAACCGCAGCGCCGCGCCGTTCCCGGCGGAGCAGGGGCTGTACGCGCGCTTTGCCGAACAGGTGGCGCGCGATGCGGCGGCGGTCGCGGTGGCCGACGGCGGGCGTGACCATTCCTACGGCGAGCTGGATGCCTGGAGCGGACGGATCGCGGCGGCGCTGCAGGCGCAGGGCCTGCGCGCGGGCGAAGCGGTCGGCCTGTCGGGCCAGCGCTCGGCCGCGATGGTGGCCGGCATGCTGGGCATCGTGCGCGCCGGCGGCGCCTACCTGCCGCTCGACCCGGACTACCCGGCCGAGCGCCTGGCCTTCATGGTCGCCGATGCCGGTCTGCGCATGATGGTCGGCGCGCCGGGCGGCGCGGTACTGGCCGGGCTGACGCTGGTCGATACCGGCGCCGTGCCGGACGCCGTTCCCGCCGACGCGCCGGCGCTGGGCGGCGACGCTCACGCCTGCATCATCTACACTTCCGGTTCGACCGGCACGCCGAAAGGCACGCTGTTGCCGCAGCGCGCCGTGATGCGCCTGGTGGTGGGCTGCGACTACCTTACGCTGGGCCCGGGCGACCGGGTCGGCCACCTGTCCAGTCCGTCGTTCGACGCCAGCATCTTCGATCTGTGGGGGCCGCTGCTCAACGGCGGCACGGTGGTCGTGATCGAGCGCGACACGGTGCTGTCGCCGGCCGCGTTCGCACAAGCGCTGCGCGAGCGCACCGTCGATGTCGCTCTCGTAACGACGGCGCTGTTCAACCTGGTGGCGCAAGGGGTGCCGGACGCCTTCGCCGCCATGCGCGCCGTGCTGTTCGGGGGCGAGGCGGTCGACCCAAGCATGGTGCGCGCCGTGCTGCAGGGCGGCGCTCCGCAACGCCTGCTGCACCTGTACGGACCGACCGAGGTCACCACCTTCAGCTGCTGGCATGCGGTCGATGCGGTTCCCGAACAGGCCGCGACGGTGCCGATCGGGCGCCCGCTGGCCAACGGCAGCTGCCATGTGCTGGACGCGCACATGCAGCCGGTGCCGATGGGCGTGGTCGGCGAGCTGTACCTGGGCGGGGCCGGGCTGGCGCACGGCTACCTGGCGCGCGGCGGGATGAGCGCGGCGCGTTTCGTCGCCGATCCGTTCGGCGCGCCGGGCGCGCGCCTGTACCGCACCGGCGACCTGGTGCGCCGGACGGCGCAGGGCGAGATCGTGTACGTGGGGCGGATCGACCACCAGGTCAAGATCCGCGGTTTCCGTATCGAGCCGGGCGAAGTCGAGGCGGCGCTGCGCGCGCATGCCGCGGTCGGCCAGGCCCTGGTGATGGTGGACGAGGGCCCGGCGGGCAAGCGCCTGGTGGCCTACGTGGTAGCCAAGGTGGTAGCCGATACCGGCATGGCCGAGCTGCGCAGCTACCTGAAAGACAGGCTGCCCGAGTACATGGTGCCGGCCGCCTTCGTGGCGCTGGATGCGATGCCGCTCACCCCGAACGGCAAGGTCGACCGCAAGGCGCTGCCGGCGCCGGACATGCAGGAGCTGGCGCTAGCGTACGTGGCGCCGCGCACCCCGGTCGAGGAGACGCTGGCAGGGATCTGGGGCGACGTGCTCGGCCTGGCGCAGGTCGGGGTGCACGACGATTTCTTCGAACTGGGCGGGCACTCGCTGCTGGCCACGCGTCTGGCGGCGCGCATCCGCGAGCGCCTGGACGTGGAGCTGCCGCTGCGCGCCCTGTTCGAAGCCGCCACCGTGGCGCTGCTGGCCGAGCGGGTCGAGGCGCTGCGCCGCGCGGGGCAGGGCCTGGCGCTGCCGCCGCTGCTCGCCCGCGTGCGTGGTGAAGGTGGCCAAGGCGGCGAACCTGCGCCGGCCTCGTTCGCCCAGGAGCGCCTGTGGTTCCTGGAGCAGCTCGAGGAACTCGGCGCCACCTACCACATGCCCTTCGCCTTCCACCTGGAGGGCGAGCTGGACGCCGCGGCGCTGGAGCGCAGCTTTGGCGCGCTGGTCGCGCGCCACGAGAGCCTGCGCACCCGCTTCCAGAGCGTCGACGGCGCCGCCATGCAGCTCATCGATGCGCCCGGAAGCTTCGCGCCGGCGCGCCTCGACCTGTCGCACCTGGACGGCGCGGCGCAGGAACAGGAAGGCTGGCGCCTGGTGCGCGAGGAGATGCAGCGCCCGTTCGACCTGGAGCAAGGTCCGTTGTTCCGGGTCGCGCTGCTGCGCCTGACCGCGCAGCACCATGTGCTGGTGATGACGATGCACCACATCGTCTCGGACGGCGCCTCGATGGGCATCCTGCTGCGCGAATTCGGCCAGCTGTACGCGGCCGAGGCGGCCGGACTGCCGTCGCCGCTGGCGCCGCTGGCGGTGCAGTACGCCGACTATGCGCTGTGGCAGCGCAGCTGGCTCGAAGGCGAGGTGCTGGAGCGCCAGGTCGGGTACTGGAAGAGCCAGCTGGAGGGCGCACCGGCGGCGCTGGAGCTGCCGACCGACCGCCCGCGGCCGGCCGCGCAGAGCTTCGCCGGCGGGGTGGTCGAGTTCGCGCTGCCGGCGCCGCTGGCGGCCGGGGTGGCGGCGCTGGCGCGCGCCGAAGGCGCGACCCAGTTCATGACGCTGCTGGCGGTGTTCCAGCTGCTGCTGTCGCGCTGGAGCGGGCAGGACGACATCGTGGTCGGCTCGCCGATCGCCGGGCGCGCCGAGCGCCAGACCGAGGGGCTGATCGGCTTCTTCGTCAATACGCTGGTGATGCGCACGCGCCTGCCGGGCGAGGGCAGCTTCCGCAGCTTGCTGGCCCGGGTCAGGGAAACGGCCTTGGGGGCCTACGCCCACCAGGACGTGCCGTTCGAAAGGCTGGTGCAGGAACTGCAGCCGGCGCGCGACCGCAGCCGCCATCCGCTGTTCCAGGCCATGTTCTCGCTCGAGAACCAGCCCGAGGGCAAGGTGGAACTGGCGGGCCTGCAGATCCGTCCGCTGCAGGGCGAGGGCGACGCCACCGCCAAGTTCGACCTGTTCCTGCAGGTGGCGGCCGGGCCGGACGGCTTGCACGCCAGCTTCGAATACGCGAGCGCACTGTTCGAGCGCGCCACGATCGAGCGCATGGCGCGCCATTTCGAGAACCTGGTGGCGGCCGTGGTGGCCGACCCCGACCGCGCAATCGGCGCGCTGCCGATGCTCGACACCGGCGAACGCGAACGGATCATGGTCGAGTGGAACCAGACCTCGCGCACGCAGGCCTGCGTGGATACGATCCACCAGCTGTTCGAACGGCAGGCGCAGGCCACGCCGGATGCGATCGCGCTGGTGTGCGCCGGCGAGAACATCGCCTATGCCGAACTGGACGCACGGGCCAACCGCCTGGCGCGACACCTGCGTGGCGCCGGCGCAGGACCGGACGTCGTGGTCGGGGTCTGTGTCGAGCGCTCGATCGGGATGGTGCTCGCCCTGCTGGCCACGCTGAAGGCGGGCGCGGCCTACCTGCCGCTGGACCCGGGCTATCCGCAGGAACGCCTGGCCGCGATGGTGGACGACGCGGCGCCATCCGTGTTGCTCACCCAGGACAGCCTGCGCGAGCGCTGGACGGACGCCGGCATGCCGCTGTTCTGCATCGATTCCGACTGGCCCGCACTCCAGCAGCATGCCGATACGGCCCTGCCCAACCTGGCCATGCCGGAGCACCTGGCCTATCTCATCTACACTTCCGGCTCTACCGGACGCCCGAAAGGCGTCAGCATCACGCACCGCAACGCAAGCGTGTTCATCGGCTGGGCCAGGGAGAATTTCAGCCTGCCCGACCTGGCCGACGTGCTGGCATCGACCTCGATCTGCTTCGACCTGTCGGTCTTCGAGATGTTCGTGCCGCTCGCCACCGGCGGCAAGGCCTGGATCGTCAACAATATCCTCGAGCTCTGCACCGGCGCGGCGTCCTGGCCGCTCTCCCTGATCAACACGGTGCCGTCGGCCATCGCCGAGCTGCATCGGCAGGGCGCGGTGCCCGCTTCCGTCAAGGTCATCAACCTGGCCGGGGAGGCGCTGCAAAACGCCCTGGTGCAGGCCCTGTACCGCGATACCCAGGTCGAACGCATCTACAACCTGTACGGTCCAAGCGAGGACACGACCTATTCGACCTTCACCCTGGTCGCCAGGGACGCCGACGTGCCGGTATCGATCGGTCGTCCGATCGACCATACGCAGGCCTATGTGCTCGATGGCGCGCTGCAGCCGGTGCCGAGCGGCGTGACCGGCGAGCTGTACCTGGGCGGGGCCGGGCTGGCGCGCGGCTACCTGGCGCGCGGCGGCTTGACCGCCGAGCGCTTCGTCGCCAACCCGTTCGGGGCGCCCGGCGCGCGCCTGTACCGCACCGGCGACCTGGTACGTCATGCGGCCGACGGCAGCCTGGCCTACCTGGGCCGGGTCGACCACCAGGTCAAGATCCGCGGTTTCCGCATCGAGCCGGGAGAAGTCGAGGTGGCGCTGTGCCGCCATCCAGCGGTGGCGCAGGCGGTGGTGGTAGCGCTGGACGACGGCCCGGGCGGCAAGCGACTGGTCGCCTACGTGGTGGCCGATGCCGGCGTGGCCGAGCTGCGCGCCTGGCTCGCGCAATCCCTCCCTGACTATATGGTGCCGAACGCCTTCGTGGCGCTGGAGGCGATGCCGCTGACGCCCAATGGCAAGGTCGACCGCAAGGCGCTGCCTGCGCCGGATGACCCGCTGCCCGGTACCGGCCATGTGGCCCCGCGCACGCCGGCGGAGGAAAAGCTGGCGGCGATCTGGCGCGAAGTGCTGCAGGTGGAGACGGTCGGCATCGACGACAACTTCTTCGAGCTGGGCGGACACTCGCTGCTGGCGACCCGCCTGCTGAGCCGGATTCGCGAGAGCATCGGCGTGGACCTGCCGCTGCGTACCGTGTTCGCGGCGCCGACCATTGCCTCCTTTGTCGCGCTGTTCGAGAGCGGCGCCCCGGCGCAGCGCATCGGTAACCGCGTGAGCTTGCGTCCGGCGCCGGGGGCGCGCACGGCGCTCGTGTTCCTGCCCACCGTCCTCGGCACCGGCACCCATTACGCGCGCCTGGCGCAGATGCTCGACGTCGAGGCAGCGATCTACAGCATCGTCCTGCCCGAGCCGGGCCCCGATCTCCCGCCTTTCTCCAGCATCGAGGAGATCGCGGCCTGGTGCCGTACGCAATTGCCGCCGGCCGACGCGCATGAACGGATCGTCCTGGCCGGTTGGTCCTTCGGCGGCACCGTCGCGTTCGAACTGGGCCGGCAGATGGCGGCGGCCGGCACACCACCCGATACGGTGTTGCTGATCGACACCTATGCCGGGAACGCGCCGATCGAGAAGGAACGGGACATTCTCTACAACTTCGCCTTGCACCTGATGGGGCAAGCGGTGGCGGAGAGCTTGTGGAATGCCTCCACCAATGCCAGTTCGATGCGCGAATTGACGCGAGAGGAATACCACGCCTCGGGCGCCCAGTTATTCGATTTCGATACATCGCTGACGATCTACCGGGCCAATATGAAGGCGCTCGGCGCATATTCGCACCGGCGTTTCAACAGCCGATTCGTCGAAATCCGCGCGGTCGAAAGCGCGAAGAAAGTCGGGCGCGCCGGTGGCCTGCTTAATTTGCCGATCGAAGCAAATGAAGTGTTGCAAATTCCCGGAAATCATTTCAATATCTGGGATGAGCCTGCTCGCTTTGATTTAGCGCATGGTATAGTTAAAGCGGTCGAGAATCGTTGATTCGGGCAAGCGACCACGGTAAATAGAGGTTCTGATTTCGGGGAGTATTTCCATGAAGCGGTCCATTACGCCGATGATTGCCATACTAATGATTGCGTTTTTCGAATCCATTGGTAGTGGACTGATCATTCCTCTTTTGCCGACGTTGGTAAGCAGGGCGGTCGGCGAAACCAACTCACTGCAGAGCGTGTTTTACGGCCTGGTAGTGGCATCGTCGCTGGTCATGATGTTCCTGTTTTCGGCCTTCTTCGGCCGGCTGTCCGATCGGTACGGAAGGCGGCCGGTGATCCTGTCGACCCTGGTCGGCGTGATCATGGCCTATGGCGCGATGTCGGTCGCCGAAAGCCTGTGGATCCTGCTGCTGGCCCAGGCCATGGTGGGGTTCTGCGCCGCCAGCGCCTCGGTTGGCAGGGCCTACGTCGCGGAGATCACCTCGCCCGACAAGCGAGCCCAGGCGTACGCCTACATCGGCGGCGTCGGCGCACTCGGCCTCATCATCGGGCCCGTCGTCGGCGGCCACCTCGGCCGCGTCAACCTGCAATTCCCCTTCTATGTGGCCGCCGGGCTGACCTTGCTGACCCTGGTTTTCGCCTTTTTCGCATTGGCGGAGAGTATGGATCCGGACGACCGGCGTCCGTTTTCGTGGCGCGCGGTCATGCCGTTTGCATCGATTGCGATTCTCTCGAAATCGCCTCCGCTGGCACGCGGCGTAGTAATAGCTTCCTTGATCGAGGCATTTGCGCTGGGGGTGGCTTCGGAAAACGGCGCATTAATCCTGTTTATGCAGAATTCATTAAATTGGGAAATGACCCAGGTTGGTTTATGGCTGACGCTGATGGGAATCTCGACGGCATTGGGTGCCGCAATCATGACGCCCCTGGTTATTCGTTTTCTGGGCGAAAGGCGCGCCTGGTTGATGGGAACGATCGCGACTTGCATGTTATTTGCAATGGCGGGCTTTATCCATAATGCATGGCAAATGTATTCCCTGATCGCCGGTTATGCACTGCTGGCATTCGTCGGGCCGGTCGCATTGGCCCTGGTATCGCGATCCGTACCGGGTAATCAATTGGGCGAAATACACGGTAGTTTCATCAGCTTGAGCAGTCTGATCAAGGCTATCGCAGTTGTTTTGGGCACCTGGGTCTATGGATACTTTTCTGGCCCGCTTGCGCCAATGCAACTTTCTGGCGCGGTGTTCTTCCTCGGGGCTGTCCTGCAGATTCCCGCCGTGGCCTACGGCTTCGCCACGATGCGCAAGGCCAGAAGCGAGCTCGAGGACGATTCCACAAGCGTTACACCACAGGTAGCGGTCGGCTAGGTCCGGTTCCGTTCAGTGCACCATGTCCGCCGCCGCCTGCCAGGGTGGCGCGGCGTGGACTACCTCAACCCAACAACATGCCTCTACAACGTTTAAGGAGTAATCGTGCGTGGGTAATTTGAATGACACGGCACCGGTCATCGACCAACTTCGCATCGACCGCACGCAGCAGTCGCCAAGGCCCCGCAGCCATCGCACCTGGTGGATCGCCGGTATCGCACTGGTCGCCGCTGGCGGAGCGGCCGCCGGGTTCACCTGGATGAAGCAGGAAGCACAGCCGACCAAGCTGACCGCCGCAGCCCCGGCCCCGGCGGCAGCGCCGGCTGCCGCCGGGAGACTGCCGGACGCCGCGCTCGAGGCGAGCGGCTATGTGGTGGCGAATCGCCAGGCCACGGTAGCGGCGAAGATCATCGGCCGGCTGGAAACGGTTCAGTTCGAGGAAGGCCAGCACGTCAAGGCCGGCCAGGTGCTGGCGACGCTGGACGACACCAATGCCGTGGCCGCCCTGAAGCAGGCGCAGGCGCAGCTGGAGCTGGCCAGGCTCAGCCTCAAGGGGAAAGAGGCGCAATGGGAAATCTCCAAGCGCCTGCTGGAACGGCAGAAGGAACTGCTGGCCAGCGGATGGGTCAGCCGCAATGCGGTCGACAACATCGCCGCCAGCGCAGAGGCGCAGTTCAACGAGGCCATGGTCGCGCGCGGCCAGCTGGCGGTCAGCGCAGCCAGCGTCAACGCCGCCCAGCGCGTCGTGGACGACACGGTGGTGCGGGCGCCGTTCGATGGCGTCGTGACGGTCAAGGCCGCCCAGCCGGGCGAAATCATCTCGCCAAGTTCGGGCGGCGGCGGCTTCACCCGGACCGGCATTTGTACGCTGGTCGACATGGGTTCGCTCGAGGTGAATGTGGACGTGAGCGAAAACTTCATCAACCGGATCACCGAAGGGCAGTCCGCCACGATCACCCTGAATGCATACCGCGACTGGCAGATTCCGGCCGAGGTCATCGCGGTGGTGCCGACCGCGGACCGCAACAAGGCGACGGTGGGCGTGCGCCTGGCGTTGAAAGAGAAGGATCCGCGCGTGCTGCCGCAGATGGGCGTCAACGTGCGCTTCCTGAGCATGCCGGCCACGGGCGGCATCGCCGGCGCCGCGACGGGCGGTATCCGCCTGGCCGTGCGCGGCCAGGGCGCCGGCGGGCGGGCCGTTGGCACGGCCACGGCAAGGTGAAGGACAGCATCGCTTTTCGTAGCAACCAGTCGCGCCGAGTGCGCCTTTGAAAGGGAGTTGGTAATGGTTTCTTTAGAAAATATCGTTAAGAAATACCGGCGCGGCAAGCAGGAGGTGGAGGTGCTCCACGGACTGAATCTCGACATTCCAGAAGGCGAATTCCTGGCCTTGATGGGGCCATCGGGTTCCGGCAAGTCGACGCTGCTGAACCTGATCGGCGGCCTGGACCGGCCGAACTCGGGCGCGGTGCTCATCGGCGGCGAACGTATCGACCAGCTCTCGGACAGTGCCCTGACGGCCTGGCGTGCGCGCCATATCGGGTTCATCTTCCAGTTCTATAACCTGATGCCGATGCTGACCGCCCAGCAGAACATCGAGTTGCCATTGTTGCTGACCTCGCTGACCAAGGCGCAGCGCAAGCGGCATGTGGAGGCGGCGATCGAGATCGTCGGCCTCTCCGGCCGCGCCAGCCACAAGCCGACCGAACTGTCCGGCGGCCAGCAGCAACGGGTCGCGATCGCCCGCGCCATCGTGACCGACCCCACGCTGCTGCTGTGCGACGAACCGACCGGTGACCTCGACCGCGCTTCCGCGATCGAGATCATGAACCTGCTGCAGCGGCTCAACCGCGAGCACGGCAAGACCATCATCGTCGTGACCCACGACCAGATGGCGGCCGACCACGCCACGCGCCAGCTGCATGTGGACAAAGGCTGCCTCGCCCAGACGGCGATGAGGGTCGTTGCATGAATTACTTCTATCTCGTACTCAAGGGTGTATGGCGCAAGCCGCTGCGCACGCTGCTGTCCTTGGCCTCGATCGCGGTGGCCTTCCTGCTGTTCGGCCTGCTCCAGGGCGTCAACGCCAGCTTCGAGGAAGCTGCCGACAAGTCCGGCGCGGACCGGCTCTATGTCCGTAACAAGGTCAGCGACTTCGAAGGACTGTCGATCGCCGCGCTGTCGCAGATCGAAGCGGTGCCGGGGGTGCGCGACGTGGCTTACCAGGTCCTGTTCCCCAGCTTCTACCGCGACCCGGCCAATTCGGTGGTGGCCTTCGCCGTCGACCCGGCGCGCTTCTTCAAGGTCAATTCCGACCTGGTGACGGCGCCCGAGAAGCTGGCCGCCCTGACGGCCACCCGCGCCGGGGTACTGGTGGGCGCCGCACGCGCCCAGCGCGAAGGCTGGAAAGTGGGCGATCGCATCACCCTGCGCTCATCCTACTGGGTCAATGCCGACGGCGGCAGGGACTGGACCTTCGAAGTGGTCGGCTACTACAAGGACAAAGACGAAAAGATCAATTTCCTGACCAACGGGGTGATCATCAACTATTCCTATCTCGACCAGGCGCGCGCCTTCGGTAAGGGACTGGTCGGCGTGTTCCTGGTGAACGTCGACGATCCGGCCGCCGCGCCCCAGGTCGCCCAGGCGATCGATGCGCGCTTCGCGAATTCGTCCTGGCCGACCAAGACCGAGACCATCAAGGACGGCGTCGCGGCGCAGTTGCGCCAGATCGGCGACATCAAGTTCATGGTGTACGCCATCGTCAGCGCGGTCTTCTTCACGCTCCTGTTCTTGACCGGTAACACGACAATGCAATCGGTGCGCGAGCGCGTGCCCGAATTCGCGGTGCTGAAAACCCTCGGCTTCCCCGACAGGGTGGTCCATGGCCTGGTGCTCGGCGAAATCTTCCTGCTGTACGCCGCGTCGGCCCTGCTGGGACTCGGGCTGGCGGCACTGGTCCTGCCGGTGCTGGGCAGCGGCTTCGGCATCGCCGCGATTCCGTCCAGTGTGCTCCTGGCCGGCGTCGGTATCGCCGCCGTCTTGTCGGTCCTTACCGGGCTGATGCCGGCGCTGAAACTCAAGCGCCTCAATCTCGTCGACGCGTTGTCCGGCCGATAAGGAAAGCATATGAACTTCCTACGTCAAATCTTTGCTGTAACTCTTATGAACTTGCGCAATATCCCGCAGAGGATGGGCAGTGCGTCGGTGATCGTCATGGGCATGGCCGGCGTGGTCGCGGTGCTCGTGTCGATCCTGGCGATGGCCAACGGCGCCGAGAACGCGGTCTCGAAAACCGGCAGCCCGGAGCGCGCGATCGTCCTGAACGCGGGCGCCATGTCTGAACTGCTGAGCAACGTCTCGCGTGCCGAGGCGACCGCCATCCAGGACGGGCCCGGCATCGCCCGGGACAAGGACGGCAATGCCCTGGCTTCGGCGGAAAGCATCGTGCTGGTGGAAATGATGCAGAAGTCCGGAACGTCGAGCAACGTCACGCTGCGCGGCGTCGGATCGCAGATCTACGCGGTGCGTCCGGAGCTGAAGATCACGGCCGGCAGGGCGTTCCGGCCCGGCGTGCGCGAGCTGCTCGTCGGCCGTGCGGCGCAGTCGATCTTCCGCGATCTCGACGTCGGCGCAAGGACGACCATCAACGGACAGGTATGGACCATCGTCGGCAGTTTCGCGTCGAACGGCGATTCGCACGAGGCCGAACTGCTGGCCGATAACGAAACCGTCATCTCGGCCTTCCGCCGCGACAGTTTCCAGAGCGTGTCGGTCAAGCTTGCCTCGGCGGACGGTTTCAATGCCTTCCGCGACGCGCTGGCGGCCAATCCGCAACTGGCGGTGACGGCGGTGCGCGAATCCGACTACTACGCCGAGCAATCGAAGCCCTTCGCCAGCACGCTCGCGACGGTGGCCTACCTGGTCGGCGGGATCATGGCGGTGGGCGCGTTCTTCGGTGCGATCAACAGCATGTATTCCGCGGTCAGTACCCGCACTGTGG
This sequence comes from Massilia sp. UMI-21, assembly GCA_015277795.1. Taxonomy (NCBI): domain Bacteria; kingdom Pseudomonadati; phylum Pseudomonadota; class Betaproteobacteria; order Burkholderiales; family Oxalobacteraceae; genus Massilia; species Massilia sp. UMI-21. Next base: position 3,244,114 of record CP063848.1, on the reverse strand, counting down.
AAATAGCGACCCTGCGCGCCATCGGTTTCGGCCCGAGTCCGATCGTGGTGTCGATCTTCATCGAGTCGCTGCTGCTGGCCCTGGCCGGTGCTGCGATCGGCGCCGCGCTCGCAGCACTGCTTTACGGCGGCCACACGGTCAACACGAACGGCGGCGGGGTGGCCCAGTCGCAGTACATGTTCGCCATGGCGGTGACCGGCGAGCAGGTCAGGATCGGCATGCTGTGGGCCTGCTTCATCGGTACTGCCGGCGCCTTGTTCCCTTCCATAAAAGCGGCCAGGCTGCCGATCGTCTCCGCCCTGCGCGGAGCATGAACGCATGTTTCAGGAAAAAAGTCGTACCGCCCGTCCGGGACGCGGTTCCAGCGGGTGTTGTCGAAGGCGATGCCACCGCGATCGCAGTGGATATTTTTAGTTGGTTCTACTTCACAGGGAGTTGCAATGATTGATGAGCAAAATGCAGACAGCCGCGTGTACATCGTCCTGGTCAATGACGAGGAGCAGTACTCGCTGTGGCCACGCAACCAGGACGTCCCGGCAGGCTGGCGTTCGATCGATTTCTCGGGCACCAAGGACGAGTGCATGAAGCATGTCGACGAGATCTGGACCGACATGCGGCCGAAGAGCTTGCGCGACAGGATGGCTGCGGCGGCATAAGCACATCGGACATCACGTGTGCCGGTCCGCCCCGCGCGGACCGGCCGGCGCCTGCAGCCAGACCAGTTCCGGCGGCGTTGGATTAACCAGGGCTTTGTGAGAGCTAGACAATGAATTTTGATAGAGATCCGGAAGAAGAAGTATTTCGCCAGGAAGTCCAATCGTTTGTAGCCGACATGTGGAACAAGGCCGACCAGGTTGGCCTCGACCGCAATGTCCCGCTTGCAAGGCGCAGCGTCGAATTCTGGACGCGTGCCCTGCACGGCAAAGGCTACCTGGTACCGACGTGGCCGTCGGAATGGGGTGGCAAAAAGTGGTCGGCCAAGAAGATCTACATCTTGAGCGAGGAACTCGTCAAAGGCGGCGTGCCCGACGGCGACCGCATCGCGCTCGACCTGGTCGCGCCGGTGATTTACACCTACGGCACGCCGGAGCAGAAGCAGCGGCTGCTGCCGCGCATCCTGAATGCCGACGATTTCTGGTGCCAGGGTTTCTCGGAACCCCAGGCCGGGTCCGACTTGTCGCTGATTCGTACCCGCGCTGTCCGCGATGGCGATTTTTATATCGTCAACGGGCAGAAGCTGTGGACCACCAATGCGCACAACGCCGACATGATGTTCGCCCTGGTGCGCGTGAGTTCGGGAGGCAAGCTGCAGCAGGGTTTGTCGTTCCTGCTGATGAACATGCGCGCACCGGGTATCACCGTGCGCCCCGTCATCACCATCGACGGCGGTCACTCCGTCAATGAAGTGTTCCTGCAGGATGTGCGGGTTCCGGTCAAGAACCTGATCGGCGAAGAAGGCAAGGGCTGGCAGTATGCGCGCTACCTGCTGTCGAACGAGCGGGTGGCCGTGGCCGCCGCACCGCAGACCCGGAAAGACCTGGGCAAGCTGAAGATGATGGCCAGGACCGAGCTCCGCAACGGCCGTCCGCTGATCGAGGACACGATGTTCCGTGCCAAGCTGTCCCAGCTCGAGATCGACCTGGTGGCGCTCGAATTTTCCATCATGCGGATGATCGACATGATGGCCACCAATGACCCCGCCGCCGAACGCCTCGGTCCGGTGCTCAAGATCCGCGGCTCGGAACTGCGCCAGCGCGTGAGCGAATTGCAGATGCTGGCCCTGGGCGAGCGTGGCCTCGCGTTCTTCGCGCCGCCCATGAGCGGAAGTCACGTTCCCGAGCTGGTGCCCCCGGGGCCGGAATATGCGCCCGGCGTCACCTCCACATTCATGTTCCGTCGTTCGACTTCGATTGCTGCCGGCAGCAACGAAATACAACGGAATATTCTCGCAACGTCCGGTTTGGCACTGTAGGAGTCACCATGGATCTATCGTACTCGTCGGAACAAATCGCGCTCCAGGAAGCTGTCCGACGCTTCTGCGACAAGAATTACAATTTTTTGCTGCGCAATAAGATATTGCAGGGCAGCGAAGGCCGGGAACCCAATCACTGGAAGCTATTTGCCGAGCTCGGGTGGCTGGGCGCCGGGCTGCCGGAAGACGTCGGCGGCTCGGGTGGCTCGGCGATCGAGGTCTCGATCCTGACTGAGGCGTTCGGCCGTGCGCTGGTGGTCGAGCCTTTCATCCCGTGTGCCGTCCTGGCTGCCCAGGTCGTCAACGCGGGGGCCTCCGCCGAGCAGCGCCGTGACCTGCTGGGGCCGCTGGTGGGCGGGGAATTGATGCTGGCGTTCGCCCACGGCGAGACGCAGGCCGGTGGCCGGCCGCAATACGTCGCCACCCGCGCAGTCCAGCGAGCAGACGGGCAATATGTACTGGACGGCGAAAAAACCGTGGTGCTGGGCGGGCCGTTCGCCGAGAAGTTCGTCGTGTCCGCACGTACCGCGGGCGACAGTGGCGACCGCGATGGCATCAGCCTGTTCCTGGTGAGCATGGACAGCGCGGGCATTACACGCAAGAACTATCGCCTGGTGGACGGTACCCGCGCCTCGGACCTGGTCCTGGACCAGGTCGTCCTGCCGCCGTACGCACTGCTGGGGCAGGCCGGCGGCGCGATCGATGCGATCGAGCTGGCGATCGACCACGCGGCCACGGCGGCCTGTGCCGAAGCCTGCGGCGCCATGGATTCGGTGCTGTGGCTGACCCGCGATTACCTGAAGACGCGTAACCAGTACGGTGCGACGCTCAATACCTACCAGGCCTTGCAGCATCGGATGGCCGACATGCTGGTCGAGAGCGAGATGTCGCGCTCGATGCTGTTCAATGCGCTCAACGCGATGCAGCAGGACGACGCCGACGCGCGCCGCAAAGGCGTGTCCGCCTCGAAGGTGCTGATCGGACAACGCGGACAGTTCGTCGGGTCGAATGCGATTCAGCTGCACGGCGGCATGGGGGTCACCGAGGAATACATCATCGGCCACTACTTCAAGCGTCTGGTGACGATCGGTGCACAGTTCGGACACACCGACTACCACCTCGAGCGTTTCGGCAGCTTCGCGTAGTCCTGCGCAGCACCTGCCTGCGACACGGCCGGGAGGCCGGCGGGCAGGTCGCGCCAGCCCGGTTCGCGCTTTACTGACATTGCATTCACTGCCCGAGACAGAACATGGCCCTTTCCGACTTGCAAGTCCTTCTTCAGCAGAACTTTTCGCTCGAGACTCTGGAACGTGATCCGGCGCTGCTCCTGCGCGCACTGGGCATGGTGCGCGACTGCCTCTCGACCGAGGGCAAGACGCCATACCCGACGACCCCCTTCGAGGCGCTCGCCGCCACCTTCGCCGCGCAGGCCTGGCCGGCCGACGGCATCGGTATCGACCCTTTCCTGGATGAGTTGCAGCACACTGTGCTGCAACACACCGCCCAGCTGAATCATCCGATGTTCATCGGGCACATGACCCAGGCGCTGCCATGGTTCAGTGTGGTGATCGAGGCGTTGACGGCGGCGCTGAATCAGAACCAGGTCAAGATCGAGACCGCCTATGCGTCGACGCTGGTCGAGAAGCAGGTCATCGGCTGGCTGCACCGCAAGGTGTACCGTAACGAGCCTGCCTTCTACGAGACGGCCTTGTGTGCGAAGGGCCAGGCCATCGGCAACGCCGTCAGCGGCGGTACGCTCGGCAACCTCACGGCCCTGGCCGTGGCACTCGAAACCCGCCTGCCGGGCACCCGCAAGGAAGGCCTGCATGCGGCCCTGGCCAGCTGCGGCCACGAAGGGCTTGCCGTGATCGGCTCGCAGCGCCTGCATTATTCGATGAAAAAGGCGATCGGTACGCTCGGACTGGGCGAGAATGCCCTGCATCTGGTCCCGGTGGACAGCGAGCAGCGGATCGACCTCGACCAGCTCGAGAAGAAGATCGACGAGCTGCGGCGGCGGCGCATCAAGATCGTCGCACTGGTCGGCATCGCGGGCACGACCGAGACGGGAGCGATCGATCCGCTCGCGGAACTGGCCGCCATCGCGAAGCGCGAGGGCGCCTGGTTCCACGTCGACGCCGCGTGGGGCGGGGCCTTGCTGGTCGCGGACCGGTTCAGGGACCTGTACGCCGGCGTCGAGTGCGCCGATTCCATCGTCATCGACGGACACAAGCTGTTCTGGGTGCCGATGGCGCAGGGCCTGGTGCTGTTCAAGGACCAGGCCAGCCTCGACTGCCTCAAGCACAACGCGAACTACATCATCCGCAACAATTCAGCCGATCTCGGCCAGACTACCCTGGAAGGGTCGCGCCGTTTCGACGCCCTCAAGCTGTGGGCGTCGTTCAAGATATTCGGCGAGAGCGGTTACGACATGCTGTTGACGCGGGTCGCCGAGGTGGCTTCGACCATGCGCGCCCTGGTGCTGGACCAGCAGGACTTCGAACTGACCAGCGATTCGAGCACGTTCATCCTGACCTACCGCTTCGTCCCGCGCGCGTGGGGCCAGCGCATGGCCGAACTGCTGGCCGCGGGCCGCATGGAGGAAGCGGCGAGCCTCAACCACAGGCTGAATGTCCTCAACAGCGGCTTGCAGGGCCGCCAGAAGCAGAACGGCAAGAGCTTCGTCTCGCGGACGGTGCTGGAACTCGCGCCATTTCCGGAGGGCGTGACCGTGTTGCGCGCCGTGCTCACCAATGTACACACGACCGCTGCCCACCTGCGCGCCATCTTGCACGAACAGCGCGAGCTGGGCAGCCGTCTCATGCAAGAGCTTGAACTGGAGGAACAACCATGAAATCGACACCCTGGATGGTACGGCAGACCTGCGCGCGGCCGCTTGCGCGCCTGTTCTGCTTTTCCTACGCGGGCGGAAGCGCAGCCAATTACCGGGCCTGGCATGGCGAGCTGGCGCCGGCGATCGAGGTATGCGCGATGCAGTTGCCGGGACGTGGAGCGCGTTTCAGCGAAACGCCGATGAGCAGCATGGTCGAGATCGTGCAGGCCGCGGCCGCGGAGATCGCCCGCCAGGACGACGGCAAGCCGTTCTACTTCCTGGGGCACAGCCTGGGCGGACTGCTGGCGTTCGAGGTGGCGCGCCACTGCCAGGCGCACGCATTGCCCATGCCGGAGCACCTGTTCGTGGCCGGCTGTGCGGCGCCGCAGATGCGCGGACCGTCGAACAACCTGCATACCCTGAGCGACCGCGATTTTCTCGCCGCCCTGCGCGACTACGGCGGAACGGCGCCGGAAGTCCTGGCCTCGCAGGAACTGATGCAACTGCTGTTGCCGATGATGCGCGCGGATTTCGGCCTGGCGGAAGAGTACGATTACCGGACGGCTCCCTTGCTCGAGATCCCGATCACCGTGCTGGCAGGCGAGTCCGATGACCTGGTCAGCCCCGCCCAGGCCAAAGCCTGGCAGCTGGAAACCGATCAGGCCTTCGGTGTCGAGTGGTTCAACGGGAACCATTTTTTCGTCGACGTCCATCGCCGCCCGATCCAGCAGCTTGTCCGCAACAGGGCGCTTGCCGTCGTACGCGCCTAGCACGGCGCGGTGGCCCCGCGCCGGGTGCGCGTATGTACGCGATTACTGTTGCGTTCGCTATCTTTCCTGGCGCAGAATGAGGCGTGTTCAGCACGCTGCCGGGGGCGCGTATGAAGTGGGTGTTTCGGGCGGGGATTGCCGTCCTGCTGCTGTTGGCAGCGGTCGCCGGGGTGGCGGTCGCGACCGCTTTGCGGACGGAGCGGCCCGTCGGTTTCCAGCGCGTGCAGACGGCGGATCCCCATGGTAAGCCTTTCTCCGTGGGGATATGGTATCCCACCGATGCACGTCCGTGGCCGACGGCGTTCGCGCTGACCGGCTTGATGGACGTGGCCAAGAACGCGCCGGTCGCCGGGAACGCCTTGCCCCTGATCGTCATCTCCCATGGGAATGGCGGGTCCTTCGCCAGCCATTCCGATTTGGCGATGGCACTGGCGAATGCCGGGTATGTCGTCGCCGCGCCGACCCATCCGGGAGACAACTACCTGGACCAGAGCGCCATCCTGTCGGCACGCTTCGCTTCCGATCGAACCCGGCAACTCAGCGCCACCATCGACTACATGCTTGCAGATTGGACCGGGCATGAGCGGATCGATGCCGCGCGCATTGGCGCCTTCGGGTTTTCCATGGGAGGATTCACGGTGCTCACGGCTGTCGGCGCCAGGCCCGACCTGCGCGGCATCGCCAGCCATTGCGCGCAGTCTGCCGATCCCCTGTGTACCGGCCTGCGTCAAGCGAGGTCGCCGCTGCTGGACCCGGATGCGGTAGCCGGGGACAAGGTCGCGCCGGATCCCAGGATCAGGACGGCGGTGCTGGCGGCGCCGGGACTCGAATTCACCTTCACGAACCAGCGGCTCGCGCCTGTCGCCGTTCCGGTACAGATGTGGAGCGCGGCACGGGACCGGAACGTGAAGGACTCCCGCACGATACGCAATGGGCTCGGCTCCAGGGTCGAATTCCACGAGGTGCCGAACGCCGGTCATTACTCGTTCATGGCGCCCTGCCTGGTGCTGAAACCGCGTGTCTTGTGTACGGATCCGCCAGGCTTTGACCGCAAGGGCTTCCATGCGCACATGAATGCGGCAGTCGCGGCGTTTTTTTCCACGAACCTGGATCGACCCTGAGATCTCCCGGCGCCCGGGCGCCGGCCTTGCCTACGCGCCCGCCATGGGATCGGGCGATGCCGGTCCCGGGATCGGCTGTTTGCGCAGCAGGACCCACAAGGTGTATATGCCGAGCGCGGTACCGATCGGAATGATGAACAGGTCGAGAACGCCGAACAGGATGAGCATGATACGTCCGCTGGGCCTGCCCCTGAGCAGGAAGACGCCGCCCAGGATCTGGGCCACAGCCAGCGCCAGGCGGACCACGATCGCGATCGCCCCGATCTCGACAACGAACTCGGGAATCCTCGAATAGCTGCCGACCGCCGTGGCGCCGCTCACCCCCAGGACCAGGAATGAAACGAAGGTGCTGAGCACGCTGAAGGCGATATGCAGGACGCCGACGATACGGGTATGGATATCCATTTTCTCTCCAGGCAAAGACGCCATGACGCCGGCGCGCATGGAGAGATAGTACTGATCAGTCATGCCCACGTCCAGGGGAGAATGCCGTGCAGCCGCGTCTAGCGGACGAAGGCAGTCAGGACCGCGCCGCCGCCGAGCACGCGAAAATGCACGCGGCCGATGCAGCCGCTGTGCATGTCCGCGCACAAATCCTCGGTGACAGAAAATGCTACGTGGCCGCGCTCGACGTCGATCGCCAGGATGCGCAAGGCTTCGAAACCGAAGAAGCGCCCGACGGATGGGTACATTCCCTTGTAAAAGCTTTCCTTGACAGAGAAGGCAAGGGCCAGCAGGGTGGCTTCCGGCATGTCCGGTCGGGCTGCCGCGAGTACCCCGAGCTCGGCAGGCGAAAGCGCGGTTGCGATCACGCTGGCCCGGGCGTCGGGCGACAGCGGCACTTCAATGTCGATGCCGACGCCGCGCCCTTGCGCCGACGGCAGCACGGTGGCGGCGCACCACGGCGCCGCATGCGTGATGCTGCCGATGACCCCGGACGGCCACACCGGCTCGCGCTGCGCCCCGCTGGTGACCGGATGGTTCGCAAGGCCGTATGGATCCAGTGCCAGGCGCGCCGCGAGCCGGCCGAAAAAATAGTCCGCCTGGCGCCGGGAAACGCTGCGTTCGATGTGGGCGGGCAAGTGAATGCCCGCCGTATCGAAAGCACGTGCATGGAATCGATGCGGCTCGTACTCGATCAGAGGGATCGTCAGGCGAAACCCGTCGATGCTCCAGCGTAAGCGCTCGATGCGTAGCAGGCCGAATGCATCGAGGAAGGAAGAGGTCTGCATGATGACGCCAGAAAAAAATTCATTTTGCCAAATTTATGTCCCGCAGTGACAAAATTCTTGGCGCCACAGGCACGCCGCTCACCGCTGTTCGTGGAAAGCGCCTGCTGTTCGTGGAAGACGCCGGCGTCTTGCAAGGCGATTCAGAGGCTGCCGGGGCATTCACCGGCGGCCCATGCCGCTTCGACCTCTTGCCTGGTGCGCTCGAGTGACGCGCGCTGCTCGGTCAGGGCCTGCATCATGTGCTCGATGTCGCGCAGTCGGTCCTCAAGGCTGTTCAACAGACCAGCTTTCAAGGCCGGCCCCTCGAGCTTGGTCACCGCCAGTATCGCCTCCAGCGTGAAGCCCAGGCCCTGGCCGATCTGGATCAGCCTGATTCGCTCCAGCGCGGACTCGCCATAGACCCGGTAACCATTGCCGGAACGCTCCGCGTGGGGCATCAGGCCCGCCTGTTCGTAGTAACGGATTGCGGATGCCGAAATGCCGGCACGCTGCGCCAGTTCGCCGATCTTCATTTTATCGCTTGACCTTGAAGTGAGCTTTAATCTTAGTATGGCGCATCTTACCTACAAATTTCAGATCGCATATGCTCTTCGAACCCCTCACCCTGCCCAATGGCAGCCGCCTTCCCAACCGCCTGGCCAAGGCCGCGATGGAGGAGAGCATGGCCGAATCGGGTCAATTGCCCGGGGCCGCCATCCGCCGCCTGTACCAGCGCTGGGCGCAGGGCGGCGCCGGACTGCTTATCACCGGCAACGTGATGATCGACAGCCGCGCCCTGACCGGGCCGGCCACCATCGCCCTGGAAGCCGGCACGCCGCTGGCGCCGTTCACGACCTGGGCGCACGCCGCGCGGGAAGGCGGCGCGCAGGTGTGGATGCAGTTGAATCATCCGGGCCGCCAGGTGATGGCAAACATGGGCGGCCTGGCGTGGGCGCCTTCCGCGGTGGCGCTGGATCTGGGCAAACACAGCAAACTGTTCGCACAGCCGCAGGCCATGAGTGCGGCCAACATCGACGAGGTGATCCGGCGCTTCGCCGACACCGCCCATGCGGCGGAACAGGCGGGATTCAACGGTGTGCAGATCCATGCGGCGCATGGCTACCTGCTGTCGCAATTCCTGTCGCCGCTGACGAACCGCCGCGATGACGAATGGGGCGGCAGTCTTGCCAACCGTGCGCGCTTGCTGCTGGCGGTGGTGCGCGCGGTGCGCGCGCGCGTGTCGGCGCAATTCAGCGTCGCGGTCAAGCTCAATTCGGCCGACTTCCAGCGCGGCGGCTTCTCGGAAGACGATGCGCGCCAGGTCGTGCTGCTGTTGAACGAACTGCCGGTCGACCTGATCGAGCTGTCCGGAGGCAGCTACGAAAGCCCTGCCATGCAAGGCCGCACCGCCGACGGCCGCACCCTGGCGCGCGAAGCCTACTTCCTGGAATTCGCCAAAGCGCTGGCCGCCGTCGCCCGGATGCCGGTCATGACCACTGGCGGGATTGCCCGCCGCGAGATCGCGGAGCAGGTGCTGGCAAGCGGCGTGGCGGTCGTCGGTATCGCTACCGCGCTGTCGGTAGCGCCGGACTTGCCGCGGCAATGGCGCGCGGGCCAGACACCGCTTGCCAGCGCGCAGCCGGTCAACTGGAAAGACAAGACACTGGGCAGTATCGCCAGCATGGCCCTGGTGCGCCGCCGGATGCGTGCGCTGGGCGCCGGCCGGAGCGGCGCCGGCAGCTTGCATCCCCTGTACACGCTGCTGACCGACCAACTGCGGGCCAGCATGCACACGCGACGTTATCGGAATTGGCTGGGGGCGCAAGGCTCGCGCGGCTAGGCGTTTACGGCGGAAGGAGTCTGGCGCCCAGGGGGGGGCGCCGGTCCTGGCCCTTGTACACCCGCCCGTACCCCGGGATTTGCTAAGATGTCTCCTTTGACACAGCGACAAGCGCGCCGCCGAAGGGCGGGCTGCTACCTGAACCTTCCCATGACACGCGGTATCCGGCAATGATTCCATTGAGCTTCAACGACATCGCGGTCGGCGCGCGCCTGGTCGAGGCCCTGATACGCCAGGCGAGCACCCTGCGCAGCATGCCGATCACTTACAGTGACCTGCTCACGCTGGCGCGCTCGCTGCACCCCAAGGACGAGGTGCTTGGCCGCGCGGTACCCGTGGGTATCGGTCCCAAACTGCTGTTCGTGCAAGGCTTCTGCGCTGTGCACGGCTATCCCAACCTGGCCTGCCTGGCGGTGAACAGGGAGACCCTGCTGCCCGGGCCCGGCTACGAGGGCGACCGCGAAGCCGACAGGCGCGCCGTCGCCGGCTTCGACTGGAGCGTCGCCGATGCGCAGTTGGCGGCGTACGTGGATGCGATCCGCAGCAAGGTGCCGGCACGCTTCAAGCCGCGCAAGGAGCGGCCTGCGGACGTGGCCTGGTACGCCTATTTCTGCTCGCACCGGGCGGCCTGCGAGAAACTCACGCCGGAGGACAAGCAGGAGATCATCAACCAGATGATGGCCGGGCTGGACCCCGAGGCGGCGCTGGCGCGCGTGCTGGCTGCGAAACAGGACTTCGGCAGCGCGTCCATCGGCTGAGACCGAACTCCACGAGATGCCCGCGCTCGCGCCTCAAGCGTCCTGCCCCAGCCCCAGGTCGGTACCGATCTGCTCGCGCAACACGAACTTCTGGATCTTGCCGGTCACCGTCATCGGGAAGGCCTCCATGAAGCGCACGTAGCGGGGAATCTTGTAGTGCGCGATCTGGCCGCGGCAGAAGGCCTGGATGTCCTCGGCGCTGGCCTCCTGGCCGGGACGCAGGATGATGCAGGCGCACAGTTCCTCGCCGTACTTCGGGTCGGGCACGCCGATGCACTGGACGTCCAGGACCTTTGGATGGCGGTACAGGAACTCCTCGATCTCGCGCGGGTAGATGTTCTCGCCGCCACGGATCACCATGTCCTTGCAGCGTCCGACGATCGCCGCGAAGCCGCTTTCATCGATCACCGCCAGGTCGCCGGTATGCAGCCAGCGGGCGGCGTCGATGGTGGCGCGGGTCTTTTCTTCGTCGCCCCAGTAGCCGAGCATCACCGAGTAGCCGCGCGTCAGCAGTTCGCCTTTCACGCCGCGCGGGACGATCGCGCCGCCCGCGTCCACCACCTTGCACTCGATGTGCGGGTGGACGCGGCCGATGGTCGACACGCGCAGCGCGGCCGGATCGTCGACCGCGCTCTGGAACGAGACCGGCGAGGTCTCGGTCATGCCGTAGGCGATCGTGATCTCCGCCATGTGCATGGTCTGCATGACCCGGTTCATCACCTCGGCCGGGCAGGGCGAGCCGGCCATGATGCCGGTGCGCAGCGTGGACAGGTCGTAGCGCGCGAAGCCCGGATGTTCGAGCAGGGCGATGAACATGGTGGGCACGCCGTGCAGGCCGGTGCAGCGCTCGGCCTGCACGGTTTCCAGCACGGCCTCGGGGTCGAAGCCGGCGCCCGGAAACACCATGGTTGCGCCATGCGTCACGCAGGCCATGTTCCCGAGCACCATGCCGAAGCAGTGGTACAGCGGCACCGGGATGCAGAGGCGGTCGGCGCTCGTCAGGCACATCGCCTCGCCGACGAAGAAGCCGTTGTTCAGGATGTTGTGGTGGCTCAGCGTCGCGCCTTTCGGCGCGCCGGTGGTGCCCGAGGTGAACTGGATGTTCACTGGATCGTCGAACTGCACCGCGTCTTCCACCTGGCGCAGGCGCGCCAGGGCATCGGCCTTGGGCCGCGCCAGCAGCGTGTCGAAATCGAGCATGCCGTCCGTGTGCCCGGGGCCGAGGCGGATCACGTGGCGCAGGTGGGGCAGGCTGTCGTCGTGGAGCTCGGTGGCAGCAGCGCCGGCGCCACTGGCGCGCTGGCGCAGCGCGGGCACGACCTCGCGCACCATCTCGAGGTAGTCGCTGGTCTTGAAGCCGGGAGCGAGGATCAGGGCGCTGCACTGGACCTTGTCGAGCGCATAGGCGAGTTCCGAGCGGCGGTAGGCCGGGTTGATGTTGACCATGACCAGCCCGGCACGCGCGGTGGCGAACTGCACCAGCACCCACTCGGCGCAATTCGGCGCCCAGATCCCGACCCGCTGGCCCGGCGCCAGCCCCAGCGCGAGCAGGTTGGCGGCCACCCGCGAGACCCGCTCGTCGAACTCGGCGTAGGTCCAGCGGATGTCCTGGCAGGGCACGACCAGCGCCTCGCGCTCGCCATGGCGCGCCGCGATGGTCGCCAGATGGGCGCCGATCGATGCGCCGATCAAGGGCGTATTGCTGGGTCCATGAACATAGCTCCATTGCTGCTGTTGCTGCTGCATAGTGGTCTCCTGATATCGTGTTTTGCTTGCTCGCCGCCGGGCGGGGATAGCGCATAGGGTAGTCGCGATTGCGCGCGCTGACTGTTCACGCAACAACAATTTCCTGGAAGAAGGGTGCTCCATGAAGGTGGCCCGTGCAGGCGCGCCGGCGTTCAGCGGAAGGCGGAGGCGCGCAAGGCGGCCAGGTCGAGGATCTCGATACTGCCATAGCGCGCCGCGACGATCCCGTCCTGCTCGAGATGGCGCAAGGCGCGGTTGACGATGCCGCGCGAGACCCCGGCCAGGAAGGCGAGCTCTTCCTGTGAAAGCTGGAGCGTGGTGGTGGTGCCCGGATACAGCACCGGATTGAACAGCTCGGCGAGGCACAGGGCCACGTGGCGCTCCGGCGCATACGAGCGCAGGTGCTCGCAGCGGATCACGAACTGCGCCAGGCGGGTGTTGAGCTGGCCGATCAGGTAGTGGTTGAACGCGATGCTGCAGCCCAGCAGCCAGTGGAAGGTAGCGGCGGGGACCTGCGCCACGCGGCATTCGCGCAGCGCGACCACATCGTAGGGGCGGCGCTCGTGCTTGAACACCGAGCCTTCGCCGAACCAGCCGCCGCGCGGGATGCCGATCAGGGTGGTCGGCTTGCCGTCGGGGCCCACGTTGGACACCTTGACCAGGCCTTCGATCACGCCGTACCAGTAGTCGGAGCGCTGCCCGTTCCTGCAGATGGCTTCACCGGGGCCGGCGCCCGTCTCGGACAGGTCCCGCAGGACCCGCTCCAGTTGGTCCGGCGTCAATAGCTGTCCCCAGGCGGAAGCTGTGACGAAATTCCTGACTGCTTCAGTTGCCATTGCTCTTGCCAGCCTTGCCACGCAAACAAAGCAACATTTTATCGTCGTTTGCCGTCCGCCGGCGGCGCTGGCGTCGTCCCATGACGATGCGCGCAAAATCGGCACTGCCGGCGAGGTCTTGCCGGCCCGAAGGGCGGGCGCAGGGGGGCTGATGGCGTTACCGCATATAATTGTCAAACGTATACTATGCGCCCTAGCAGCGTTTCTCGCGTCTTTCAGTCAGGTGTCCCGTGAGCTTGTTCCAACATATCGTCTTGATGATCCTCCTGGTGCTGGCCGCCGGCTTCCTGTCGCTCACGGAGATCGCCTTCGCCGGCGCGCGCAAGATCAAGCTCAAGCTGCTGGCGGAGGCCGGCGACGCGCGCGCGCTGCAGGTCATGGCGCTGCAGATGCAATCGGCGGAGTTCTTCGCCGCCTCCCAGATCGGCCTGAACGCAATCGCCATCCTCGGCGGCATCCTGGGCGAAGGAGCGCTGCGCCCGTTCTTCATCGACTGGATATCGAACGTGTATGCCGGGCCGGCGCTCGAGAACATCGGCTTCGTCTTGTCCTTCCTGTTCGTCACCTGCCTGTTCATCCTGTTCGCGGACCTGATGCCGAAACGGCTGGCGATGATCGCTCCCGAGCGCATCGCGGTCGTGGTGATCAAGCCGGTGCTGCTGTACATCCGGATATGCAAGCCGCTGGCATGGGCGCTCAACCTCGTCGCCAACCTGATCTTCCGCATCTTCAAGATCGACACGACGCGCGAGGACAGCATCACCTTCGACGAGATCTCCGCCGCGGTGGAAGCCGGCGCCCAGGCCGGCGTGCTGCAGAAGCAGGAACAGCACTTCATCGAGAATGTGTTCGAACTGGAGTCGCGCTCGGTCGTCTCGGCGATGACCAACCGCGACAGCGTGGTGTATTTCACCCTGACCGAAGACGAAGCGAGTATCCGCCGGAAGGTCGCGGGGCATTCGAAATTTCCCGTCTGCGACGGCACCATCGACCGGGTGATCGGCTACGTGGACACCCGCGACATTCTCGTGCGGCTGCTGAACAAGCAGTCGGTGCTGCAGTTGAACGAATCCAGCGTGCGCACCGTCCTGATCATCCCGGACACGCTGACCCTGTCCGAGCTGCTCGACAAGTTCCGCGCGACCAAGGAAACCTTCGCGGTGGTGATCAACGAATATGCCCTGGTCATGGGCGTGATCACCCTCAGCGACATCATGTTGACCGTGATGGGAAGCTGGGGCAGCCCGCTCGACCAGGACGAACAGGTCATGCAGCGCGAGGATGGCTCATGGCTGATCGACGGCAGCACGCCGGTCGGCGACGTCAAGCGCACCGTCGGGCTCGAGAGCCTGCCGGACGAAGAGAACTACGAGACCGCCGCCGGCTTCATGATGTACATGCTGCGCAAGGTCCCCAAGCGGACCGACAGCGTCGAATACCAGGGGGTCAAGTTCGAGGTGCTCGATGTCGACCACTATCGTATCGACCAGCTGCTGGTCAGGATCCTGCCGCCGGTGCCGGCCGATCCGGGCTCGGGAAACCAGTCAGCGCCGCAATAGCGGCCGCCGGTCCCGACCGGATCGGGCCTGCGCCGTCCGCAAGGGCGCTCCCGCTCAGGCATTGGCCAGCTGGACGACGGCGAGCCGTCCGCCCGGTTCGCGCGACATCAGCAGTTGCGTGCCTTCCTCGAGGGCGACCTTGGCGCCGATCGGCACCGGCGTCCTGGACGGCAGCTGCATCAGGTCCGCCATGCCCTCGTTGACCAGGTACCAGACGTCCTGGTGCAGGACGAAATACCCGACCCGCTTCCTGTGCGCGTCGTTCAGCTTCTCGTTCGGCACGATCGACCGGTTGACATGCCAGTGGAACAAGGACTGGTTCGAGTACACCATCAGGCGGTGATTGTCCGGCCGGAAGCTGCCTTCGCGCTGCGAAGAATACAGGTTCAGTACCGGCAGCTTGCCCGCGAAGCTCGTCCCGCAGAACGGGCAGCAGGGCTTGGTCTTGTTGTCGAACACGTACCACTGTTGTTCGCAGGCCGGGTTGGCGCAGGGCTGCAGCAGGTCCACCGTCTTGACCAGCGCGGTTTCCCAGTCGTCGGCGCTGGGACGCAGGTTCGGGTTGTGCAGGCCGTCGATGAAGGCCCTGGTGAACAGCTCGCCCAGATAGGGGCCGGTGATCTGGAACGGCAGCCTGGCGGTATCCTTCCACGGCAACTCGGACGCCTTGACGTTGGCGAGCTTGATCCGGTTGGAGGCGTCGGCGGGGTGCTCGACGAACAGGGCGCGCTCGCCCATCGACAGCTCTTCGTCGCGCTGGGTATCGTTCATGTCGTGCACCTTGTCGCCGCGCAGCGGATGGCGCAGCAGCAGGTACATGTAGATCAGGACCGCGAGCGCGTGGCGGTCGGTGGCGATCGACGGCAGCTTGCGGCGCGGGTCCTCGCGCGTCAGGTGCGCCGTGGCCACGCATTCGGGCGCGATGAAGTCCGGGGTTCCGACCACGTCGGGCGGGAATTTGCCAGGCACGACCAGGCCGTCGATGTCGATCAGGCAGGCCCGCCCGGTCGATGGGTCGATCAGGACGTTGCGATAACTCAGGTCCGAGTGGGCCAGGCCGGCGGAATGCATGCGCCGCACGGCGCGCGCGATCTGCAGGCACAGTTTGATCTGCAACATCCAGTTCCCCAGTTCGCGCTTGTCGAGGAACTTGTTGCGGTTCGATGGCGAAGCAAACCATTTCCCTTCCTTCTCGCGTCCCTTGATGGCCAGCATGTCGTTATTGCATGAGCCATGGGTAAAAAAGAACTCGGGAGAGTAGAACGGGACGACGACGCCCAACCGGCCCTTGTGTTCGACCATGGTGGTCGGCCAGCAGAACAAGTTCTTCCAGTAGTCGCCGCCGATCTGGGTGAAAACCCGTTCCCGATACACGGTGGTGATGACCGACAGCCGTTCACGGGTGGCGGCATCGGCACTGCCGCGGAAGAATGCGACCACATAATCTTTATTCGGCGAGAAGTACACATCCTTCATCCCGCCCGACGCCTTGATTTCGTCGATGAACTGGACAGTCGAGCCGTCGGCCGCGGTCACAGTGACAGTGTTTGCCATGGTGCTTGCCTGCTTAATGGATGATGGCGATCGTACGATCGTCGTGGTTGCCCTGTGACCAGAAATCCAGCCAATCGAGCAGCTTCTGTTCCTGGGCCGGGTCCTGGCCGGCAATACCGACCGAGCGCTCGAGTTCTTCCCAGAACAGGTGCCAGTCGGCGGAGCGCTTGAGCCGGGCTTCCGTTTCGAACTTCGCATCCGATACCCCGTCCGTCATGAGAACCAGCGCCGACATGTCGTCGACAATGTCGAAATGCGTCCGTTTGCGCAACATCTCGTGCTCGACCGCGGCATTGTCCAGGAAGCGCGTCTGGCCGGAATATTCGCCGCTGTCGACTTCGCCCAGGAGCGTGATGCCGTCGCGCCTGCTGTAGATGCCGACCGCGCCGTCGCCCACCCAGTAGGCGGCGCACAGGGTGCCGAAGGGATAGCGCTTGCAGATCGCGATCAGGGCCGTGCTGGCGTAATCCTTGAAGGTGCCGCCCAGGTCGGCACGGGTCGCGATTTCGTCGAGGATGGCCCGGGCCGCATAGTAGGCGGCATTGCCGACGATCCGCGACAGGTGGGTGTGCAGTTCTTCCCGCAATGCGTCGGCCGACTCCGGCGCATCGCGACGGGCCTGGGCATACGACCGGGCGCTGGCGTCGAGCTGGGCGACCGCGCTGTCGGTGAGCGACGCCAGGATGCGCTGTTGCGCCTCTTCGCAGATGAGGGCGGCGCCGCGGCGCGAATATCTTGCGCTGCCGGCGCCGTCCGCGACGATCGCCAGGTACCAGCCGGATTGGGCGGCGTGCGCGATACGGAAATCATCGTCGCGGAAGCTGCCGACGTGGGCATGCGACCGGCCGCGTTTGCTGGCGGCGACAATCGACAGCTCGGCGCCGCGCAGCTGCGCGCTTTGCTCGTCCGGTTTCCAGTACGGGTCGTTCCGGTCCGAAGCGAGGTTCTTCCACATCGTGCGCGGATCGGGCATGACCACCACCTGCACCAGGGCGCGGCGCTTGCGGCTGGGCGACTGGCGTGCGAAGTGGTAGTACACGGTCAGGGTGAACTCGCCGGCGGCCGGCGGCGTTCCGCTGACGGTGCCTGTGGCCAGGTCCGCGCTCATGGCCAGGCCATCCGGCACGATGATCTGGTCGAACACCACGGTGTCGGTGCTGTCGCCGGCAGCCAAGCGATGGGCGTAGGCGTCGCCCGCGCGCGCGTTCGGCAGGCGCAAGGCGATATCGGCGAGGTCCGGTGACGGCAGCGCGCCCTGGCTTGCGGGTAGCGGCGTCGGATCCGGCAGGGGCGGCGCGATGCTGACAGGGGCGGGCCGCGCCAGCTCGGTCGAGCGTGGATTCGACGCCATGCTGGCAAGACCATGCTCGTCCGCTGTCGGAGCGGCGGGCGTGGCCGGCGCGGCCACTGACGGCGACAGCTCGGGAAGCGATAGCGGCCGCGGCGCCTCCGCCGACGGGGGCGGACGCACAGGCTGCATGGGTAGCGTGGGCGGCATGCGCGAATCGGGCGCGCCGGCAACCCGGCTGCCGGCCAGGAATTGCGCGAGACCTGACGCAAGCTTCTGCTCGAAGACCTTGGCCAGGCCCTTGAAGTCGGGGCTCGCTACATAAGCGTCGATGTCGCGATGATCGGCCTCCGGGTTGGCGCGCAACAGGTAGGCGCGCGCATACGACTGCAAACTTTCATCCATCTCCAACTTCCTCTACGTTCAACTACGCTGGACTAGCCACGCGAGCGCGCGACGTCGAAACCCTCGCCGTCGGACTCGCCGAAATGGCATTCCCGCTCGCAGCTGGGGCAGGTCGCGGGACCGCTCCCCCTGATGCACATGAGGGCGCCGCAAGCGCACATCGCGAAGCCGATCGGGTTGCCGCAGTGCGGGCAGCCGGGGGCGCCGAGCAGCGCGTCGGTGCTGACGGTACGGACCATGGCGCGTTCGTCGGACAGCTCGAAATAATCCTTCTCCAGTGCGAACACGCCACCGAGCTGGTACAGGTCGAGCCTGATGCCCGGCACGCGGGTGTCGGCGGTCGGCCTGATGCGTTCATAGCGCATCAGGTAGGGCAGCCGGTTGTTCTGGCAACGCGCGCTCAGCACCACCAGGTCTTCGTCCACGGCCAGGCCACCCCCGATGTCGCCGATTTTCTTCAGGATCGACTCATCCATCTTCGCCAGGTTCACGCCCGTGCGGGTTTCCGACACACTGCGGCTCTGCGCCACCACCGACATCGTGACCCAGTCGACGAAGCGCTTGAAATCCTGCTCGGTCTGGGCGTCGAGCAGCAGTACCGTGTCGGTGAAGCGCTGCAGCGCGGCGACCGAGGCGTACTTGCCGACGGCGATCGCAACCAGGGTGGCGCGTTCGGCATGGCGCGCGCGCCAGCGCTTGACGGCCGGCTCGATGTCATCGGTGGGTTTACCGTCCGTCATCAGGTAGACCACCGGGCGCCAGTCGCCCTTGCGCTCCGATGTGTTGGGCTGTACCGACCGGTCCAGCTCATCCATCAGGTGCAGCATGCCGCGTCCCAGCGAGGTACCCGAACCGAGCGGCAGCCGGGGCGGGTAGAAGTGCGCCAGCTCGGTCAACGGGCTCAGGGTCCGGGCCTTGCCGGCGAATACGATCGTCGAGAGAAAAACGGTCTCCAGCGCATGGGGATCGGTGCGCAAGCCGGCCACCAGGCGCTCCAGTCCCTGCTGCAGTTGCCGCAAATTGTCGCCGGCCATCGACTCGGAGACGTCCAGCAGCATGAAAATCGGTAATCGGCGCATCGATTTCTCCGGGTTGTACGTGCTTTGTGCGTGCTTTGTGCGTGCTTACAGGACGACCTGGACTTCCGGCGGCGGCGGCGGCAGTTCACGTCCGCCAGCCGTGCCCACGCTGGTGCTGCCCGCGTTGACGGCCGAGCTGACCCACTGGAAGAAGCTGGCAAATCCGCTGCTGTCGAGCGTGTCCAGGCTGAGCACGCGGTCGGTCAGCGGCTTGAGCTGCGCCGGGTCGCTTTTCGGCCCCGCGGCGCAGGCCACCACCGTGGCGAAATTCGCCTGCCTGACACGCGGGATGGCTTGCTGGTAGTCATAGGTGTCGGACGGCTTCCCGTCGGTCATCACGAACAGCAGGGGACGCCAGTCGCCCTTCTGGTCGGCGCTCGACTTGCGAATGTCATGTTCGACCCGGTCGCAGATCGCGTGCAGGGCCGCGCCAAGGAAGGTGGGCCCGGACTCCGGGCACACGATCTCGGGCAGCACGATGTGCTCGACGGGCGTCATCGGCAGCACTTCGTTGACCCTGGCGTCGAAGGTGACGATGCACAGGTTGGCGCTTTCCAGCGCAAACGGATTCTGGCGCAGCGAGGCCAGCAGGGCCTGGAGGCCGACGTTGACCGCCTGGATCGGCTCGCCGCGCATCGAGCCCGAGGTGTCCAGCGCCAGGTAGACCGGCAAGCGGCGGCCGCTCATGACAGGTAGGGACGCATGACGTCGACGAAGCGGTCCGAGGCGTGCGGGGTGCCGATCGCGTTGAACTTCCAGCCCGAATCGGCGCGCACCACTTCGGCGAAGGTCAGCGAGCAATGCTCGGCCAGCCCGGCGTCGCCGCTCATGTCGAAGCGGCACATCTCCTTGTTGTCGGCGTCCACCGCCCGAATGAAGGCATTCGAGACTTTCGAGAAATCCTGGCGCTTCGACTTGCCTTCGTAGATCGCCACCAGGAACAGGATGCGCGTGTACTTCGCCGGCAGTTCGTCGAGCTTCACGATGATCTGCTCGTCGTCGCCGTCGCCGGCGCCGGTGCGATTGTCCCCGGTCAGCCAGAGCGCGCCGCTCGGGTGGCGCTGTGCGTTGTAGAACACGACGTCTTCGCGGCCCGGCAGCTTGTCGTCCGGCCCCAGCAGGAGCGCGATCGCATCGAGGTCGTAGTCCTCGGGCTTGCGGCCGAACAGCGAGCCGAGCAGGCCGCGTTTTGGCTCGGCCACGTCCCAGCCCAGCCCGATGGTGATCCGGGACAGATTGTTGTCCGCCTTGCGCAGGCTGACGCCTTGCCCTTTACGTAAACTTACCGCCATTGCTGCTCTCCTTGTTCGCACGCGTTGGGAACTGCACCTTGGGGCCTACAACACCACGTTCACTTCCGGCGGTGGTGGCGGCAGGTCGGCCAGGCCGCTGGCTTCCTTCTTGTTGAGATCGACCTTCTGGCTGGTGGTGGCGATCGAGGCGCTGACCCACTTGAAGAATGCGCGGATGGTGTTGCTGTCCGCCGTGTCGAGCCGGACCACGGACTCGGTAATGCGTTGCAGTTCGGTGACGTTGGCATTCGGGCCGGCCGCGCAGGCGATGACGGTGCCGAGCTTTGCCTGCTTGACCGCATCGATGCCGGCGGCCAGGTCGTCGGTCGGGTCGCCGTCGGTCATCAGGAACACGATCGGCTTCCAGTCGCCTTTCTGGTCGGCCGTGGTCCTGGCGACCTCGATGCCGACGCGCTCGGCCAGCAACTTGAGGGCGGCGCCCATCGACGTGGTGCCCGAGGCCATGATGGCCGGCATGTTGAACTGGCCGAGTTCGGTCAAGGGCGTGACCTGCCTGGCGACATCGGAGAACGTGATCACCGACAGCCAGGCCGATTCGATCGCATGGGGATCCTGGCGCAACGCGGACAGCAGGGTCTGCATGCCGTTGCGGACGGCTTCGATCGGTTCGCCCTGCATCGAGCCGGAGGTGTCGAGCAGCAGATAGACGGGTAGTTTTCTCATTTTCTCTCTATTTCAAATTAGCCGAGTGGTGAATCCGCAACCGTCGAATTGAAATATCAATTGCCCGACAACTGATCTTTTCTATCTGAAACGGTTAATGTATATTACCAACTCGATTGGACTTTGGAAATAGGGCGGTTTTTTCATTCGTGCGAATTCGCGACAGTGCAATGCAGGATGGCGCTGGTGTGAATATGCGCGTTTCTCTTTCCAGATATTCCAATAATTCGTGAATATCCACATTTCCATTAAATATCCTATTCGCATGAAACATTTCAGAATATCTTTTCTTGTTGCTGCGCTTTGCTTGCTCATGGCGGGAGCGTGGGGTTATCGCCACGGAGGGACCAGCGCCGCGCTCGCAGCCCTGGGGCTGACGCTGATCCTCGGACTGATGGAGGTGTCGCTGTCCTTCGATAACGCCGTGGTGAACGCTTCGGTGCTGAAGGGCTGGAACGAATTCTGGCAGCGCCTGTTCCTGGGAGTCGGCATCATCATCGCCGTGTTCGGCATGCGCCTGCTGTTTCCCCTCGTGATCGTCGCCGCCGCGGCCGACCTGGGCATCGGCGAAGTGTGGACGATGGCCCTGCACCAGCCCGACCAGTATGCGGCCCACCTGACCAGCCACCATGCGGAAGTAGCCGCCTTCGGCGGTGTTTTCCTCCTGCTCGTGTTCCTGAACTTCCTGCTCGACGACGAAAAGGAAGTGCACTGGCTGGGCAATGTCGAACGCAAGCTGGCCACGTTCGGACGGATCAGTTCCATGCCGGTCCTGCTGGCGCTGGCCGCGGTGCTGGCCGGTACGACCCTGGTCGACGTCTCCCAGCGCATGGCGGTGCTGACCGCCGGCGTATGGGGCGTGCTGACCTACGTCGGTGTGGACGCGCTCGGCAGTCTCCTGGAAAAGGAAGAAGAAACCGACGTGGACGTCGGCAGGATCGTGAAGCAGGGCGGCATCGGCGGCTTCATTTACCTCGAGGTACTGGACGCGTCGTTTTCGTTCGACGGCGTCATCGGCGCTTTCGCCATTACCAATGATGTCGTTATTATCATGCTCGGCCTGGCAATCGGCGCGATGTTCGTCCGTTCCATGACCGTTTATCTGGTACGGCAGGGAACACTGGAAGAATTCGTCTATCTGGAGCACGGCGCCCATTATGCAATCGGGGTGCTTGCCCTTATTATGCTGACCAGCATGAAATACCATATTTCAGAAATATTTACCGGGCTGATCGGCGTGGCATTCATTCTGGCCTCGGTATGGGCTTCGGTCGCCCATAAGCGTAATGCATTATCGGAAAGCAGCGAAGTGGCTGCTTGATTCAACCCTGCGGCATTGAAAAGCTGGAGAAATACCATGGCAATCAGTTTGCAAAAAGGCGGAAACCTCAGCCTGTCCAAGATGGACCCGAGCCTGCGTGAAGCACTGGTCGGACTCGGTTGGGGAGCGCGTTCGTCGGACGGCGCCGATTTCGATCTCGACGCCAGTCTGTTCATGGTGCGCGAGAACGGCAAGGTGCGCGGCGATCACGATTTCATCTTCTATAACCAGCTGAAGTCGACCTGCGGCGCCGTCGAGCATACCGGCGACAACAAGACCGGCGACGGCGACGGCGACGACGAGGCCCTGAAGATCCGGCTGGGCGAGGTGCCGGCTGAAATCAGCCGCTTGGTCATCGCCGTGACGATCCATGAAGCGGACAGCCGCCGCCAGAACTTCGGCATGGTGCAGGACGCGTTCGTGCGCATCGTCAACATGGAAACCAGCGCCGAAATCGTGCGCTTCGACCTGTCGGAAGACTATTCCACCGAAACGGCGATGATCTTCGCCGAAATCTACCGCTACAACGGCGAATGGAAATTCAAGGCGGTCGGCCAGGGATACAGCGGCGGGCTGGCTGCGCTGGCGCGGCAACACGCCGTCGAGATCGCCTGACAGGCGGCTGCCGGCATCGCTGCCGCCAGCATGGACGGTCACTATCGAACGATATCTGGAGAGAACATGGCAATCAGTCTGCAAAAGGGCGGCAACGTCAACCTGAGCAAGGAAGCACCGGGCCTGAAGAAGGTCGTGATCGGCCTGGGGTGGGATCCGCGCGCCACCGACGGCGCAGCATTCGACCTGGACGGCAGCGCATACCTGCTCAAGAACGACGGCAAGGTGCGCGGCGACCTGGACTTCATTTTCTACAATAACCTGAAGTCGAGCGATGGCGCGGTGGTCCATGCCGGCGACAATCTCACCGGCGGCGGCGACGGGGACGACGAAAAGATCACCGTCGACCTGGGCGCGGTTCCTGCCGACATCGAGAGGATATCGTTCGCCGTCACCATCCACGATGCCGAAGCGCGCCGCCAGAACTTCGGCATGGTTGCGCAGGCGTATATCCGTTGCCTGAATGCGGACGGTAATGCCGAGCTGGCCCGCTACGACCTGTCGGAAGACGGCTCGATCGAAACGGCGATGATTTTCGGTGAACTCTACCGCTACGGCGGCGAGTGGAAGTTCCGCGCCATCGGACAAGGTTTCAAGGGCGGATTGGGACCGCTCGCACGTTCGTACGGCGTCAACGCCTGAATCCATCCGGCGCCTGGCGGGAACAACAATCATTTCATGTGGAGGCAGCCGATGGCTGATGTCGGGACGCTCGACCGTTTGTCGCGAAATAAGAAAGTGCTGTTTGCAGCTTCGGCTGCCATCGGCGGATTCATCAGCGCTTTGCTGACCCAGGGACTCGGTCTGGGAGAGGGCGCGTTCACCAGTTGGGTGTTGGCGGGTGGGCTGGATGCCGCCTGCATCGGGGCGGCCGTCGTGTACGCCCAAAGCTACTACCAGACCAGGTCCCTCAAAGTCAGGGATGGATTGAAAAAAGCGGCGAAAACCGGGCTGGTCGCCGGCTGCGCGGGTGGCCTGGCGGCACTGTTCGGCATGAACCTGTTCGGCGCCGGCAATGTCGGGCGCATGGTCGGGTGGGCGATCAGCGGCGGCGTGGCAGGCTACGTGGTGGCGCAACAGGTTCCTAACCTGCGGCGCAAGCCGGCGATCGTGGCCGGCGCGTGCGGCGGTGCGGTCGGTTGCCTCGTCATGTACATGGAATTCGGATACGCTACCGGCGTGGCGATCACCGGGGCCGCCATCGGTCTGATGGTTGCCATGGCTGAATCCATGTTCCGCAAGAACTGGATCGACGTCGAAGTCTATGCGCATGTCCTCGGCAACGGGCTCAATCTGGCCAAGCCGGAGCGCCAGTTCACGCTCAACATCGGCGCGGACCCGATCACGATCGGCACCCACGCCGGCCTCGATATCGAGTTCAAGGCCGATCCAGGCAGCGCCCCCGGCCACACGGCAAGCATCTATTGCGATGGCGACAAGACGATTTACCACGATCTGCAGAACGGCTCGCGCGCCGAACTGAGCGCCGGGCAGCCATTCCGTTTCGGGGCGTGCCAGGTGCGCCTGGGCAGCTGAGAGGAGACCGGATCATGCGCGTTCTTTCCAGGGGCGAACGGCTCCCCCTAGCCCAGCAGGCGCCGGACGGCGCCCTCGCGGCCAGGCTCTCGTACCGCGGACTGGCGCTCGATGTCGCGTGCTTCGCCGTCGATGTCCATGGCAAGCTGTCCGACGACCGCTACATGAGCTTCTTCAACCAGCCCACGACCCCCTGCGGCGGGGTGAAGGTGAGCACGCAGGATGGAGCACCGGATGGTTTCGTGCTGCGCCTCGGGTGCCTGCCCCCGTGGGTGCAGCGGGTTGTCATCACTGCCAGCATCGACGGCGACGGCCGGATGTCGCAGCTCGAGTCGGGTTCCCTGTGCCTGTCCGGACCGGAAGGCGGGTTCGCGCGCTTCGATTTTGCCGGCCGGGACTTTCTTGCCGAGCAGGCGGTCATGCTGGGTGAGTTCTACCGCAAGGATGGCGGGTGGCGCTTCATGGCGGTGGGGCAGGGATTCAATGGCGGCTTGCCCGCGCTGGTCGGCTATTTCGGCGCGGATGTGGCGCCGGCCGTGGCCGGCAAACCAGCGGCGCCGACGCCGGTACCGGTACCGCCCGCTGTCAGTCTCGAGAAGCGGGTCGAACGCGCGGCGCCCCAACTCGTCAATCTGGTGAAGTCGGCAGGCGTGTCGCTGGCCAAGGTCGGACTGCAGCAGCATCGCGCCAAGGTATGCCTGGTGCTCGACATTTCGGGCTCGATGGCTAGCCTCTACCGCAAAGGCCTGGTGCAGCGCTTCGCCGAGCGCGTCCTGGCATTGGGGTGCCGCTTCGACGACGATGGCGACATCGATGTGTTCCTGTTCGGCAGGAACGTCCACCAGCCCGAACCGATGGGTCTATCGAACTGGACAGGCTACGTCGATCAGGTCATCAGGGAACATCCGCTCGAAGGCGACACACGCTATGGGGCCGCGATGGAGGCGGTGCGACGGTATTACTTCCCCGACGCGAACGGCGGCGCACGCCATGCCAGGCAGGCCGCGGCGCTGCCGGTGTACGTGATGTTCGTTACCGACGGCACGACCTCCGACAAACCCTTGACCGAGCGGCAACTGCGCTGGTCGAGTCATGAGCCCATCTTCTGGCAATTCATGGGGATCGGGAAGGGCAAGAAATCCAAAAGCAAGCTCCTGCGGAATTTTGCCGATTCCGATTTTCCATTCCTGGAAAAGCTCGACGAGCTCGATGGCCGCCTGATCGACAACGCCAATTTCTTCTCGGTGTCGAGTCCGGATGAGCATGCGGATGCAGACCTGTACGATTTGTTGATGGACGAGTATCCAGCCTGGGTCAGGCAGGCGCATCAGGCAGGTCTACTTGTCTAGTATGCGGCGCTTCCGGGGAGCCGGAAGCCACGCACAAGTGGATTATGCAAAGCGCGAATATCCGAGATCATGAATCGTCATTGGATTAATAGTGTTGCGGGCATTAAAGTGCACCTGTCTCCACTATTCTCCTCCAAGAAAATAGTCTTCAAGCCCGCGTCAGCGGGCTTTTTTTTGTCCGGCTCAGGCGTGTCCGATGCCGGCGCTGCTGTACATCCGCTCGAAATCGCGTATCGGGACCGGCCGGCCCAGCAGGTAGCCCTGCAGGGTACCGCAGCCGCCGTCGACCAGGAAGCTGCGCTGCGCTTCGTGCTCGACGCCTTCGGCGACGATGTCGAGCTTGAGCGTGCGGGCCAGCGCGATGATGGCCTCGACGATCGGAGCGGCGTCCGGGTCGAGATGCACGTCGTGGACGAAGGACCGGTCGATCTTGAGGGCCGACAGCGGGAAGCGCCTCAGGTAGGCCAGCGAGGAATAGCCGGTGCCAAAGTCGTCCAGCGAAAAATGCACGCCCTGGCTGCACAGCGTGTGCATGTGTTCGATGATCTCGGGGATATTCTCCGCGAAAACGCTCTCGGTCAGCTCGAGACACAGCTTGTCGGGCGGGGCGCCCGAGGCCGCCAGGATATCGGCCACGCTGCCGGCGAAGTCGTCCTTGCGCAGTTGGTGCGCGCTGATGTTGACCGCCAGCTCCAGCCTGGCGAGCGTGGGGTCGGCGCGCCAGCGGGCCAGCGCGCGACAGCTTTCCTCCAGTATGTACTGACCCAGCGGCAGGATCAGGCCCGAAGACTCGGCCAGCCCGATGAATTCGCTCGGGCCGATCAGTTCGCCATTGCTGCGCAGCCAGCGCACCAGCACCTCGGCGCCGACCAGGCGCTCGCGGCGATCGAATTGCGGTTGGCAGAACAGGACGAACTGGTGCGCCGCCAGGCCTTCGCGCAGGGCGCGTTCGAGCGCGGCATGGTTCTCGGCCGAGGCCTGCATGCTGGGATCGAAGAAACGTGCGGTGTTGCGCCCGGCGGCCTTGGCCCGGTACATGGCGAGGTCGGCCTGCTTGAGCAAGGTCTCGATGTCGCCCGAGTCGCCATCGAACAGCACCACCCCCATGCTGGGCGTGCTCAGGAACAGCCGCCCGTTCAGGTAATGCGGCTGGCCCAGTGTCGAGCGCACCTTCTCGAGTACGTGCTGGGCCTCGGTGACTGCGTCGTCGGTGTCGCCGCCGAGTTCCTCGAGCACCAGGACGAATTCGTCGCCGCCCAGCCGGGCGAGCTGGTCGCTGTGACGCAGCGTCTTGCGCAGGCGATCGGCAACCTGGCGCAGCAGCATGTCGCCGACATCGTGGCCCATGGTATCGTTCAGCAGCTTGAAGTTGTCCAGGTCGAGGAAGACGAGCGCACCCAGGCGCCCCGAGCGCCGGCTGCGCGCCAGCGCCTTGTCCAGCTCCTCGACCAGCAGGCGGCGGTTCGGCAGGCCGGTGAGGTGGTCGAAATTGGCCAGCTCGTAGATGCGCTGTTCGGCGAGCTTGCGCTCGGTCAGGTCGGTATTGGTGCCGGACAGGCGCACCGCCTTGCCGCCTGCATCGCGCGAAACCAGGCCGCGCGAGAGGATCGGCACATCATGGCCGTCGCGGTGGCGCAGGCGGAACTCGACGCTATAGCTGTTGCGCCGGCTGTCGAGCAGTTCGTTCAGGTAGTCGGTGATGCGCTGCCTGTCGTCGGGATGCATCAAGTCCAGCCACAGCCTCGAATGCGCCTCCAGTTCCCCGGGAACGTAGCCGAGCATGGTCCACCAGCGCTCGGAATAATACAACTCGTCGGTCAGCAGGTCGTAGTCCCAGGGCGCGTCCGTCGAACCCTGCAGTACCAGGCGCAGCCGTTCTTCCGATTTCTGCAGGCTTTGCTTCGCCTGCTTCAGCGCGGTGCAGTCGGTGAAGCACACCACGACCCGGCACAGCCGCTCCTGGGCGTCGAATTCGGGATAGGCATTGCAGATCAGCCAGCGTATCGAGGCAGGCTCGCCGCTCCGGCTGCCAAGGATGCGCTGGGGCACCTGATGGCCGCTGCGCAGGACCATGTTGACCGGATAATCCTCCGGCGGCATGGGCGTGCCGTCAGTGCGCAGGAAATGCCAGGCATTGCCGCTCGCGGCAGTGCCCCGCAGTTGCGCGACGCTCTGTCCGAGCAGCTCGCAGGCGAGGCGGTTGGCATGCAGGATACGGCCGTCGGCGTCGTGCACGACGACACCGGCCGGCAAATGCTCGAGCAGGTCGTCAAGCCGGCGCTGGAGATCCGCGGCTGTGCTGGAGGTCATGATCCAAAGGGTGGAGTGCGGTCGTCTTTACAATCGATCATAGCATGCCATTTCCATGCAGGGCAGCACGACTGGTTGGCTGGCTGGCCGTTGACGCCGGCTGCAGGCATGTCCGGGTGCGAGCCTGCCGGACAGTAAAAGCGATGCTTATCGGTAAAACTCGACGCAGAAGCGCACCGGACCATGGAGGGCGACGTGGTGCGGCACTTGCGGCTCGACGATTCCCGGTGCGCCGGGCACGAGCAGGTGCTCTTCGGCCGCCGGGGCTTCGATCAGATAGCGCAGGCAGCCCTCGTGCACCACGATGCGGCCCCACACGCCGGCGGCCGTGGTGTGATTCCGCAGCAAGCCGGCCGGCACGGATGCCCCGTCGAACAGGGGCGTGGTCTTGTAGTGGACGAGCTTCGGGGGCAGGTCTTTCATGATGCTCCATTCGGATCGATGCGGTGCGAACAGAACATGCATCTAGGGAAATCATGCGAATGTTCGCATACGCTATCCATAAAGCGGGCTGGCCGGATTCGCGGCGCCGAGCCCGGCCTTGGACTAGTCGGCAACCGGATTCAGGGCGGGCGCAATGCCTTCGCCAGATGCCGGTCACGGCCGTAGATGTCTTCGGCGAACAGGGCGCGTCCGTGCTGGTCCGTGACGGCGGTGGCATAGAACAGGATGACCGGCACCGGCGCCGCAAGGGCTACCGTGCGCGTCGGCCCCGGCTGCATGGCGGCCGCCACTTGCCCGGGACCCCAGTTGGCGGGGTCGGCCAGCACGAACTGCGCCAGTTCGGCCGCGTGCTCCACACGGATGCAGCCATGGCTCAGGTCGCGGCGGGCCTTGTCGAAGAGCTCTTTCGCCGAGGTGGAGTGCAGGTAGATGCTCATCGGGTTCGGCATCGCGAACTTGACTTCGCCGAGGGCATTCCGGGGGCCGGGGCGTTGCCGGATCCTGGCGGCGCCCGCGCGCAGGGCTGCCAGCGACACTGCGTTCGGCTGCGCCAGCACCCGGCCGTCCGGCATCACCAGTTCCATGTCGTTGCGGCGCAGATAGGCCGGGTTCCGGACCAGTTTCGGCAAGATTTCGCCGATCGCTATACTGCGCGGCACATTCCAGTATGGATTAAATTCCAGAAAGCGCATCTGGCCGATGAACAGCGGCGTCGGCGTCCCCGCAGCCTTGCCGACGATGACGCGCATCTCGAGCGGCTCGGTGGTGTCGCGGCCGGTCTCGAACGCCCACAGGCGGTAGGTCGGGACGTTGACGGCGACGACGCGGCCCCGCAGCGGCGGCAACCAGCGCAGGCGCTCCAGTGTCAGTCCGAGCTGCAGTGCGCGCTGCGCTGGCGGGACCGCCAGGGCGGTCCGGGTGGCGGGTCCCAGGAGCCCGTCCTCGACCAGGTTGTGGCGCGCCTGGAAACGCCGTACCGCGGCGGCCAGCGCCGGCGTATAGACCGGTTCGCGCCCGGCCTCCTCGCCGCCGGCTTCCTGCTCCGGGCCGAGGTCTCCCAGCATGCGTAGTCGCGCGCGCAGCGCCGGCGCGCCCGCATAGGCGTCGCCGACGGCGAGCGTCGGACCGGCGCCCGCCGGCAGCGCCGGCCACTCTGGCGCGTCCGCCGCCAGCGCGCGGTAGCGGGCCAGCGTTTCCTTCACCCTGCGGTAGAGCGGCAGCGCCGGCGCCGCCGTCTCGACCGCCTGCGCCAGGCCGCCGCTACGGACGGCCTGGCGCAGGTGTTCCACCGGATCGAAGCCGGCCAGGGCGTCCCCCTGCGGACGGTAGGGTGAGCGGGTGCGGCCGGCGCGCAGGTCGGCAAGGTACTGGAGCACGGCGGTGCTGAGCGCGCGTTCGAATGCGGCTTCGTCCCCGGGGCCGCGCAGGGCCGCGAGCCGGTCCGACAGTTCCGCGCTTCGGTAGTAGGCCGGATCGAGGCCATGCTCAGCGGCCGCCGCCAGCAGGTCCAGCGCCAGCCGCGCCTGGTGCTGGCCGCCTTCCAGCCAGTGCGGCGCCTGGCCGGAGGCGTACAGGCGCCCGGCCAGCGCCTGCGCATCCACCGGGGCCGGGCCGGGCTCGGCGGCCGTGCCCGATGGCGCGCCGCAAACCAGCAGCAAGAGCACCAGCAGGGCCATGCCGGCGGCACGACGGCGCAGGGCGCCAGGATGGCGGGGCATCGCGGACCTCAGGCAGGTTCGTGCTTCGGATGGCGTCCGGCACGCGGTGTTGCCGTCTTCCTCAGGCGCCCTCCGGGATGCCGGGTTCGGTACTCGCCCCACGTGCCGGCCTGAGCACCATGACCGGCACCGCCGAATAAGCCAGGACATGCTGGGTAACGCTGCCCGCGGGCTGGTGCGACATGCCGCGCAGCCCGTGCGATCCCATCACGATCAGGTCGCAGCCATGCTCGGCCGCGGCCTCGATGATCGCGTCGCCCGGGCTCAGCGAGTAAGTCGTGGCGGTGGTGCACGCCACGCCCGCCGCGTGTGCGCGCCTGGCGACGCGGTCCGCCAGGGCATCGGCCTGCTTCAGCAGCAGTTCGGCATGCGGCGCCGCCTCGGAGACCAGGCCGCCCTGGACGCCGCCGAGATAGGCGCCGGGATAGGCGACCGACAGCGCGATCAATTCGCTGCCGCAGCCCCGCGCCAGCTGGATCGCGGCATCGGCCGCGTAGGTGGTGATGGCCGATCCATCGGTGGGCACGAGAATGCGCTTGTACATCGGGTTCGCTTTCAGGACAGGAGGCGCAGGCGGGAGCGCCACGCGGCGCGGCATAGAGTATGCGCCGCGGTCCCTGTAATTCCTTGATCCAGATCAAAATCAACAAGACGCGCGGCGGCGGCCGGTCCGTTTGAGATAGATTAACCAGCCGTCGAATGCTTCTCCTACGATCCCTTGACAGGCGCTGGAGGGAGAGCATGGACACACGCAGCAGCTACATCCGTTGGTTCAACGATATCGGGATCGGCGACCTCCCCCTGGTGGGGGGCAAGAACGCCTCCCTCGGCGAAATGGTCCGGGAGTTGGGCGGCAAGGGCGTGCGCGTACCGAACGGATTCGCCATCACGGCGGCCGCGTACCGGGCCAGCCTGGACCATGCCGGGGCGTGGGACGGCCTGCGGGCCGCCCTCGATGGGCTCGACCATGCCGACGTGGCCGACCTGGCGCGGCGCGCGCGGACCGCGCGCGACATCGTGTATGCGGCCCCGCTCGCGCCCGGGCTCGAAGATGCCGTGCTCGCGGCATGGCGCACGCTGCGCGAACAGTATGGCGACACCCTGAGCGCCGCCGTGCGCAGTTCCGCCACGGCGGAAGACCTGCCCACCGCCAGTTTCGCCGGCCAGCACGAAACCTACCTCAACATCAGCGGCGAGGCGGAGCTGCTCGACAGCGTCCGGCGCTGCTTCGCCAGCCTGTTCATGGACCGCGCGATCGTCTACCGCATCGAGAACGGCTTCGACCACTTCAAGGTCTACCTGTCGGTCGGGGTGATGAAGATGGTCCGTTCCGACCTGGCCTGCTCGGGCGTGATCTTTACCCTCGATACCGAGACCGGCTTTCGCGATGTGGTGCTGGTGACCGGCGCCTACGGACTCGGCGAGAACGTGGTGCAAGGCACGGTCGACACCGACGAGTTCTACGTGTTCAAGCCCGCCCTGCGCGCCGGCAGGCGCAGCGTGCTGCGGCGCAACCTCGGCGGCAAGGAAGTACGGATGACCTACGCGCCCTCGGGCAGCCCCGGCACCACGTGCAATGTACCGACCGGGACGGACGAGCGCGCGCGTTTCTGCCTCGACGATGCCGGCGTGCTCGAGCTGGCCGACGCGGCCTTGCGCATCGAGGAACATTACGGCGCCCGGGCCGGGCATCCCGTGCCGATGGACATCGAATGGGCGCAGGACGGCATCGACGGCAAGCTCTATATCGTGCAGGCGCGGCCGGAAACAGTGGCCGCGCGCAGGTCGGCGACCGAACTCGACGAATACCACCTCGACGGCACCGGCGAGGTGCTGGCTTCCGGGCGCGCGGTCGGCAGCAAGGTGGCCTCGGGCATGGCACGGGTCGTCACCGATATCAGCCAGCTCGCCGCGTTCCGGCCCGGCGAGATCCTGGTCGCCGAAACCACCATGCCCGACTGGGGCACGGTCATGAAGACCGCCGCCGCCGTGGTCACCGATCGCGGCGGGCGCACCTGCCACGCCGCGATCGTGGCGCGCGAGACCGGCGTGCCGGCGCTGGTCGGCTGCGGCAACGCGACCACGGCGATCCGCACCGGCGAGCTGGTCACCGTATCCTGCGCCGAGGGCAGCGCGGGCCGTGTGTATGCGGGGCAGGTCGCCTTCCACCGCACCACCACCGACCTGGCGGCCCTGCCCATGCCGCGCACCCGCATGATGCTCAATATCGGCAACCCCGACATCGCCTTCCGTTCGCGCTTCCTGCCGAACGACGGCGTGGGACTGGCGCGCATGGAATTCATCGTCGCCGAACACATCCGCATCCACCCGATGGCGCTGGTGCACCCTGAACGGGTGGCCGACGAGGCGGAGCGCGCCGACATCGTGCGCATCACGCGCGGCTACCCGTCGCCGGCCGACTACTTCGTGCGCGAACTGGCCGAGGGTGTCGGCACGATCGCGGCGGCGTTCCACCCGAAGCCGGTGATCGTGCGGATGTCCGACTTCAAGACCAACGAGTACGCGAGCCTGCTCGGCGGCGCCGCCTTCGAGCCGGTCGAGGCCAACCCCATGCTGGGTTTTCGCGGCGCGGCGCGCTATGCGCACCCGGCCTATGCCGAGGGTTTCGCGCTCGAATGCCGCGCGATGCGCCGGGTACGCGACGACATGGGGCTGCCGAACCTGCGCCTGATGATCCCGTTCTGCCGGCGGGTGGCGGAAGCCGAGGCGGTGCTGGCGTCGATGGCCGCGCACGGGCTGGAACGCGGCCGCGACGGCCTCGAGGTGTACGTCATGTGCGAGATCCCGAACAACGTGGTCCAGATCGACGCCTTTGCGCGCCTGTTCGACGGCTTCTCGATCGGTTCCAACGACCTGACCCAGCTGGTGCTGGGCGTCGACCGCGACTCCGACATCGTCGCCTTCGACTTCGACGAGCGCGACCCCGGCGTGCTCGAGATGCTGCGCCAGGCGATTATCGGTGCCCGGCGCAACGGACGCCACGTCGGCATCTGCGGACAGGCCCCGTCCGACTATCCGGAAGTGGCACGCTTTCTGGTGGAGCAGGGGATCGACGCGATCAGCCTGAATCCGGATTCGCTGCTGTCCACCGTCCGCAACCTGCTCGAGGTCGAGCGTGGGCTCGGCATCGCGCCGCGCAAGCCCCTGGCCCCCACCCCGGAGTGAACATGGTGCGTCATATCCTGTTGCCGATCGACGGTTCCGCGCTGTCGCGCGAAGCGGCGGCGGCCGGCATCGCGTTCGCGCGCGACGCCGGCGCCGCGGTCCTCGCCTGCCATGTCGTTGCGGTGCCGCGCCCGGACCGGCTCGAGGCCTGGCTGCATCACGACCCCCACTATGCGCAGCGACGCCTGGCCCTGTTCGAAAAGATCGCGGACGACTACCTGGCCTGGGTCGCCACCAGTGCGGCGGCGCAGGGCGTGCGCTGCGCCTGCATGAAGGTGCATGGACATGATCCGGCCCGCGAAGTCGTGGCAAGCGCCGACCGCGAAGCCTGCGACCTCGTGTACATGGCCTCGCACGGATGGAAAGGGGGCGGCGGGCAGTGGCCGGGGAGCGTCACGCTCGAGGTGTTGCGCCACAGCCGGGTGCCGGTGCTGGTCTACAAGGCGGCACAGGCCGACACCGGCGACCAGGCCGCCGGCGGCGCGGCCACGGAAGGGCAGTGATGACGGCGGTCCCCGACGCAGGCGCGCGCGACGGCGCGCCGCTGCTGTTCGGCCTGGATGGTAGTCGCGACCTCGCCGGGCGGGTGGCGCGCGTCCTCG
Source organism: Massilia sp. UMI-21 (assembly GCA_015277795.1). NCBI lineage: Bacteria > Pseudomonadati > Pseudomonadota > Betaproteobacteria > Burkholderiales > Oxalobacteraceae > Massilia > Massilia sp. UMI-21. The sequence continues at coordinate 3,210,088 of CP063848.1, read as the reverse complement.
GCGTTTCGCTGGCCGCGCACGAGGAGAGGGAATTCGAAGACGGCGAGCACAAGGCGCGCCCGCTCGAGAGCGTGCGCGGCCGCGATGCTTACGTCCTGCACTCCTTGTATGGCGACGCGCAGCGCAGCGCCAACGACAAGCTGTGCCGGCTGCTGTTCTTCATTGGCGCGCTCAAGGACGCGGCGGCGGGACGCGTCACGGCGGTCGTGCCCTACCTGGCCTACGCACGCAAGGACAGGAAGACCCAGGCGCGCGATCCGGTCACCACGCGCTACGTGGCGGCCCTGTTCGAGGCGGCCGGGACCGACGCGGTGGCGACCGTCGACGTCCACAACCTGGCGGCCTTCCAGAACGCCTTCCGCTGCCGCACCGAGCACATCGAGGCCGGCGCCCTGTTCGTGGGCGAGCTGGCGCCGCGGCTGGCGGGGCGCGAGGTGGTGGTGGTCGCGCCGGACGAGGGCGGCATCAAGCGTGCCGACGCCTTCCGGCAGCGCCTGGCGAACGCGCTGGGCAGGCCGGTCGGGGTGGCCTTCTGCGAAAAATACCGCAGCGGCGGCGTGCTGGGCGGCGGCTTGCTGGCCGGCGAGGTCGGCGGCAGGGACGCCCTCATCGTCGACGACCTGATCGGCACCGGCGCCACCCTGGCGCGTGCCGCCGCCGCCTGCCGGGCGCACGGTGCGGCGCAGGTGTTCGCGGTGGCGACCCATGGCCTGTTCACCGGCGATGCCGCGGCGCTGCTGGCGGACAGCGCGATCGCGCAGACCCTGGTATGCGACACCGTCGCCCCGTTCCGGCTCGGGGCCGCCATGGGGCAAGCCAGGGTCCGGGTGCTGGACTGCGCCGGGATGCTGGCCGCGGCCATCGACAGGCTGCATGGCGGCGGCCCTGGCACCGGGCCGCCGGCCGACTGAACGCCTGCCGGAACCCGTCCCCGGCGCCCTCAAGACAGGGCGTGCGCGGCGGCGTCGGCGCTGTCCTGGTGCGATTGCGCCAGCCCGAGGTAGCGCTCGGCGCGCCTGCGCCACTCGGGTGCGTGGCGAAACCGCGCCTCGTCCAGGTGGCGGATCGCCAGCCTGGCGCGCAGCGCGGCCCGATAGCCCTGGTAGAAATGCACGAGGCCGGCGCCGGGCCGGTCCCCGGCAAGCTCGGCGTAGCTGCGCAGCAGGCACGCCCCGGCGCCCGCGGCGCCCAGCCGTTCGCACTCCAGGGCCAGGAATCCGAGCTCGTCCGCAGGATCGACGATGCGCAGGGCAGGGGCGAACTCGATGGCGTCGATGATGGACACCTGCGGCGCCAGGCAGACGTGTTCGGGCCGCAGGTCGCCGTGTCCGTCCACGATCCGATGTGACCGGACCCGCTCGTCGAACCAGTCCGGCCGGGCGGCGAGCAGGGCTTGTTGCGCCGCGCACAAGTCGCGCACGGGCCCGGGCGCCAGGCCATACGCCGGCCGTACCAGGGCGCGCCGGTTACGCCCTAGTTCGCGCGCGAACGCGGCCCGGTAGGCGCCCGCATCGACGGACAGCGGGGTGGCGGTGCGGTAGAAGGCGGCCAGCCGGGACGCCACCCGGCGGATGTCCTGCGCACGCAGCGTGCCGGCGCGGATGGCATGGTCGAGCATGTGGCGCGCCGGAAGTCGCCGCATCCATACCAGCCAGTCGACCACCGCACCGTCACGGCCAAGACGGAACTGTCCGCGCGCATCGACGCACAAGGCCACCACGCCAAGGTAGACGTCCGGCGCCAGGCGGCGATTCACGCGCACCTCTTCTTCGCAGTACCGGCGCCGCGCCGCCAGGCTGCGGGCGTCGAACTGGCCGAGCCGGACCGGCTTCTTGAGTTTGTAAGCGTCGTGCCCGGTCAGGAACACCCAGGACATATGGGTTTCGATCGCGTCGACGCGGCGCACCGGCCCGGGATAGCTGGTCGCCAGGCGCAGAAAGGCGAGCTTGGCGTCGGTGGCGGCCGCCGCAAGGGGCGCCGGGACAGCGTCGATGCCAGCGGCTGGCGCCGGCGCTGCGCCGGCGGAGGACGGTACCCGCGGCCCGCTGCCGCCAGCCGTCATGTGGCCGCGCTCAGCTGACCGTGATCGGATCCGGAGCGCCTGCGGGCGCCTTCGGCAGGCGCAGCGTCGACGCCCCGTCGCGACGGTTTGCGGTGGCCGCGTCGATCGCGACGCGATACGGAAAGGGCAAGGGAAAGCTGCGCTGGAATGCACCGCAGCCCCGCTCGCCGGTATGCCAGCTGCTGTCGGCCCGCTCGCGTGCAACGCGGCGCTCCGCCTGCCAGTACAAGACGCGGTAATCCACCAGCACGCGGCAGTCTTGTTTTTTCGTGGCGGGAAGCTCGATCCGTACCCCGATGTCGCGGCCGGGGCGGCGGCCCGTCTGCGTCAAGGATGCCGGCATCCCGTTTTTCACTCGCAAGCTGTGAGCGCGCATCGGTCAGCCTGGATGTTGTCCTGGATGCACCGGCGAGTTCGGCAGTAGCCGTTGCTGGTAGGTCAGGCAGCAGGCGCCGTGGCCGGCATGGCCGACGGCGATCTGCTCGGCCGTGCATTCGTAGTCGTCGTTATGCTGGCAGGACGAGACCTTGCAAGCCCCGACGCCGGCATGGCGCCCGGTATCGCGCGTGTGCGGGGTCGCTACCAGGAAGGTATCGCAGCCCGGATGGACTCCGTCGCCGACCGTGATGGCGCGCGCGTGGCAGCCGTTGTCGGTGTTATAGGCGCATTCGGCGACGGAACACGCGCCGACCACCGGCATGTCGATGGCTATCCTGTTCATGATGACCTCCGGGGAGCAAGGATTGAGCGGAATTGCTTAGATGCCTCCATTAGCGATCGTGCAGTGCATTCGTCGATTCATTGACATCGCTCATACATCCGTTGCCATCCCTTGCCGCCGCCCGTTTGCGCCTCTCCTGCGCTGCCCGCGGCAGCGGAACCGGCGCCCGTCCGGGCGATCCAATTTGAAAAACTCGAATGCATGGAGGCCTGCGATGGCGAGGACAGCGGTGGTAACGGGTGGAACGCGCGGGCTCGGCAGGGCAATCGCGCTGGCTCTGCAGGCCAGGGGCTGTCGGATCGCCGCTACCTGGCATAGCGACGAGGAAGCTGCGTTGCGGATGCGCGACGAGACCGGAATCCCGGTGTTCCGGTGGGACGTGGCCGATTTCGACGCCTGCCGCGCCGGCCTGGCCGAGCTCGAAGCAGCGCTGGGTCCGGTCGACATCCTGGTCAACAATGCCGGCATCACCGCCGACGCCATGCTGCACAAGATGAGTGAAGCGCAGTGGTGGCAGGTGATGCGTACCAACCTGGGCTCGATCTTCAACATGACGCGGCAAGTAATCGGCGGCATGCGCGAACGCCGCTTCGGGCGGGTCGTCAACATCAGTTCGGTCAACGGGCGCAAGGGGCAGGCCGGGCAGACCAATTACGCCGCCGCCAAGGCGGGCATCCTCGGCTTTACCCGCTCACTGGCGCTCGAGAACGCCGCGCATGGCGTCACGGTCAATGCGGTCGCCCCCGGCTATTGCGATACGGCGATGCTGGAACGGGTCCGGCCCGACGTGCTGGCCGCCATCCTGGCCGGCATCCCGGTCGGGCGGCTCGGCAGCCCGCAGGACATCGCCCGCGTGGTCGCCTTCCTGGCCGACGACGAGGCCGGCTTCATCACCGGCGCCACCATCGACGTGAACGGCGGCCAGTACCTGGGCTAGCTGCGCCATGGACGCGCTGGCCCGGCAGCGGCGCCTCATCGACCGGGTGGCGCGCACGCTGCAGCTTGCGGCGGGCCGCGTCGCGCGCTTCGAGACCCATATTTCCTGGGTGTTGGTCGCGGGTGGCGATGCCTACAAATTCAAGAAGGCGCTAACGCTGCCGTTTGTCGATTGCTCCACCCTGGCCGCGCGCCGGTTCTATTGCCGCGAAGAATGCCGCCTGAACAGTCGCCTGGCCCCCGATCTCTACCGTGGTGTCGTCGCGGTCGGCGGCGACCCCGCCAGCCCGACGATCGGCGCGGCCGGAACGCCGCGCGAGTATGCGGTGTGGATGCGCGCCTTCGAGCAGGACGCGCTGTGGAGCGTACGCCTCGCCGATGGCCTGCTCGGCGGCGACGAGGTGGACCGGCTGGCGGCGCTGCTGGCGGCGTTCCACCGCCGCGCCCCGCGCGCGCCGCCAGGCGCGTCGTGGGGAACGGCCGCCATGGTGGCGGCGACCTTCGCCGCCACCATGGCCGGACTCGAGTCTGCGCTGGCGGACGACGGGGCGCAAGGAGCGGAACGCGTGCAAGCCGCATCGACCGTCCTGCGCGAGTGCGCAGCCCAGCTGTTCTCCGGGCTCCCCGCGCTGGCATCAGCAAGGCGCACGCAAGGCATGGTGAGGGAATGCCACGGCGACCTACATTGCGGCAATATCCTGACGCGGGATGGCGAGGTCCAGGCGTTCGACTGCATCGAGTTCGACCCGGCCCTGCGCTGGATCGACACGATCGACGACCTCGCGTTCGCGTGCATGGACCTGGCGTGCCGGGGGAGTCCGGGGCTGGCCGCCCGGCTGCTGAGCGGCTACCTGGAATGCAGCGGCGACCATGCCGGCCTGGCCATGCTGCGCCTTTATCGGATGCACCGGGCGCTGGTGCGCGCCAGGGTCATGCTGCTGCGCGCGCGCCAGCCGCGCCTGTCCGACGCGGCGCGCGCCGGCTGCCTGGCGCAAGGCCGTTCGTATCTGGACTTTGCCCGCCGGTGCGCGCACGCCGGGCCCGTGGCGCTGGTCGCCATGCACGGGTTTTCCGGCAGCGGCAAGACGACGGTCGCCCGCCTGCTGGTGGAACTGCTCGGCGCGGTCCAGCTGCGCTCCGACGTCGAGCGCAAACGCCTGCCGGCGGCGGCTCCCGGCCTCGGGCGGCAGTATGGCGCGGCCGCGACGCGGCGCACCTATGCCCGCCTCGGGACGCTCGCCCGCACGGTGCTGGGCGCCGGCTGGCCGGCGGTGGTCGATGCCGCCTGCCTGCGGGCGGACCAGCGTACGCGCCTGCGCCGGCTGGCCGCGGCGCTCGGCGTGCCGTTTTTCATCGTCGACGTGCGCGCCGGGTGCGCCGCCATGCTCGCGCGCATCGCGGCGCGAGGGCGGCAGGGCGACGACGCCTCGGATGCCGATGCCGCCGTACTCGACATGCAGCTGCGCAGCGCCGAGCCGTTGGCGTCGTCGGAACTTGCGCACACGATCGTGGTCGATGCCAATACCGGTATCGACCGCGAGCAGCTGCGCCAGGCCTGCGCGCCCTTGCTCGCCGCGCTGGCCCGACAGAATGCGTCCGGCCAGCCAGTCGCGGATGGGTTTCAAGCGGCGCACATTGATCCGGCTCATACGACGACCCATGCCGGCCCATAGCATGGGCAAACCACTTCAACCAGGAGCACATCATGGCGAATAACCTGACCCGTTTCGACCCCTTCCGCGACACGCTGCGGGGGAACCCGCTACGCGCCATCGAGGAAATGATGCGCGAGTTCCCGCTCACGCCGGCCCTGCGCGGCTTCGAGGCCGAGCGCCAGATCCGTATCGACGTCAATGAAACCGACCAGGCCTACCTCGTGAAGGCCGACATGCCGGGATACAAGAAAGAGGACATCAAGATTGCGGTCGACGGCAGCCTCGTCACCATCAGCGCGACGATCCAGGGCCAGGAAGAAAAAACCGAAGGCGACACGGTCTACACCGAGCGCTTCAGCGGTTCGCAATACCGCAGCTTCACCCTGCCGCAGGAAGTCGACGACAGCAAGACCGAGGCGAAATACCAGGACGGGGTACTGAACCTGACCTTGCCCAAGAAGCCGGGTACGGCCAGGAAGCAGATCGCGGTCCAATAAGCAGGGGGCGGCGCAGGGGACGGCGCGGCATGCGCGGGGACATGCATGCGATGCTGCTGGACGCGCCGGGGCGGCCGCTGCGCAGCGCGCGCCTGCCTGTGCCCCGGCCCACGGGACGGGAGATCCTGATCCGGGTGAGCGCCTGCGCCGTCTGCCGCACCGACCTGCACATCGTCGACGGCGAACTGGCGCCGCATCGCTTGCCGCTGATCCCCGGCCACGAGATCGTCGGCCGGGTGGCAGGCGCGGGACCGCAGGCGGGGCGGTTCCGCGCGGGGGAACGGGTCGGCGTGCCCTGGCTCGGAGGGAGCTGCGGCGCCTGCGCGTACTGCTGCGATGGACGCGAGAACCTGTGCGAGCGCGCTGTGTTCACCGGTTACGACCGCGACGGCGGTTTCGCCGAATTTACGCTGGCCGACGAACGCTATTGCTTTGCGCTTCCCGAGGCCTACGACGACGCTCACGCCGCCCCGCTCCTGTGTGCAGGCCTGATCGGCTACCGCGCCTACGCCATGACCGGGCACGCACACCGGCTCGGCCTGTATGGATTCGGCGCCGCCGCCCACCTGGTCGCCCAGTTGGCCTTGCACCAGGGGCGCGAGGTGTGCGCGTTCACGCGCGCCGGCGATGCCCGGTCACAAGACTTTGCACGCGCGCTCGGCGCTCGCTGGGCCGGCGCCGCCGGGCAGGCCCCGCCGGCTCCGCTCGACGCCGCGATCCTGTTCGCCCCGGCCGGGGAGCTGGTGCCGCAGGCGTTGGCCGCCACGCGCCGGGGCGGCACCGTGGTCTGCGCCGGCATTCACATGAGCGACATTCCGTCGTTTCCCTACGCGCTGCTGTGGGGAGAACGCTGCCTGCGCTCGGTCGCGAACCTGACGCGCGCCGATGGCGCGGCCTTCTTCCGCCAGGTCGCGCATGGCGAGGTCGCCACCACCGTCACCTGCTACCCGCTCGCGGCGGCCAACACGGCGCTCGACGACCTGCGCGCCGGACGGATCGACGGGGCGGCGGTGCTGCTGCCCGGGATGGCCCACCCACCATAGCCGGCACGGCGCCGGCCCTTGCGGGCGCATGAATGCAAGACATTCCGCAAGTACGATGTTTTTGATCTGAATCAAAGATTTTGCGGGTTCACGCGAACAGACTGCTTCTGTCGCGCTCGAATTGTTGATCCGCCCCGGTTCTCCGTACGTGTCGGAGAACCCTGGTACCGGCCGGCGGAGCGCGCCCGTGCCGCATGTCCAGCACGGCGGAGCGACGACTCCGCCAGACCATCATCTCTGGAGGTTGCCATGTACACGCGAATCCTGCTGCCCACCGACGGATCGGAGGCATCGCGGCGCGCCATTCTGTCCGGCATCGATTTTGCCAAGAGCATCGGCGTCGATGTTGTCGCGATGACCGCGACGCCCGAGTTCCACACCTTCACCGTCGATAGTGACATGCTGGAGGAAACCCCCGAACAGCATGCCGAAGCCAGCCGCACGCACGGCCAGCGCCTGCTCGACGAAGTCGCCGCGGCCGCGCGCGACGCCGGTGTTCCCTTCACCGGCGTGCAGGTCGTCTCCGACGCACCCTACGAAGCCATCATCAAGACGGCACGCGAGCGCCTGTGCGACCTGATCATCATGGCCTCGCACGGCCGCAAGGGCATCAAGGGGCTCTTGCTGGGCAGCGAAACCCAGAAAGTCCTGGTCCACAGCGCCATCCCGGTGCTGGTGCACCGCTAGCAGCCAAGCAAAGGAGCAAGCTCATGTATCAACGCATCCTGGTGCCGACCGACGGCTCACCCGTTTCCGAGTCGGCCGTCGACGCGGCCATCGACTTCGCCCAGGCCCGCGGCAGCACCATCGTCGCGCTGGGCGTGGCGGTTCCCGAACCCACATTCCAGTCGCTCGAAGGCGCCATGGCCTACGATCCGGGGCTCCAGGTCGAGGTGCTGCTGGAACATGCGCAGACCCATGTCGATGCGATCGCCAAGCGCGCGCAGCAGGCCGGCGTGTCCTGCACCCCGGTCACCTGCAGTGCGCTCGACCCAGCCGAAGCCATCGTCGACACGGCGCGCCAGCAACATTGCGACCTGATCGTGATGGGCTCGCACGGACGGCGCGGCCTGAGCCGATTGCTGGCCGGCAGTGTGACGCAGGCCGTGCTGGCCAACGCGCCGGTGCCGGTCATGGTGTTGCGGCCGGTAGCGCACGAGGACGGATCGCAGGCGCGTCAACACACCCGGCCTGCCGGCGCGACCTGAGCGGGCCACCCGGTGCGCTGGGGGAGAGGGCGGGCGGCCTCGCTCCAGGCCTCGGCCGGGAAGGATGCTCCTGGAACGGGGGCGGCCCAAGAATCGTCCCCCCATGCCGGCGCACCCACCGACCGGGCGCCGCGGCCATGGCGGCACCTGCGCCGCCTGGCCGCCGGCGCATGCGGCACACTGCTCCCCCTGGACGAGCGCGAGTTCGGCCTTGCGCTCGACCGCACCCTGTCCGACATGCTGCCGGCATTCGGCGTCGTGTTCGGCAGCGGCGTCTTGCTGTTCAGCGCATGGGATCACTGGATCGCGCCGCACCAGGCCACCGCGACCGCCTTCCTGCGGCTGGGGCTGGTGCTGTTCGGCGCCATCGGCTACCTGCGCTGGGGCGGGCGGATGCCGGTCGCCTGGCGTTGCACCCTCGTCTACGTCACCCATACCGCCGCAATGATCCTCAGCGCAAGCCTGTTGCCCAACGGGCTGGTGTTGGGACTGCCGGCCATCACCGGCGCCATGTTTCCACTCGCCCTGGTCGAGCCACGCCTGCGCCGCGTGGCCGTCATGGTGGTGCCGCCGGCCCTGCTGTTCGCGGCGCTGGGCGCAGCGGTACTGCCCGAGCAGGTCTTCGTCAGCAGCGTGCTGGTGTATGCCGTGATGCTCGCACTGACCGTCGCCGTGGCCGTGTTCCAGGGGCGCCTGCTGCGCAGGAAGTTCATGGCCGAGCGGGCCTTGACCTGGTCGGTCCGCCACGACAGCCTGTGCGGCGTGCTGGCGCGCGGCTACCTGCTCGAACTGGCGGGTCATGACCTGGCGCTGGCCCGGCGCCATGGTCGACCGCTGGCGATCGGCATGCTCGATATCGACCATTTCAAGTGCGTCAACGACACCTGGGGCCATGCGGCCGGCGACGCGCTGCTGCGGGCAGTCAGCAAGGCATGTGCCGGCGCACTGCGCGCCAGCGATTATTTCGGCAGGATAGGCGGAGAGGAGTTTGTCTGCGTCATGCCCGAGACGGACGAAGTGGAAGCGCTGGCCTGCGCCGAGCGCATGCGCATGGCGGTGGCGGCCGTTCGCCTGCAGACGCCGTCGGCGCTGGTGCGCTGCACGATCAGCGTCGGCGTCGCCCAGCTGGAACATGCGCATGCGGACGTCGACGCCTTGCTTGCCGCCGCCGACGAGGCATTGTACCGGGCCAAGTCGAACGGCCGTGACCGGGTCGAGCTGGCACGGCGCCGCGGCGCCCCCGACGGGCCGGGCAGGCGATGAGCTGCCCGGCCCGCGCCGTCACACCTGCCGCGCTCATTGCGCATCGTGGCTGCGCTGGCCGCGCTGCGGCGCGCCGCCATCCACGACGCCACGGCCGGCTCAGCCGGCCCGTGCGCCCAGACGGCCGAGCCGCGCGCTCCAGCGCGCCAGGCGCTCCGGCGGCATCGATCCCGTCATGCCGACCACCGTCGCGGCCACCGGCTTGAGACCGACGAATTTCAGGATGTTGCGGCGCAGTAGCTGCAGCCCGTGGGCGCCGTAGAACCAGCGGTAGAAGGGCGCCGGCATGCCCATGGTGACGATCACGCGCGCGCTGCGCCCGGCCAGCAGGCCGGATTTCATCGGATTACGCGCCTCCCGTGCGATGGCGAATCCGGGACGCAACACCTGTTCCAGGAATCCCTTCAGCTGGGCCGGCATGTCGCCCAGCCAGAGCGGATAGACCAGCACGATGTGCTCGGCGCGCGCAATGGCGTCTTGCGCCGGCAGCAGCGCATCCGGCGCCGGACAGTCCTGCCACTGCGCCGGATCGGTCAGCAGCGGAAACGCCAGCTGTGCCGGTTCGACGGTCTCGACGCTGTGGCCGGCGGCGCGCGCACCGTCGGCATAGGCATCGGCGAGCGCGTGGCACAGGTGCTCGCGGGAGCGGTCCGGATGCCCCTGGATGATCAGGATGTGCTTGCCCATCACGGACTCCGGCACAGCGTGCGCCGCATCGTGACGCTGCCGTCGGCGCCGCTGTCAAGCGCAAATCCAAGGGCGGCGGCGAGGGCGTGCATACGTGTGTTTTCCGGCAAGGCGACGCCTTCTATCAGCGGCACGCCGCGTTCGGCGCAGTAGTCCAGCAGCCGGGACATCAGGAGGTGGCCGAGCCCCTGGCCCTTCAGGTCCGAGCGGACCGTGACCGCGAACTCGCCGCGCAGGTCGTCGGGGTCGAACACGACCCGCGCTACCCCTAGCGTCTCGGCGCCGCCAGGCGCCGCCCGGCTGGCGATGAAGGCCATTTCGCGCGCGTAGTCGATCTGGGTGAAACGCGCCAGTTGCTGTGGCGACAGCGCACGCATCATGCCGAACATGCGCATATGGACGTCTTCCGGGCTCAGTGCATGGAAGAAGGCGACGTGCGCCGCCGCGTCTTCGGGGCGGATCGGACGGATCGTCAGCGGCCCCAGCCTGCTGTCGACCTGGCGCTCGAGCTGTGCCGGGTAGGGCAGGATCGCCAGTCGGGCGTCGGCGTCGCCCCCCGCGGGCAGCGGCTCCAGCCGCATGCGGGCATCGAGCGCCACGACGCCGGCGGAATCGGCCAGCAAGGGATTGATGTCGAGTTCGGCGAGTTCGGGCAGGTCGGAGGCCATCTGGCCTACGCGCACCAGCACGTCGTACAAGGCTTCGAGGTCCGCCGGCGCCCGTCCGCGGTAGCCCGCCAGCAGGCGCGCCACACGGGTGCGGCTCACCAGGTCGGCCGCCAGCACCCGGTTCAGGGGCGGCAGGCCGATCGCCTGGTCGGCGGTGACCTCGACCGCGATGCCGCCGTGGCCGAACAGTAGCACCGGGCCGAACACGGGGTCGGTGCTGATCCCGACGATCAGCTCGAGCGCCTGCGGCCGGCGCGCCATCGCCTGCACCGCGAAGCCCTCCAGGTGCGCCCGAGGCCGCAGCGCACGTACGCGCAGCAGCATGGCGTCGAGCGCGGCGCCGAGCGCCTCTTCGTCGGCCAGGTCGAGGGAGACGCCGCCGACCTCGGTCTTGTGGGCGATGTCGGGCGAGAAGATCTTGAGCGCGACCGGGTAGCCGATGCGGCGCGCCGCCGCCAGCGCAGCGGCGCGGTCGGGTACCGTCTCGGTCGGCACGGTCGGGATGCCGTAGGCCGCCAGCAGCGCCTTGGCGTCGGTCTCGCCCAGCTGCGTGACCCTGGCGGCCAGCAGGGCATCGAGCCGGGCGCGCGCGGCATGGCGGTCCGGCACCAGGCGCTCGCGTGGCCCGGGCGCCTGTGTCAGCACCGCCTGGTTGCGGCGGTAGTCGACCAGTTGCTGGAAACCCTTGACCGCTTCTTCGGGCGTGTCGAACACCGGGACCCCGGCCTCGATGCTGAGGCGGCGCGCCTCGGCTACGCTGTGCCCGCCGAGCCAGCAGCACAGTACCGGCCGCGCCGCGCCGGCAATCAGGGGCAGGACCGCACGGGCGATCTCGGCGCTGGACACGATGGCGGTGGGCGCATGGATCAGCAGCACGGCGTCGAGCTCGGGCGCGTCCAGCAGTGCGGCCAGCGCGTCGCGGTAGCGCTGCGCCGGCGCATCGCCGACGATGTCGACCGGGTTGCCGTGCGACCACAGCGGCGGCAGGCTGTCGCCCAGGCGCGCCAGGGTGGGCGCCTCGAGCCGGGCCAGCACGCCCTGTGCGGCGAGCAGCGCGTCGGTCGCCATCACCCCCGGGCCGCCACCATTGGTCAGGATCGCCAGCCGCTCCCCGGCGGGGGGGCGGGTGTGCGCCAGCATGGCGACCGCGTCGAACAGGTCGGCCGTGGTGTTCACGCGCAGCATGCCGGCCCGACGGATGGCGGCATCGTAGACCAGGTCGGAACCTGCCAGCGCCCCGGTGTGGCTGAACGCGGCGCGCGCCGCCTCGGCGGCGCGCCCGGCCTTGACCACCAGGGTGGGCTTGCCGCGCGCCGCGCCGCGCGCCGCGCTCATGAACTTGCGCGCGTGGCGCACACTTTCGGCATACAGCAGGATGGCATCGGTGCCTGGATCGGCGGCCAGCCAGTCGAGCAGGTCGCCGAAATCGACGTCGCTGCCGTCGCCGAGCGAAACGAAGCACGAGAAGCCGATCCGGCGCGCGCCGGCCCAGTCCAGGACCGCGGTGACCAGTGCTCCGGACTGGGCCACGAAGGCGAGCCGGCCCGGGAGCGCGGCGCCGGGCGCGAAGCTGGCGTTCAGGCCGATGCCCGGCACCAGCAGGCCGACGCAGTTCGGGCCCAGGATGCGCAGCAGCCAGGGTTGCGCGGCCTCGAGCATCGCCTGGCGCAGGCTGCGCCCCGTTCCGGCGCCTGCCGGGTTCTCGGGGGCGTCGAGCCCGGCGCTGAGGACGACGGCGGCACGGCAGCCTGCGGCGCCGAGTTCGCGCACCAGGCCGGGGACGGTGGGGGCGGGGGTGCAGATCACGGCCAGTTCCGGCACCGCGGGCAGGTCGGCGATCCTGGCCCAGGCCTGGCGCCCGCCGACCTGGCCGTGGCGCCGGTTGACCGGCCACAATGGGCCGCGGAAGCCCCCGGTAGTGAGGTTGCGCCACACCGTGGCGCCGACGCTGCCTGGACGGTCCGAGGCCCCGATCACGGCCACCGAAGCGGGTGCGAACAGGTGTTGGAGGTTGCGGATGCTCATGGATTCTCCCGCCGTTGATCGGCCAGCACCAGCCTAGCGAGGTGAAGCGATACTTCCTTTGATGGACATCAAAATTCACCGAAAAGCTATCTGCTATGTGCTACCCGCTATGTGGCTCGGGCAATGGAATCAACCAGGTTCCGGCGGTCGACGGAGGCGCATTTGATCTGGGTCAAAGACAGGGAGGAGTTGACTGGCCAGACTGCCAACTCAGCCCTCCACCAATTACCGCAGGCGCGCGCCATGAAGTCCACCTCACCGTCCTCGCCAGGTCCGCACAGCATCGTGCACGCACTGGCTCACGCACGCAACGGCCTGCTGGTCCAGGTCCACGCCGTGGCGCGCGAACCGGACCAGCGCTTCGCGCCGGCGTTCGCGCGCCTGGTGGCGGCCATCGAAGCGGCTTTCCGGCACGAGGAAAGCCTGATGGAGGTCGCCGGTTTTGCCGGGGTGCGCGAGCAGCGCCGCGACAACGCGCTGCTGCTGAACGCGCTGCACCACGCCACGCCCCGGGTGGAAGCCGGCGAGCTCGGTATCGGGCGCGACGTGGTGGCGGCCTTGCCGGGCCTGCTGTCGCTGCACCGCTTCTGCGGACTGCGCCTGCTGGCCAGCGCGCGCGGTGCGGTGCTGGCGCTGCGCCGTGGCCGCGGGCCGGGCCCGCTCGGCGCGCTGGCGCGACCGGGCCTGCCGGGGCGCCGGCCGCGCCACGCCTAGCGTCCGGCGGCTTCCCGTATTCAACCAGGAGAACCAGGCAATGAGCTACCGCACCATCATCGTGCACGCCGACGCCTCGCGCCATGCGCCGCAGCGCATCCGCATCGCGGCCAGGCTGGCGGCCGAGCACGATGCCCACCTGATCGGCGTCGCGGCCACCGGCGTTTCGCGCGAAGTATTTCCGCATGGCTACCATCCGGTGGCCGGCAGCCTCGAGGCCAGCTATTTCGCGCCCTTGCATGCAACCGCAACGCGGGCGCTCGACCGCTTCGCCCTGCTGGCCGGCGAAGCCGGCGTGGTGTCCGAGAAGCGCCTGGTGTGCGACCTGGCCAGCGAGGCGCTGGCGCGGCTCGGCCGTTTCGCCGACCTGGTGGTGGTCAGCCAGGACGACCTGAGCGAAGCCCTGACCGACACCATCGGACGCATCCCCGAGTATGTGGCCTTCACCTGCGGCCGCCCGGTGCTGGTGGTGCCATGCGCGCCGGTGGCGCATGGTCCAGGCCGGCATGTGCTGGTGGCATGGAACGGCGCCAAGGAGGCCTCCACGGCATTGCTGGCTGCCCTGCCGCTGATGCGGCACGCAGTGCGGGCGACGGTGGTCGCCTTCCGTCCGCCCGGCGACACCGACCTGGGCGACGGGCAGCACCGGGCCGACCTGGCCGCCTTTCTCGCCCGGCACGACGTCCAGGCCGAAATCATGGTGGTCGACCGCCACATCGACGGCGGACAAGCCCTGCTCGCGATGGCGGCGCAGGAAGCCTACGACCTGCTGGTCATGGGCTGCTATGGACATTCGCAGTTCCGCGAACTTATCCTGGGCGGCGTTACCCGCAACGTGCTGGAGAACGCGACGATCTCCGTCCTGATGGCGCACTGAGCGGGGTAATGGCGGCCCGGGCATCCCGCATCGACAGGAGGGTCCGATGGAAATGATGAAAGCGGCAGTATTCAAGGGGCCGGGCCGGATCACGCTCGAGCGCAAGCCGGTGCCCCGGGCCGGTCCCGGCGAAGCGATCGTCAAGGTCACCTTGACCACGATCTGCGGTACCGACGTCCACATCCTGAAAGGCGAGTATCCGGTCGCGCCCGGGCTGACCGTCGGGCACGAACCGGTCGGCGTGATTGCCGAACTCGGCCCGGGGGTAGAGGGTTACGCCCTCGGACAGCGGGTGGTGGTGGGCGCCATCACGCCCTGCGGCCAGTGCCACCCTTGCCTCGAGGGCCACCAGTCGCAGTGCGGCGGCCATGCGATCGGCGGCTGGCGCTTCGGCAACACGATCGACGGCTGCCAGGCCGAATACGTCCGCGTGCCGTTCGCGATGGCCAACCTGTCCCCGGTTCCCGACGGCCTGAGCGATGAACAGGTGCTGATGTGCCCGGACATCATGAGCACCGGCTTCGGCGGCGCCGAGAACGGCGCGATCCGCATCGGCGATACCGTGGCGGTGTTTGCCCAGGGGCCGATCGGCCTGTGCGCCACCGCCGGCGCGCGCCTGCGCGGCGCCGCCAAGATCATTGCGGTCGACACGGTGCCGGCGCGGCTCGAGATGGCCAGGCGGCTCGGCGCCGACCACGTCATCGATTTCAGGCACACCGATCCGGTCGAGGCCATCCTCGCGCTCACCGATGGCCGTGGCGCCGACGTGGCCATCGAGGCACTCGGCACCCAGCAGACCTTCGAGAGCTGCCTGCGCGCGCTGCGCCCCGCCGGCACCCTGTCGAGCCTGGGCGTGTACTCGGGCAAGCTGAGCCTGCCGGTGGACGCCTTCGCCGCCGGCCTGGGCGACCACAGGCTGGTCACCACACTGTGCCCGGGCGGCAAGCACCGCATGCGACGGCTGATGGACATCGTGGCGTCCGGCCGCGTCGACCTGCGCCCGCTGGTGACGCACCGCTTCCCGCTCGACCGGATCGAGGAAGCCTACGAATTGTTCGCGAACCAGCGCGACGGCGTCCTGAAAGTGGCGATCGTGCCTTGAACCGTGTCAGGCCGTCCCGACTTCGGTGAAATCCGGCGGCGCGGCTTCGCGCGGGTCGCGCAGCAGCAGTACCGGGATCGGCGAGTTGGCCAGCACGTACTGGGCGACGCTGCCGGTGAACTGGGGATTGGCATCGTTCGGGCCATGCGCCCCCATCACGATGAGGTCGCAGCCGTGTGCTTCCGCCACCCGCACGATCTCGGGCCCGGGCCTGGACGCCAGCGGGATCGCGGTGTCGCAGCTTGCCCCGCTGGCCTGGGCGATACGGCCCACGGTGTCGGCGTGACTGCGGGCGGCCTCGCGGGCGCGCGCGAATTCGGTCCGCGCGGCCGCGGCGTCCTGCGCCTCGGTCGCGGCCGCGCTGTGTTCGGGCATGCGAAAGTGCGGTTGGGCCACCGAGACCGCAACGACCCGTCCCGCGCCCGCGCGGGCCAGCAAGACCCCCATCTGGGCGGCGCGGACGGCCAGGTCGGAACCATCGGTGGCGATGCAGACGCGTTCGAGGAACATGGTAGGTGCCCTTTTGTCGAAGTGCAAACAGGATTCAGGTTTCCCATGGCTAGCGCTTTGATGCACATCAAATTCCCGCCAAGCGCCGGCGGCTGCCTGCCGTCGCGCTGCCAGCTTCCCCGTCGCGCCGCGCCATGATCCCGCTACGCGGATGGCGCCGCGGCGCACTACTGCTGTTGCTGGCCGCCTTGCTGGCCCTGGGGGCCGTGGCCGGACCATGGTTGCGCGGGCGTGGACAGGACCCGGAACCGGGCCCGGGCTTCGTGAGCGGCAACGGCCGTATCGAAGCCATCGAGATCGACATCGCGACCAGCTTGCCGGGCCGGGTCGCCGAGGTGCTGGTGGACGAGGGCGATATGGTGCAGGCCGGCCAGGTGCTGGCGCGCATGGACCCGGACATCTTGCTGGCGCAACGCGCGGAAGCGCAGGCGCGCGCGCGGCAGGCGCGCGATGCGGTGGCGCAGGCCGAGGCCGGGCTGGCGATGCGCCGTGGCGACGAGGCCGCCGCCGCCGCGGTCGTGGTCCAGCGCCTGAGCGAACTGGACGCCGCCCAACGCCGGCTGCGCCGCTCGACCACGCTGGCGGCGGCCGGGGCCGCGCCGTCGCAGGAACTCGACGACGACCAGGCCCGGGTGCGCGGCGCCGACGCCGCGGTGACGGCGGCGCGCGCCCAGCGCCAGGCCGCCGCCGCCGCGGTCGAGGCGGCCGCGGCCCAGGTGGTGGGGGCAGGCGCGAACGTCGACGTGGCGCTGGCCGCGACGGCGCGGATCGATGCCGACCTGCGCGAGCTGGCCCTGACCGCGCCGCGCGCCGCGCGGGTCCAGTACCGTGTGGCCCAGCCCGGCGAAGTATTGCCCGGCGGCGGAACCGTGCTGAACCTGATCGACCTGAACGACGTCTTCATGACTTTCTTCGTGCCGGAGACGGCCGCCGGGCGCGTCGCGCTCGGCGCCGAGGTGCGCCTGCAGCTGGACACCGCCCCCGGCTTCATCGTCCCGGCCACGGTCACCTACGTCGCCAGTGCGGCCCAATTCACGCCGAAATCGGTGGAAACCGCCAGCGAGCGCCAGAAGCTGATGTTCCGCGTCAAGGCCCAGGTCGACCGGCAAGTGCTGCAGCGTTATGCCGACTACGTCAAGGCGGGGGTGCCGGGCGTTGCCTGGGTGCGTCTCGATCCACGCGCAAGCTGGCCGCCCGCGCTGGCGCTGCGGGGGGCGGGATGACGCCTGCGTCGGCCGGGCACGCGGCGGCGCTTGCGCGGATCAACGGCCTGCGGCTGCGCTACCGCCGCGTGACGGCGCTCGACGAAGTCAGCCTGGTGCTGCCGGCCGGCGCCATGACCGGCCTGATCGGGCCGGACGGGGTGGGCAAGTCCAGCCTGCTGGCGGTGCTGGCCGGCGCGCGGCGCTTTCGTCACGGCCGGGTCGAGGTGTTGGGCGGCGACCTCGCGCACGCGGCCGTCCGCGCCCGCCTCAGCCCGCGCATTGCCTACATGCCGCAGGGACTCGGCCGCAACCTCTATCCTTCGCTCACGGTGGCGGAAAACCTGCAGTTCTTCGCCCGCCTGTTCGGACTCGACGCGGCGGCGGCGCGTGCGCGGATCGATCTGCTGTCGCGCAGTACCGGCCTGCAGCCCTTCCTGGGACGCCCTGCCGGGCTGTTGTCGGGTGGCATGAAGCAGAAGCTGGGCTTATGCTGCGCCCTCATTCATGAGCCCGACTTATTAATCCTGGACGAGCCCACCACCGGGGTCGATCCCCTGGCCCGGGTGCAGTTCTGGGAACTGATCGCGGCGATCCGGCGCGCGCGCCCCGGCTTGAGCGTGCTGGTGGCCACGGCCTACATGGAAGAGGCGCGCCAGATGGACTGGCTGGTGGCGCTCGATGCCGGCCGCGTGCTGGCTGCCGGCAGTCCCGACGCGCTGCTGGCGCGCACCGGCTGCGCCGACCTGGAGCATGCCTTCGTGGCCCTGCTGCCGCCCGCGCGGCGCGCCGGGCAGCGGCGCCCGGACGGGGCGGGGCCGGGCGCGACCACCGGCCAGGCGTCCGCGGCCGGGCCAGCGGTCGAGGCGCGCGGACTGTGGCGGCGCTTCGGCGAGTTCGTCGCGGTGCGCGACGTCAGTTTCCGCATCGGCCGCGGCGAGATTTTCGGCTTCATCGGCTCGAACGGTTGCGGCAAGAGCACCACCATGAAAATGCTCACCGGGCTGCTGGCGCCGAGCAACGGCGAGGCCTGGGTGCTGGGCCAACCGGTGCGCCGTCACGACCTGGGCGGGCGGCGCCGGGTCGGCTACATGTCGCAAGGCTTCTCGCTGTACGGCGAGCTGAGCGTGCGCCAGAACCTGCTGCTGCACGCGCGCCTGTTCGACCTGCCCGAGGATGCCGGCCAGCGCCGCTGCGCCGACCTGGCCCGGCGCTTCGGGCTGGAGCCGGTGCTCGATGCCATGCCCGAAACGCTGCCGCTGGGGATGCGCCAGCGCCTGTCGCTGGCGGTGGCGCTGGTGCACGGCCCCGAACTGCTGATCCTGGACGAGCCGACCTCCGGCGTCGATCCGGTCGCGCGCGACGGATTCTGGGCCGAAATGCTGGCGCTCTCGCGCCGGGACGGCGTCACCATCTTCATCTCGACCCACTTCATGAACGAGGCCGAGCGCTGCGACCGCGTGGCCTTGATGCACGCCGGTCGGGTGCTGGCCTGCGGCGCGCCCGCGTCCCTGCAGGCGGCGCGCGGTGCCGCCAGCCTGGAGCAGGCCTTCGTGGCCTGGTTGCGCGAAGCCGACCCGGAGGCCTCGGTGCCGGCGCCCGCGCTGCCGCCAGGGGCGCCGCAGCAGCGGCCCGATGCGCGCCCGGACTGGCTGGTCCGGGCGGCCGCATGCAGCCGGCGCGAAACCCTGGAGCTGTGGCGCGATCCGGTGCGGGCGCTGTTGGCCACGCTCGGCTCGCTGATCCTGATGATCGTGATCGGCTACGGCCTGAACATGGACGTCGAAGATCTTCCTTATGCCGTACTCGACCGTGACGGCACGGCCCTCAGCCGCGACTATGCCCTGAACCTGTCCGGCTCGCGCTACTTTACCGAGCGTCCGCCCTTGGCCGACTATGGCGAGCTGGACCGCCGGATGCGCTCGGGCGAGCTGGCGCTGGCCATCGAGATCCCGCCGGGCTTCGCGCGCGCGTTCCGGCGCGGCCGGCCGGTCCAGATCGGCGCCTGGATCGACGGCGCCAACCCGCCGCGCGCCGAGACGGCCGAAGCCTATGTGCAGGGCATGCACGCCGACTGGCTGCGCACCCGCGGCGCCGCGGCCGCCGCCGCCGCGACCGATGGCCGGGGCGCACTGCCTGTGGTCAGCGTCGAGACGCGCTTTCGCTACAACCCCGACGTGCGCAGCATGCCGGCCATGGTGCCGGCGATTATCGCCCTGCTCCTGCTGAACCTGCCCGCGATGCAGGCGGCGCTGGCGGTGGTGCGCGAAAAGGAAATGGGGTCGATCGTCAACCTGTATGTCACGCCGCTGCGGCGCAGCGAATTTTTGCTTGGCAAGGCGGCCCCGTATGTGCTGCTTGCCATGCTGAACTTCATGTTGATGACGCTGCTGGCGGTGACCGTGCTCGGCGTGCCGCTCAAGGGCAGCCTGGCGGCCCTCACGGCGGCCGCTTTCCTGTTCTGCCTCTGCTCGACCGGCATGGGGCTGCTCGCATCGGCCTTCACCCGCAGCCAGATCGCGGCGATCTTCCTGACCATGATCGGCACCATGCTGCCGGCGATCCAGTTCGGGGGGCTGATCAATCCGGTGGCCGCGCTGGAGGGGGCGGGCAGGGTGATCGGCGAGACCTACCCGGCCTCGCACATGCTGACCATCAGCCGCGGGGTGTTTTCCAAGGCCCTCGGGTTTGCCGACCTGCACGCCGAGTTCGGTGCGCTGCTGGCAGCCATCCCGGTGATCCTCGGCCTGGCCATCCTGGCCTTGCCGCGGCAGGAGCGCTAGCGTGGGCCTGTCCTGGCACAAGGTCTGGCGCCTGGGCATCAAGGAGTGGTGGAGCCTGCTGCGCGATCCGGTGATGCTGGGCCTGATCGTGTACAGCTTCACCGCCGCGGTCTACGTCGCCGCGACCGCCCAGCCAGATACCCTGAGCCGGGCCGCGCTCGCGATCGTCGACGAGGATGTGTCGCCGCTGTCGCTGCGGATCCGCCAGGCCTTCCTGCCGCCGCAATTCATGCCGCCCGAACAGGTCGGGCTGGACGCGCTGGACGCACGCCTGGACCGCGGCAGCGCCACCTTCGTGCTGGTGATTCCGGCCGGCTTCCAGCGCCGGGTGCTGGCGGGCCGCCCGGCCGCCCTGCAACTGAACGTGGACGCCACCCGGATGAGCCAGGCGTTTTCCGGAAGCGGCTACGTCGAGCAGATCGCCCTGGGCGAGGTGGCAAGCTTCGTGCGCGGCGTGCGCGCGCAGGCGCCGCCGGCGGTCGCGCTGACGGTGCGGGCGCGCTTCAACCCGGCCCTGACGCCCTCGTGGTTCGGTGGCTTGATGGAGCTGGTGGGCAATATCACCATGCTGTCGGTGATACTCAGCGGCGCCGCCCTGATCCGCGAGCGCGAGCATGGTACCGTCGAGCACCTGCTGGCGATGCCGGTGCGCGGGGTGGAGATCCTGCTGGCCAAGCTGTGGTCGATGGCGGCGGTGGTGATGCTGGCCACCGTGGTGGCGCTGCTGGTGGTGCTGCGCGGCCTGCTGCAGGTCGGCTTGCAGGGCTCGCTGACGCTGTTCCTGCTCGGGGTCGCCCTGCACCTGTTCGCGACCACCTCGCTCGGCATCCTGATGGCGGCCACCGCGCGCGGCATGCCGCAGTTCGGCCTGCTGGTGATCCTGGCCCTGCTGCCGCTCCAGATGCTGTCGGGCGCCACCACGCCGCGCGAGAGCATTCCCTCCGTGCTGCGCGAACTGATGCTGCTGGCGCCGACCACGCATTTCGTCGAGCTGAGCCAGGCGATCCTGTTTCGCGGCGCCGGAATCGAGGTGGTGTGGCGCCCCCTGCTGGCGCTGCTGGCGATCGGCGCGGTGCTGTTCGCGCTCGGCCTGGCGCGCTTCGGCGTGGCCCTGCGGCCGCGCTGAAGCGCGCCGCCGGCCTACTTGCCGAGCGCCGCGCGCAACGGGGCGGCCTGCTGCTCGGGCGTGGTGCTGTCCATCGCTTCGAGCGCCGTGACCGGCTTGCCATAATAGGCGTGCGTCAGGCGCTGGTTGTAGCGGACCCCATCGATGGAGATGGTCGCCGCATTGCCGAACAGGCCCTTGCCGCCGGACCAGGCCACGACGTCGCCCGCGGTCGTGCCGCGCGCCATGCGCGCGTAGTTCATCACGGTCAGCCCGGCGTCTGCGCTGAGCGAGAAATTGTTTCGCTTGCGGAAGCTGTCGACCGCCTTCTGGTTCATCAGGAGCAGGGCGAGGGGGCCGCCCTCGGCGCCGGCCTGCAGCCCGAGACTGATACCGCCGATGTTGTAGAACACCGGGTTGCCCCAGCTGCTGTCGGCCTGGCGCAGCATCAGGACGCCGGAGCCGCCTTCGGCGCCGACCCCCAACGCGGCGCGGCCGAAGGTGGGAACGATGTAGACCCCGCGCGCGCGGCCGAGCATTTCGGCGAGCGCGGGCGTGGCCGTCATGGTGCGCACCACGCCGGCGGCGTCGGCGACGCGGCGGGCGGCGGCTTCCTTGCGCTGGACACCGGTTTCGCGGCCCTGCGCGGCGCCGGAAGCGGCCTCGCCGGGGCGTCCGTCCTGGGCTGGAACCGCAGGTGCCGTGCCCAGCAGGAGCAGGGCGGCGGCGCCCGTCAGCGCCCGACGCAAGAATGTGGTGGACATGGCGTTCTCCTTGAGTGATTGGTCTCCGGGCAGCGTAGTCGGGCACGCGGCCAGGGGTTTGACGCCGCTCAATCGTATCCGGCAACCGTCGCGTGAACCACGCCGCGCGCTGAGGGCCGCGCCGCCGTTCCCAGGCTCAGCTCCGCTCGACACGGCGCAGCAGCCATGACCTGGCGCTGCGGGTCAGCAGCACGTAAGCACCCAGGATCGCCGCCAGCCCCCACCAGTAGGCTGCAGGGGGCGGCACCAGGCCAAGCAGCGGGGCCAGGGGCGACCACGGCAGCCAGAGCCCGGTGCCGCAGACGAGCAGGCTGGCCACGGCCAGGGCCGCCGAAGGCCGGTTCGCCGGACCCGGGGCCGCGCCGGTGCGGATCACATACACGATCAGGGTCTGCGACAGCAGGGATTCAAGGAACCAGCCGGACTGGAACAGGCTCGGCGCGCGGGCCGCGCCGAGACCGAACCACAGCAGCCCGAAAGCGGCATAGTCGAACAGCGAACTGATCGGCCCGAAGCACAGCACATAGCGGCGCAGGGCCTGGATATCCCAGTGGCGCGGGCGCGCCAGGAAGCCGGGGTCGACCCGGTCCGTCACCAGCGCCGTCTGGGCGCAGTCGTACAGCAGGTTATTGAGCAGCACCTGGACCGGCGCCATCGGCAGGAAGGGCAGCAGGACGCTCGCGCCCAGTACGCTGAGCATGTTGCCGAAGTTCGAACTGGCGCTCATGCGGATGTACTTGACGATGTTTCCGAACACCTTGCGGCCGGCAAGCACGCCGGCGTCGACCGCGAGCAGGCTTTTTTGCATCAGGATCAGGTCGGCCGACTCGCGCGCGACATCGGCGCCGGTGTCCACCGCGATGCCGACGTCGGCGGCCTTCAGCGCCGGCCCGTCGTTGACGCCGTCGCCAAGGAAGCCGACCACCCGTCCCTGGCCCTGCAGGCAGCGGATCACGCGCGTCTTCTGGGCTGGCACCAGCTTGGCAAACACCGTCGTGTCGATGGCCACGCGGCTCAGCGCCGCATCGTCCAGTGCGTCGATGCGCGCGCCCTCCAGCACCGTGCCGGGCGCGATGCCGACCATCCGGCAGACGTGGGCGCAGACCGCCGCGTTGTCGCCGCTGAGCACCTTGACGGCCACGCCCCGTGCCGCCAGGGCGGCGAGCGCGGCGGCGGCGGAATCCTTGGGCGGATCGAAGAAGGCGATGTAGCCGGCCAGGGTCAGGTCGTGCTCCAGCGCCGGATCGGCCAGGTCCCGGGCGTCGTCCGGCAGCGTGCGCCAGGCGATCGCGATCACCCGCAGGCCCTCCTCGTTGAGGCCCTGCGTCACCGTGCCCAGGTCGCCGGCGTGGCCGGCATCGAACGGGACCGGGCCATGCACGCCCTCGGCGGCGTTGCAGACACTGGTGATTTCCTCCACCGCGCCCTTGCACACCAGGATGCGCGCCCCATCGGGCGCCCGCAGCACCACCGACATCCGCCGGCGCGCGAAATCGAAGGGAATCTCGCCCAGCTTGCACCAACCGAGGTCGGGCCGCAGCCGCGCATGCGCGCGGGCATGGCCGAGCACCGCCTTGTCCAGCAGGCTGTGCAGTCCGGTCTGGTAATAACTGTTCAGGTAGGCGTAATCGAGCACGCGCTCCGATTCGCGTCCCGCGATATCGATATGGCGTTCCAGGACCACCCGGTCCTGGGTCAGGGTGCCGGTCTTGTCGGTGCACAGCACGTCGATCGCGCCCAGGGTCTGGACCGCGGCCAGGCGTTTGACGATCACCGCGCGGCCGGACAGTTCGAGCGCCCCGCGCGCCAAATTGGCGGTGACGATCACGGGCAGCATCTCGGGCGCCAGGCCGACCGCCACCGCGGTCGCGAACAGCAGCGCCTGGTGCAGGTCGCCCTTGCCGGCCCAGTTCAGCAGCATCACCAGCGGCGCCATGACCAGCATGATGCGCAGCAGCAGCGAGATCACGCTGGCGATGCCGCGGTCGAAATCGCTGCGCTCGCGTGGCTGGACCAGGTCGGCAGCGAGCCGGCCGAAGCCGGTGCCGGCTCCGGTGGCGAACACCACGGCGCGCGCACTGCCGCTGGTGACGTGGGTGCCCATGAAGCCGATGTTGTCGAGCTCGGCGAGCGCCGGGGCGCCGCCCCCGGCCGCGGCGTGCGCGCCCGCCTGCTTGCGCACCGGCAGCGACTCTCCGGTGAGCGGAGCCTGGTCGACGTACAGGTCGATCGCCTCGATGAAACGTACCTCGGCCGGCACCGGGTCGCCGGCGGCCAGCAGGACGATATCACCCGGCACCAGTTCCTCGAGGGGATGCTCGGTCTCGATGCCCTCGGCGCCCGCGGCAGGTGCCGGACGCCGGACCCGGACCGTAGTGCGCACCATTGCCCGCAGGCGCCGGGCGGCGCGGTCGGCCCGGTATTCCTGCACGAAACCGAGCACCGTGGACAGCAGCACCATGCTTGCGATCATGGCGGCGCCGAAACGCTGGCCGGTGGCCAGGTCGAGGCCGGCCAGCGCCAGGAGCAGCAGCGGCAGGGGGCGGGCCAGTCCGGCCAGGAAGGCCAGCAGGGGTGGGCGGCCTGGTGCGTGCGCGAGCGTGTTCGGTCCGTGGCGCGCCAGGCGCAAGCGGGCCTCGGCTGCCGGCAAACCGTCCGGACCAACGCCCAGCAGGCGCAGGACCGCGCTGGTGTCGAGCGCCGCCACCGCCGCCGGCTCCGGCGCTGCCGGGTAGGGCGGCGCACGCTGTTTGTTCACCGCGCCAGGACGTAGCTGCCGGGCGCGTCGGGGCCGGGCGCCGGCGCCGGCGGTGCGACCCGTGCGCCGGCGTGGCTCGCCAGCCACGATTCCCATGCCGGCCACCAGCTGCCGTCGTGCCGGGGCTGGTTGGCCTGCCAGGCGTCGGGTCCCACGTAGCGGGCCTCGTGCGGATGGACGGCGACCTGGTAGCTGCGTTTCGGCGTGCCGGGCGGCGAGACCACGCCCGCATTGTGTCCGCCGGTGGTCAGCAGGAAGGTAAGCTCGGTGTCGGTGAGCGGAATGATCTTGTACACCGAGCGCCAGGGCGCAACGTGGTCGGTCATGGCGCCCACCGCGAACACCGGCACCTTGATGTCGGTAAGGGCCACCGGATGCCCGTCCACGATGTAGCGCTGGCTGGCCAGGCGGTTCTTCAGGAACAGCGTGTGCAGGTATTCGGAATGCATGCGGGCCGGCATGCGGGTGGCGTCGGCGTTCCAGGAGACCAGGTCGTTGTCCCGGTCCGGGATGTCGAGCAGGTAGTGGCGCTGGCGGCGCGACCAGATCAGGTCGTTGGAGCGCAGCAACTGGAAGGCGCCCGCCATCTGGCGTGTGTCGAGATAACCCTGTTGCCACATGATCGCCTCGAGGAAGGCCACCTGGCTGTCGTCGATGAACAGCGACAGTTCGCCCGGTTCGGTGAAATCGACCTGGGCGGCGAGCAGGGTCATGCTGGCCAGGCGCCGGTCGCCGCTGCGCGCCATCGCCGCCGCCGCGATCGCCAGCAGGGTGCCGCCGAGGCAGTAACCGCAGGCATTCACGTGTTCGGCGCCGGTCTGGGCCGAGATGGTATCGAGCGCGGCCATCACGCCCAGCTGGCGGTAATCGTCGAGGGACAGGTCGCGGTCGCCGGCATCCGGGTTTTTCCAGGAGATCATGTACACCGTGTGGCCGTGCTCGACCAGGTAGCGTACCAGCGAATTCTGCGGCGACAGGTCGAGGATGTAGTACTTCATGATCCAGGCCGGCACGATCAGGAGCGGCACGGCATGCACCTCCGGCGTCTGCGCATCGTAGCGGATCAGCTCGACGAGCCGGTTGGACATGACCACCTTGCCCGGCGTGACGGCGACGTCGCGGCCCGGCACGTAGGCGACCGGCGCGCTGGTGCCGGCCAGTGCGCGCCGCAGGTCGCCGAGGGCGCGCTGCGAACCGCGCACCAGGTTCTCGCCGCCGCGCGCCAGCGTGACCTGCTGCGCCACCGGGTTGGTGGCGATGAAATTCGAAGGCGCCAGGCCGTCGAGCAGCTGGCGCGCCATGAAGGTGACCACGTCGGTATGGTGCGGCGAGACGCCGCGCACGCCGCTGGTGGCGCGGTGCCACCATTTCTGGGTCAGCAGGAAGCCCTGGCTGATCCCGTTCCAGGGCCAGGCGTGCCAGGGCGGGTCGCTGAAGCGCTTGTCCTGTGCCAGCGGTTGCACCGGTTCGTCGCTGTTGCCGAGCATGGCCGAGGCACTGTAGCGCAGCCATTCGCCGTAGTCTGCGGCGGCCTCGACGGCGAGCTCCATCTGCTTGGATGGCGACATGAGCAGGTGGGCGGCCCAGTCCTGCCAGGCCGCGGCCAGTGCCGCCGGCGAGATGTAGCCGGTCAGGCGGCCCAGCCAGGCGTTCAGGGCCAGGTCGATGTGGGCGTGCTCGATGCGCGATTCCGGGTAGCCGGCGCGGATGCCGCCCTGCCAGGTGCTGGCTTCGCGGCGCTGTTCGCTGGGAGGGATGTCGTTGCGGACGTTCATGGCGGGCCCCGTCAGTGCGCGATCAGGAGTGGTACCGGAGCGCGCTCCAGCAGTTCGCGGGTGGCCCCGCCCAGCATCCATTCGTGGAGGCGGCTGTGCCCGTAGGCGCCGCATACCATCAGGCCGGCGCCGCAGTCGCGGGCCAGTCCGGACAGGGTCTTGCCCACCGTGGCGGTGGTGCGCTCGACCACCACCTCGACGGCCACGCCGTGGCGCGCCAGGTAGCGCGCCAGGTCGGCGCCGGGCTCGGCGCCGTGTTCGTTCCCACCCGGGCCGGACAGTGGATCGGGATTGACGATGGCCAGCTTGACGGCGGCGGCGCGGCGCAGCAGGGGAAGGGCGGCGTCGAGTGCGCGCAAGGCGGGCAGCCTGCCATCCCAGCCGGCCACGACCGTACCCGGAATCGGTGCGTCGCGGTAGCCCGGGGGCACGACCAGTACCGGCCGCGGCGTATGCAGCGCCAGCAGTTCGGGCAGGCGCGGCAGCTGGACCGGCGTGCCGTCGCCGTGGTCCTGGCTCAGCACGACCAGGTCGGCATAGCGCGCGTGCATGGCCAGGCCGTAGCCGGCGACGTCCTCGATGAGGCGGGTTTCGCACGAGCCCACGCCCAGGCGCCGGGCCTGTTCGGCGAAGGCGTCGAGGCGCCGCAGCGTCGCGTCGCGCAGGCCGTCGAGATCGACGGCCGGCACCGGCGCGCCGGCCGATCCGGCCAGCAGGGCGAAGTTCATCCAGGTGATGCCGGTCGCCGCGCTGCCCACCAGGTGGGCATCGTGCTCGGCGGCGAGCCTGGCCGCGGCGCGCAGCCGGCTGTCCTGCAGCGGGCTGCCGTCGACATACACCAGGATGGTCTTGTACATGGTGGTCTCCCTGTTCGGTAGGAATATCTTGCGCGTGCCGCCTTCGTTCGACAAGCCGCGCCGCGTTTGGTGCGGCGCCGGCGCAACGGCCGCTGCCGCCGCCGTCGGCCTTCTCGAATTCCTAATCGAACTACATCGGATTCCTACAAGGCTGCTCGACGCGCGGTGGCAGAATGCCCAGGAAGGGCGGCATGACGATCGCCGCAGGGGAGGTCGAGATCATGAACAAACACTGCCGCCGCGCCTGCGTCGCGGCTTTGCTGGCCGCGCTGGCGCCCGGCCTGGCCCCGGTCGCCGCGGCGGCGCCGGACTACTTCTCGGTGTCGCCGGCCGGCAGCAAGTACGCACGCGCGGGGTCCCTCAACGACCTGGGGCGCTACGCGGTCAACAGCTTCGGCCCCGAATCGCCCTACCAGGGGGCCTCGATCAACGGCGGGCCGAGCAGCGAGTCCGTCCCCGGCCTGGGGGGCTACAGCACCCAGGTCTGGGGCCTCAACAACCGGGGCGAGGCGGTGGGTCTGTCGACCACGGGCGCGGGCGAGTCCCATGTCTTCCTGTATTCGTACGGACGCATGCAGGACCTCAGCGCCCGTTACGGCGTCCAGTGGGTGCGCGACATCAACGACCGTGGCGACATCGCGGTCTGGACCGCGGACTTCCGCGCCGGCGTGCTGCGCGGCGGCGTGGTCGACGATCCGGGTCTCGACAGCAGCGCACCGGTCGACCTCAACGAGCGCGGCGCGCTGCTGCTCGATTATTTCCCCAGCGCAGGCTACCGTAGCGCGATCTACGACGACGGCACCCTGACCGACCTGCCGCTTGCGGGCGGCATGCGGGTGTCCGGCCAGGCCATCAACGACGCCGGCTGGGTCACCGGCTATTTCACGAGCGCCCAGGGCCGACAGCACGCCTTCCTGTGGGACGGCCAGACCTTTACCAACCTGACGCCCTGGGCCCGCAACAGTTTCGGCTACGATATCAACAATCTCGGCCAGGTGGTCGGCGTCAGCGACGAGCGCGCCTTCCTGTACGCGGACGGCGAGCTGATCGACCTGAACACCCGTATCGACCGCGATGCCGACCTGTTGCTGATATCGGCCGAAGACATCAACGACCGGACCCAGATCCTGGCCAATTCCTGCGACCGGACCGGCGTGTTCTGCTACGGTTCCATGCTGCTG
Source organism: Massilia sp. UMI-21 (assembly GCA_015277795.1). Lineage (NCBI taxonomy): Bacteria > Pseudomonadati > Pseudomonadota > Betaproteobacteria > Burkholderiales > Oxalobacteraceae > Massilia > Massilia sp. UMI-21. The sequence goes on along the minus strand of CP063848.1, from coordinate 3,181,695 downwards.
ACGCCGGTGCCGGGCGTGCCCGAAGCGTCGCCGGTGGCCATGCTGTCGATCGGCGTGGCGCTGCTGGCCTGGCTGCGCACCAGGTCCTCGAAGGCCGGCGCCGTCATCGGCTTGCCGAACAGGTAGCCCTGGCAGCAGGGACAGCCGATGCTGGCCAGGAAACGCCGCTGTTCCGGGGTCTCGACGCCTTCGGCGATGATGCCGAGCCCGAGCGACTGGCCCAGGGCCACGATGCTGCGCGCGATCGCGGCGTCGTTCGAATTCGCAAGAATGTCGCGCACGAACGAACGGTCGATCTTGAGCTGGTCGAGCGGCAGGCGGCGGAGGTAGGCGAGCGACGAATAGCCGGTGCCGAAATCGTCGAGCGCGAATCCTACCCCGGCCTGCTTCAGCGCGAGCATCTTGCCGATCGCGTCGTCGACATCCTCGATGAGCACGCTTTCCGTCAGTTCCAGCTTCAGGCTGGACGGCGAGATGCCATATTCGGCCGCGATCCGCAGCACCTCGCCGGCAAAGCCGGGCTGCCGGAACTGGTGGATGCTGACGTTGATGGCGACCGTCAGCGGCGCCAGCGCCGGTATGTCGCGCCATTGCGCCAGCTGCGCGCAGGCACGGCGCAATACCCAGCGGCCGAGCGGATTGATCAGCCCGGAGGCTTCGGCAACCGGGATGAACTCGGCCGGGCCGACCGGTCCGCGCGTCGGGCTGTTCCAGCGCAGCAGGGCTTCCGCGCCCACGATCCGACCGTTGCCGTCCACCTGGGGCTGGTAGAGCAGCGTGCATCCTTGCCCGTCCTGTGAGGCACGCAGCTCCGATTCGATGGCGAGGCGGCGCGTGACCTCCAGCTCCATCTCCGCATGGAAGAAACGGAGTGTGTCGCGGCCGTCGCGCTTGGCGCCGTACAGCGCCATGTCGGCGCGCTTCATGAGGGTATCGATGTCGACCGCGGCTTCGAGGAACAGGGCCGCGCCCAGGCTGCAGGAAGCGTGGTGGACGTGGCCGTCGAGGTCGAAGGGCGCGCGCATCGCCGCGATGATCTTCCAGCCGGTCGCGGCGACGCGATCGCTGGCCTGCGCCTCGTCCCGGCCGACATTCTCGAGCAGGACCACGAACTCGTCGCCACCGAGGCGCGCCACGGTATCGCCGGCGCGGGTGCAGTCGCTGACGCGCTTGCCCACCTGGCGCAGCAACTGGTCGCCGGCCTCGTGCCCGTGCACGTCGTTCAGGTCCTTGAAATTGTCGATGTCGAGGAACAGCAGGGCGGCTGCCTGGCCGCTGCGTACGTGCAAGGGCAGGCAGTGCTCCAGCCGTTCGCGCAGCAGGCGCCGGTTCGGCAGGCCGGTCAAGGGGTCGAAATAGGCCAGCTTCGCGATCTCGTCCTGGGCCAGCTTCTGGGCGCTGATGTCGCCCTGGGTGCCGACGAAATGGGTCAGGCGGCCGTCGTGGTCGCGTACCGCGGTGACCGTGAGGCGGGCCGGATAGGGTTCCCCGTCGCGGCGCCGGCTCCAGACCTCGCCCTGCCAGGTGCCGCTGGCTTCGAGCGCCGCCCACATCGCCGCGCTGGCGTCATCGCCGTCGGGCGTTGCGGCATACGCGGGCAAGGTCTTGCCGACCAGGTCCTCGGGAGCGCTGCCATGCATGTCGCAGAAGGCCGCGTTGACCCGCAGGATACGGTGGTCCGGCCCGGCGATGAACATGCCTTCGGCGGACTGGAATACGGTGGCCGCCACCCGGTTCGCCTCTTCGGCCGCGCGGCGCTCGGTGATGTCGATCGAAATCCCGCACATGCCGTAGACGCTGCCGTCGTCCCGGCACAAGGGAAACTTGGTGGTCAGCACGGTGACCTCGCGGCCCTGGGCATTCGGCACGGTTTCTTCGGTCACCAGCCGGCGCCGCTCGCTGATGGTGCGCAGGTCGTCGCGCATGATGCCGGCGGCGACCGGGGCAGCGAACAGTTCGCCGTCGCTGCGCCCGATGATGTCCGACCCGGCGCGGCCGAGGAAGGCGTGCAGCGCGCGGTTCGCATACAGGTAGCGGGACGCCGCATCCTTGATATAGACGAGGCTGTCGACGCTGTCGAGGATGGTCGCCAGGCGGTGCTCGGTTTCCCGCAGTGCGCCGCTCTTGCGCGCGACCTGGCGCCTCAGCCAGGCAGCCAGGCCCAGCGCCAGGACCAGCATGGCCACCACCAGCCCCGCTCCCCACCGGGCGGAGGCGGGGATCCGCGCCAGCAGCCCACGCGAGCGCCAGCGCTCCAGGGTCGCGAAGTAGACCGAATCCGGATCGGCCTGCCAGGCACCGAGCCTGCGGTCGAGGGCGGCGAGCAAGTCGCCGTTCCTGCCTTTCGCGGCAGCGTAGAACAGGCGGGCCGGCTGGAACATGATGGGCGTCTCGACCAGGCCGTATTCGGGCGCGTGCAGCTCGCCGGCGAACTTGCTCGCGACCACCGCATCGGCGCCGCCGCTCCGGACCAGCGCGAAGCCTTCACCGACCGACCCGACCGGTATCATCCTGGGGGAGGCGCCGAACTCCATGGCGAATTCGCCGAAATAGCGCTCCTGGATCGAGCCGGACAGGACGGCAATGCGCTTGCCGCCGATGTCGGCCACGGAGCCGATCGGGCTGCCGGCGCGGCGATACAGCTGGGACCAACTGAACAGGGCGGGAATCCGGGGGAAATCGAACAGCCTGCTGCGCTCTTCGCTCCAGGCGACATCGGGCAGCAGGTCGATCGTGCCGTCGCCGAGCCCGGCAAGGCAGCGTACCCATTGGCACGGGACGAAACGCAGTTCCCAGCCTTCGTCGCGGGCGACCTGGCGCAGCAATTCGACCAGGATACCGTCGGCTTGGCCCTGGGCGTTGGTATATACCTTCGGAGCATTGTCGTAGATCCCGACCTTGACGACACGTGCCGGCGCCGCCGCATGGGCCATCGAGGCGAACGACAAGGCAGCCAGGAGGAGAATCCGCTGTATCAAGAATGCAAGCCTTTCGCCCGGGCGGGCTCCGGCGTGGCCGCATACCCGGTACGCGATGTTAAATCATGGATGTCATTCTACTATGTATGGACTGCGCCGCCTGTCTCGTTGCGCAGGCGGCGCGACCCAGGCCGCCAAGCCGGTCGGCTCAGGCGCCGTGCGGCAGGCCCAGCTGCTGGTTGGCCGGCACCGCGACGTCGATCAGCTTCGGCTTCGGCAGGTGCAGCGCATCCATGAGCTGCACGAATTCCGCGCGGCTGCGGCCGGCCAGGCGGGCGTTGTGGCGTTTTTCCCAGCCGATCGTCGACACCGCCTGACCCTTGTAGTCGTGGCCCGGCCACATGCGGGTCTCGTCCGGCAGCGCGAACAGCTTGCCCTGGATGCTGTCGTACAGCATGTCGGCGCTGCCGCTCTGGAAATCGGTGCGTCCGCAGCCGTCGATCAGCAGTGTGTCGCCGGTGAAGACGTTACCGCGCCAGACGTAGCTCATGCTGCCGGCGGTGTGGCCCGGCGTATGCAGCACCCGGATCGCTTCGTCCTGCCCGAAGCGGACCAGGTCGCCGTCCTGCAACTGCAGTTCGGCCGGGGCAATGCCGCAGCCGGCGGGCACCGCGGCGGCGGCGCCGGTGAGTTCGCGCAAGCGGCCGGCCGAGGTCACGTGGTCGGCATGCGCATGGGTTTCGAGCACGTAGCGCAGGGACAGGCCGAGGCGTTCCAGGTGGGCGAGGTCACGCTCGAGGTGGCGCGCCACCGGGTCGATGATGACCGCTTCCTGTTCCCCGGGTGCGGCCAGGATATAGGTGAAGGTCGAGGATTCGGTATCGAACAGCTGGATCGGATTGGGGTTCATTGCGTTCTCCGTTGAAGTACAAGGATGGTGGCCCCGCGGTCAGAACAGCAGGACCTTGGCCGCCATGCCGATTGCCACCAGGGCCGACAGGGCGGCGAAACCTTTCTGCAGAGCAGGCCCGGCGATGCGGGCGGCCAGCGAGCGGCCGCCGAGCATGCCGGCCAGTGCGCCGGCCGCGAACGGCGCCGCGGTGGACCAGGCGATGCTGCCCTGGGCCGCCGCGGTGGCCACCCCGGCGGCGGAAATGATGGCGATCACGGCCAGCGAGGTCGCCACCGCGGACTGCATCGGCAGGTCGGTGCTGCGCCGCAGGGCCGGCACCATGACGAAGCCACCGCCGACGCCCAGCAGTCCGGACAGGAAGCCGGCCAGGGCGCCGGACAGGCCGAGTGCCCGCGCGCACGGCGCCGTCCACACGAAGCGGCCGGTCTGCGCGCCGCGCACGCAGGGCGGCGTGCCCGCATGTTCCGCCCCCGCCCCCGGCGCCGCGGCCTGGCGCCAGGTCCTGGCGGCGACGTAGAGCAGGGTCAGTGCAAACAGCAGGCCCAGCCAGCGGCCATCGGCGTGGCGCGCCGCCCACAGCCCGGCCGGCGCCAGCAGCATGCCGGACAGCGCGACCATGAGGGCGGCGCGGTAGCGTACCTGGCCGGCGCGCAGGCCCAGCACCGCTCCCAGCGCCGCCGCCATCCCGACCGCCAACAGGCCGATCGGCCCCGCCTCGGCGACCCCGGCCCCGGTACCGAACACCAGCAGCGGCACCGCCAGGATGCCGCCGCCGGCGCCGGTCAGCGCCAGGATCAGCCCGACCACGAGCCCGAGCACGACAGCCAGCGGCAGCGGGTCCATGGCTCAGGCCTTCCCGGTGGAGGGGGCGCTGCGGCCGCTGAGCCATTCGACCAGTTCGAACAGGCTCATGCCGGCCACCATGGCGAGCGCGAAGACCACCGGCTTGCCGTCGCCGCTTGCCAGCGAGGCCAGTGCCGGTCCCGGGCAGTAGCCCGCCAGGCCCCAGCCGATGCCGAAGGCGAGTGAACCGAGCACCAGGCGGCGGTCGATCCTGGTTGCGCTCGGCAGGCGCATGGGCTCGCCGAGCAGCGAGCGTTCGCGCCTGCCGGCGATGCGGAAGGCCACCAGGCCGACCAGGATCGCGCCGCCCATGACGAAGGCCAGCGACGGGTCCCAGTTTCCGGCCAGGTCGAGAAAGCCCAGTACCTTCGCGGGATCGGTCATCCCCGAGACGATCAGGCCGATGCCGAATACCAGGCCGACAATGAATGCCATCAGGATAGGCATGGTGAACTCCTTGTGTCTTGTGTAGAAGGTGTTCGCTCAGGCGAACAGGTGGCGCGTGACGAATACGGTGGCGAAGCCGGCCAGCATGAAGACCGCGGTGGCCGCCAGCGAACGCGGCGACCCGCGCGACAGGCCGCAGACACCGTGGCCGCTGGTGCAGCCCGAACCGTAGCGGGTGCCCAGTCCGACCAGCAGGCCGGCGGCAATCAGCGTGGTGTCGCCGGCCGCGATCGTGACCGCGGGCGGGGCCGCCACCAGGGCGTAGGCGAGCGGGGCGCCGACCAGTCCCAGCAGGAAAGCCAGGCGCCAGCCGATGTCGCCGCGCGCGGGACGCAGCAGGCCGCCCAGGATGCCGCTGATGCCGGCGATCCGGCCGTTGAACAGCACGAAGGCCGCGGCCGCCAGGCCGATGAGCACTCCGCCCGCGAGCGAGCTCCATGGCGTGAAGTGGATCCAGTCGATGATCATGGTTTGACTCCCTGGTTTGGCAGGCAGAACTGTTGGTACAGCACCTGCATGACCGCCAGCGCTTCCGGGCTGTCGATCTGGTAGAAAATCTGTTTGCCGTCGCGGCGCGTGCTGACCAGGCGCTCTTCGCGCAGCACGCCGAGCTGCTGCGACAAGGTGGGCTGGACGATCCCGAGCAGGGCTTCCAGCTCGCCGACGCTGTATTCGCCCTGGGTCAGCTGGCACAGCAGCATCAGCCGGTCGGGATTGCCCAGCACTTTGAGCAGCGAGCAGGCCTGGGCCGCGGCGGCCCGCATGTCCTGCAAATCGAGTTGTTGCGGATGAGGCATCTGGGGCTCCTTCAATCTATTAAAGCACATTATATCGACAGACACTCTATTTTTCAATATACTGTGATGGTCATTCACCACAGGAGAGCAAGATGAGCATCCGTTACCTCGGCAGCGACTATGCAGTGGCGCCCCAGCTCGCGCCGGACGACGTCGCCCGCCTCAAGGAGCAGGGCTTTGCCACGCTGGTATGCAACCGGCCCGACGGCGAGGCCGGCGACCAGCCGCCGTTCGCCGAGATCGCGGCCGAAGCGAGCCGGCACGGCATGCAGGCCTTGCACCTGCCGGTCACGCCGGGCCGGATCACCGACGCCGATCGCGCGGCCTTCGCGGCGCTGTACGCGGAGGCGCCCAAGCCGGTCCTCGGTTTTTGCCGCACCGGCATGCGCGCCGAGACGCTCTGGGTCGACACCCGCGCGCGCCGGCCGGGCGACTAGGCCCCGGGGAGCGGGCGGCGGCCCGGGTGCTGCCGGGTTCCGGCCGGAATCGAACTGCATGCACATGCAGGCGAGGGTAGAGTGCAGTTTTCGACGGAGGAAGCATGAGAGCAAAACTTGCCGTATGCGGTTTGCTGGCCGCCGCCCCTCTCCACGCGCAGGAGGCGTCGCCGCCGTCCGGTGCGCCCCCGGGCGCACCCAAGGAGGCGCAGACCCGCCTGCTCGAAGCCGGCGCCAAGCTCCTGCAAAACAACGGTCCCACTGCGAAATTCGATGTCTACCTGGTCGGCTTCCATCCCATGAAGGACGCGCCCGACAAGCAGATGGAAGCCCATCATTTCTGTCACCAGATGAACGAGGATTTCGCGCAGTGCATGCTGTTCGATGGCAATAGTAACGACGCGAACCTGAACGGCGTCGAATACATCATCAGCGAGAAACTGTTCGGCACCCTGCCGGCGGCCGAGCGCAAATACTGGCATCCGCACAACGGCGAAATCCTCTCCGGGCAACTGGTCGCTCCCGGCATTCCGGCTCCCGCCGAAAAAGCGCTGATGAAACAGAAGATGAACAGCTACGGAAAGACCTGGCACTTCTGGAATACCGGGCACGGGGGGCAATCCGCCGACAAGCTGCCGCTCGGCGAGCCGATGCTGGCCTGGTCGTTCAGCCGCGAAGGCGAGGCCGCGCCCGGCCTGGTGGAGGCGCGCGACCGGCGGATGGGCGTCAGCACGGCGGACAAGCGCAGGCAGCGCAGCGATCTGGTGCCGCTGGCACGCCCCCAGTCCGGCGTGGACGCGCTGAAAGGAAAGTTCCCCCGCCCGACCCGCGACATTCCGGGCGTGCGGGCGCCTTAGCGCGACCGACAGTACGCCTGTACGGCAAGGAGTCGTCACGCGGCCATCGAGCATGTGCCAGGCCTTGCCGGTCAACCCGCGCGCGGCCCCTGCGCGCGGCCCCTGCGATCGCCACCATCAAGGAGACCCCCATGATATTCCGCCAGCTGTTCGAACCCCTGTCGAGCACCTACACCTACCTGATCGGGTGTCCCGAGACCGGCCAGGCGGTCCTGATCGACCCGGTGATCGTCACCATCGAGCGCGACCTCGACGAACTCCGCCGCCTCGGCCTGACGCTGGCGTACAGCATCGACACCCACGTCCATGCCGATCACATCACGGCCGCGCTGGAGCTCAAGAAGAAGGTTGGGAGCCGGATCGCGGCGCCGGCGGCCGAGCGCGTCGACTGTGCCGACGTCCAGCTGGAAGAGGGCCGGCCATTCACGACGGGAAGCCTGACGTTCCAGCCCTTGCACACGCCTGGTCATACGGCCGGCCATTTCGCCTACGTGCTGGACCAGCGCGTGTTCACCGGTGACGCCCTGCTGATCGACGGCTGCGGCCGGACCGACTTCCAGCAGGGCGATGCCGATGCCCTGTATCGCAGCGTTCGCGGCAAGCTGTTCGCGCTGCCCGACGATACCCTGGTCTACCCGGCCCACGATTACCAGAACCGGCGGGTTTCGTCGGTCATGCAGGAAAAGCAGCGCAACCCGCGCCTCGGCGCCGACCGCAGCATCGAAGAGTTCCGGCAGATCATGGCCGAGCTCAGGCTGCCGTATCCGAAGTTCATCGACTATGCCGTGCCGGGCAACCAGCAATGCGGCGTCTGCCCGCCCGGCCTGCCGGAAAACCTCGGGAACTACTGCCGGCAGATGAGCGAGAGCCCGCAGGGCTAGCGGCGGCGGCGGCCGGCGCATTCCGGTCCGCATTCCGCCCCGCATTCCGTTCTCGCACGACGCTCCAGCGCGCTTAATCTGGGTTTAATGTTCAGTGCATAGTCTTGTGCCATTGAAACATCGGATGCAATGGCATGAGTACCATGATGAACGTTCTGGAACCAGGCGTGGGCGAGTCCCTGCCGGCGCGGCTGCCGCGCCAAGTACGCCCGCCGCGTGCCGTGCTCGAACGCTTCGAGCGCAATGACGCGGGCCGCGCCGAACTCGAGGCCTTCATCGCGGCCGCGTTCCTGGACAACTACGGGGCGCGGATCGTCCATTTCAACGATACCCTGGTCGGATGCCGCGACCCCGGCGGTGCCTGGACGGCGGCCCTGGGTTATTCGCTGGCGGGCGAGCACCCGCTCTTCCTCGAGCACTACCTGGACGCTCCGGTCGAAGCGGAGGTGGGGGCGCGCCTCGGGCGCCCGGTGGCGCGCGCCGAGATCGTCGAGGTCGGCAACCTGGCCGCCCTGCATCCCGGCGCGGCGCGCGCCCTGATCATCGGCACCACCGGCCTGCTGCACGGGCTGGGCCTGCAGGTGGTCACCTTCACCGCCACCACCAGCCTGCTCAATTCCTTCGGCCGCCTCCAGCTGCGCCCGCAAGTGCTGGCGCCCGCCGATCCGGCGCGCCTGCCCGACGGCGGACAGCAGTGGGGCAGCTATTACGACACCCATCCACAAGTCATGTTTGGCGACATTCAATATGGTTATTCAGAACTTGCTCGACTCGCTACCCGACACCACCGTCCTGCTGACTGACGGCCAGCGCCAGTTCGACCGCGCCGCGCTCGCCGGGCGGGTCGAGGCACTCGCCGCTGTTCTGGCGGCGCGCAGCCGGCCGCAGGCCCCGGTCGGCATCCTGGCCGACAATTCGCCCGAGTGGCTGATGGTCGACCTGGCCACGCAGGCGCTCGGCCTGACCCTGGTGCCGCTGCCGCTGTTCTTCACGCCCCAGCAGTGGGCGCACGTGATCGCGGAAAGCGGTATCGGCGCCTTGTTCTGCGCCGATCCGGCCCAGGGCGCGGCGCTCGGCTTCGACACGGTGCGCGCCGCCGGCCCCTTGGCGCTGTGCGAGGCCAGCGCGCCGCGTCCGGCGCCTGGCGCCGCCCTCGACGGCGTGCAGAAGCTGACCTTCACGTCCGGCACCACCTCGGCGCCGAAAGGGGTGTGCCTGTCCGCCGCCCAGCAATGGGAGGTGGCGCGCGCCCTGCGCGAAGGCGTGGCGCCGCTCGGACTTGGGCGCCACCTGTGCCTGCTGCCGTTCGCCGTGCTGCTGGAAAACATCGCCGGCCCGTACACCGCGCTGCTCAGCGGCGCCACCACGATCTGCCCGCCGCTGGCCGAGACCGGCATGCGCGGCGCCAGCGGCTTCGACCCGACGGTCTGCCTGGATGCGATCGCGCGCCACGCGCCGCACAGCATCACCCTGGTGCCGCAGATGCTGCAGGCGCTGGTGGCGGCCAGCCGCCCGGACGATCCGCGCATCGCCAGCCTGCGTTTCGTCGCGGTCGGCGGCGGCAAGATGCCGCCGCAACTGCTGGCCGCGGCGCGTGCGCGCGGCTTCCCGGTGTACGAGGGCTACGGCTTGTCGGAATGCGCGTCGGTGGTGGCCCTGAACCTGCCGGGCGCCCAGCGCGACGGTAGCGTCGGCCGTCCGCTGGCGCACCGCCGCACCGCGATCGCCGCCGACGGCGAAATCCTGGTCGAAGGCTGCGCCGCACGCTACCTCGGGCAGCCGGTCCAGAACGACCCGTGGCTGGCGACCGGCGACCTGGGGCACATCGACGCCGACGGTTTCCTGTACGTCGACGGTCGCAAGAAAGACATCCTGATCACCGGCTACGGCCGCAACGTCTCGCCCGAGTGGCCGGAGGCGGCCCTGCTCGGCGCCGGCGCCATCGCCCAGGCGATGGTGGTCGGCGAGGGCCAGGCCTACCTGGCCGCGCTGCTGGTGCCGGCCGGCCCCGCCGTGGGCGCGGCGCAGCTGCAAGAGGCGGTCGAACGCGCCAACGCGCAGTTGCCCGACTACGCGCAGATCCGGCGCTGGAGCGTGGTGCCGCCTTTGCTGCCGGCCGCCGGCCTGCTCACCCCCAACGGCCGCCTGCGCCGCGCCGCGATCCGCGCCGCGCATGCGGACGCCATCGCATCCCTGTTCGACCAACCGGAGTCCATCACGTGAAATTCTTCGATCAACTGCAAGCCGCCACCGAGGCCGAGCGCCAGGAGCTGTTCTCCATCCCGATCATCCAGGATGCGCTCCAGGGGCAGGTCGTGGTGTCCCAATACATCGCCTTCCTGGCCCAGGCCTACCACCATGTGAAGCACACGGTGCCGCTCCTGATGGCCTGCGGCAGCCGTCTCGGCGAACGCCACGAATGGCTGCGCGAGGCGATCGCCGAGTACATCGAGGAGGAAGTCGGCCACCAGGAGTGGATCCTGTCGGATATCCGCGCCTGCGGCGGCGACGCCGAGGCGGTGCGCCGCGCCCGGCCCCACGCCAGCACCGAGCTGATGGTGGCCTACGCCTACCACCAGGTCGACCGCGGCAATCCGGTCGGCTTCTTCGGCATGGTGCACGTGCTGGAAGGCACCAGCACCGCGCTGGCCACCCATGCGGCCGGCACCATCGCCTCGGCCCTGGCGCTGCCGCCCGAAGCCTTCAGCTACCTGAGTTCGCACGGCAGCCTGGACCTCGAGCATGTGGCCTTTTTTGAAAAGCTCATGAACCGGCTCGACGAGTCCGCCGACCGCGAGGCGGTGATCCACATGGCGCGCATGATGTACGGCCTGTACGGCAACGTGTTCCGCAGCCTGCCGCGCGGCGAGCAGCTGTTCGGGAAGGAGTCCTGAGATGGCGGCACCTCGGATGACGGCGCAGCGCGGGCGCTACCGCGCCGTGCTGACCGGCGCCAGCGGCGGCATCGGCGCGGCCATCGCCGCGCGCCTGGCGCCGCAGTGCGCGCTCCTGATCCTGGTCGGCCGCCAGCGCGCCGCGCTGGAGGCGCTGGCCCAGCAGTTGCGGGGCTGCGATGTCCAGATCGTCTGCGGCGACCTGTGCGACCCGGATACCCTCGGCGCGATCGCCGCCACCGCCCGGGCCGGCGGCGGGATCGACCTCCTGATCAACAACGCCGGCGTGAGCAGCTTCCACGCCTTCGAGACCCAGGACCCGGCCGCGATCCGGGCCCAGGTCGAGACCAACCTGCTGGCCCCCATGCTGCTCACGCGCGAACTGCTGCCGTTGCTGGGCACGGCGCCGGCGGCGCAGGTGATCAACATCGGTTCGGTGTTCGGCGCGCTCGGCTTCCCCGGCTTTGCCGCCTATGGCGCCGCCAAGGCCGGCCTGGCCGGCTTTTCGCAGGCGCTGCGGCGCGAATACGCGGATTCGACCGTCACGGTGCGCCATTTTTCGCCGCGCGCCACCCGCACGCCGATCAACAGCAGCGCCGTCAACGCCATGAACCGCGAGCTGCGCACGGCCGAGGACACGCCCGAGGTCGTGGCGCAGGCCTTCATGGCCTTCCTGGCCGGGGACGCGGCCAGCCGCACCCTGGGCGGCGCGGAACGCTTCTTCGTACTGGTCAACAAGCTGCTGCCCGGCATTCCCGACAAGGCCATCCGCAAGCAACTGGTGCAAATTCGAAAATACTTGCCTCGATAACATAAACAAAGGTAAAAGGAGAAACCGATGAAAACTTTATTCCGAACGATTGCCGCGCTGGCGGCGGCCTTGCTGCTGGGCGCGGCGCCGGCCTGGGCCGGCCCGGCCGAGGATGTCGCACGCATGCAGCAGGGCTGGGAGCAGATCAAGTACCAGACCCCCACCAACCGCCAGGAGGCCGAGTTCGAGCGCCTGCTGGCCGAGAGCGAGCAGCTGGCGGCGCGCAACCCCGGCAACCCGGACGTCTTGATCTGGTATGCGATCGTCGAGTCGACCTATGCCGGCGCCAAGGGCGGGCTGGGTGCGCTCAAGCATGTCAAGAATGCCCGCAAGACCCTGGAGCAGGCGCTGGCGATCAATCCGAACGCGCTGTCCGGCTCGGCCTACACCAGCCTGGGTTCGCTATATTATCAAGTGCCCGGCTGGCCGATCGGCTTCGGCGACAAGGCCAAGGCCGACGAATTCCTGCGCAAGGGCCTGTCGGTGAACCCGAACGGCATCGACCCTAACTATTTCTATGGCGACTACCTGTACCGCAAGGGCGACCTCGAGGGCGCCGAGCACTACCTGCGCAAGGCCTTGCAGGCACCGGCCCGGCCTGGGCGCAAGCTCGCCGACGAGGGCCGGCGCGGGGAAATCGCCCAGCTCCTGAACAAGATCGCGGAAGGGAAGAAGTGACGGGTCCGGAACAAGGAATGCAGCCTTGAGGCTGTTGCTGGTCGAAGACGACCCGCTGCTGGCCAGCGGGCTGGTGGTGGCGCTGCGGCGCGCCCATTACACGGTCGAGCACGTCGCCGACGGCGCTTCGGCGCTGGCGGCGCTGCGCGACAATGCCTTCGACATCGTGGTGCTCGACCTCGGCCTGCCCGACCTGGACGGCACCCGGGTGCTGGAGCGGGTGCGCGCCGGCGGCGACGGCGTGCCGATCCTGATCCTGTCGGCGCGCGACGCGATGCGCGACCGGGTCCAGGGCCTCGACCTCGGCGCCGACGATTACCTGGTCAAGCCTTTCGAGCTCGACGAGCTGCTGGCGCGCCTGCGGGTGCTGGCGCGGCGCCATGGCGGGCGTCCGGTGAACCGCATCGAGCGCGGCGCGCTGGTGCTGGAGCTCGACAGCCTGCAGGCCTCCTGGCACGGCCAGCCGGTGGAGCTGCAGCGGCTCGAGTTCATGCTGCTCAAGCACCTGGCCGAGCATCCGCTGCGGGTCTTCAACCGCGCCCAGCTCGAAGAATCGCTGTACGGCTGGGGCGAGGGGGCCGAGAGCAATACGATCGACGTCCATGTGCACCACCTGCGCAAGAAGCTCGACCCGGCCGCGATCAAGACCGTGCGCGGGGTCGGCTACCGCCTCGGCGAGGTCGGGGCATGAGTATCCCGATGAGCGCACACACGTATTCGGGGCGGCGGCGCCTGGTGGTCACCACCCTGGTGTGCATCGTCCTGGTCTTCGGCGGCATCGGCGTGGCCGCCCAGCTGGTGGCGCGCCATGAATCCGAGGAGCTGTTCAGCGCCCGCCTGGCCACGTCGGCGCGCGTGCTGGAAGCGCTGGTGGCGCAGGAATTGTCCACGGCGACCCTGGCCCAGCCGCTGGTGATCGCGCTGCCGCCGGAGCTCGAGACCTCCACCAGCGACGCCCCGGAGACCGCGGGACACCGCTACGAGACCAAGATCGCCTTCCAGGTCTGGCGCGATGATGGGGTGCTGCTGGCAAAATCGGCGTCGGCGCCGGACCAGGCCCTGGCGCCGCTGGCGCCGGGCTTCAGCGTGCGCGAGGTCGGCGACACGCTGTGGGAAGTGTTCGCGCTGCGCTCCGGACGCACCTGGGTGATTACCGCGGAGAAGGAAGAAGTGCGCGACGAACTGGCCGAGTACATCGGCATGTCGATCACCGCGCCGCTGTTCGTCGGCGGCCTCCTGATGCTCGTCGCGGTCAATTTCGTCCTGCTGCGCAGCATGCGTCCGCTCAAGGAACTGGCCGCGCGCATCGCTGCCCGCAGCCCGGACTCGCTCGATCCGGTCCTGCTGCAGGAGACCCCGATCGAGCTGGCGCCCATCGTCACCGAGCTCAACAGCCTGCTCGACCGCATCAAGGGGGCGTTCGAGCGCGAACAGCGTTTCCTCGATGCGGCGGCCCACGAGATCCGCACCCCGATCGCCGCGGTCCAGCTGCACATCGAGAACGCGATGCGCTCGCCGCTGGAGTCCGAGCGCGCCGAAGCCCTCGGCCATGCGCTGTGCGGCGCGCGCCGTACCAGCAAGCTGGCCGAACAGCTGTTGGCGCTGAGCCGGATCAGCGCCCGCAGCGACGCCAGCGCCCCGCAGCGGGTGTCGCTGCTGGAAGTCTGCCATGAGGTGATCGGCACGCTCGACCCCTTGCTCGAGCGGCGCGGCCAGAGCATCAGCCTGGACGCGGCGCAGGACGTCCCGGTGTGGGGCGAGCCCTCGCAGTTGCGGCGCCTGCTGCAGAACCTGATCGACAATGCCTCGGTCCATGGCGCGCCGGACGGCGAGATCCGGGTGCGGCTGGCGCTGCGCGGCGACCGCGCGCTGCTCTCGGTCGAGAACGATGGCGCGCCGATTCCCGCCGCGGAGCTGGGCAAGCTGTTCACGCCTTACTACCGGTCGCCGGGCGCCGCCCCGGGCGGCCATGGCCTGGGCCTGGCCATCGTCAAGGAGATCGCCGGCCAGCACCACGGATCGGTGAGCCTGCGCCGCAAGGCCGACGGCCAGGGCACGGTCGCGGAAGTCTCCCTGCCCGGTAGCCCGGGCCAGGCGCCGCCAGGCTAGGGCGCGCGGTCCGGAGCGCGCCTCCCGGGTCCGTCTGTCCCGGGCCCGTACATTTGCGGGCGGCCCGGGCCAGGAGTATGCTGGCCCTACAACAAGGCAATCAGCGGAGGCGATCATGAAATTTCGACTGGCATCACCGCATCTGGCGGCACGGCTGCACGGCCCCTTGCGCTTCGGCCGCCGCTGGCGCGGCCACGAACTGGCGCTGCGCCTGATCCAGCTGGCCTTGCTGGTCGTGCTGGCGGCGGTCGGCGCCAGGCTGATCGCCGGCGGCTTCGCCTTCCTCACCCGCGCGATTGCCGGCATGATCTGATCCAGGGCCGCGCCGGAAGCCCAGCCCACCAGCGGCTGCGCGCATGCAAGAACGACCGCGCCGCTCGGCCTTTCCCTGTCGGCCCGATCCTCGCGATCGGGCCGTTCGTCTTTCCGCAAGCCGCCAGCGGTCCCTGGACCCAGCCTCTGCCCATCGTGCGCCACTGACACCCGCGACACCCGCCACGCCTGCGACGCCCGCGGCATGTTGCGCGTGCGCGTCGAGCGGGTCGGGCGGGTCGGGAACAGGGCCGCGAAAGGGGAAGCGCGCCGATTCCCGGTCTTCGGACAGCACCGATGCTGGCGGCGTCAAAGACATGCCGGCCATTCTCTGTCCACGCCCGAGGCGGAAACAACGGATAATGGCGGCACTTTATTTTGCGCTCTAGATTGGAATTGTTTCATGGAAATTAAGGTCAACTTTCTCGACAAGCTGAGGCTCGAAGCCAAGTTCGACGATTTCACGGTCATCGCCGACCAGCCCATCCGCTACAAGGGCGACGGCTCGGCGCCCGGCCCCTTCGACTATTTTCTGGCTTCCTCGGCCCTGTGCGCGGCCTATTTCGTGAAGCTGTACTGCGATACCCGCAATATTCCGACCGAAAACATCCGCCTGTCGCAGAACAATATCGTCGACCCGGAAAACCGCTACCAGCAGATCTTCAAGATCCAGGTCGAGCTGCCCTCGGATATCTCGGACAAGGACCGCCAGGGCATCCTGCGCTCGATCGACCGCTGCACGGTGAAGAAGGTGGTGCAGACCGGCCCCGAATTCGTGATCGAAGAGGTCGAGAACCTGGATGCGGACGCCCAGGCCCTGCTGACACTGCAGCCCGATTCCGGGGCGCGCACCTGCATCCCGGGCAAGGACCTGCCGCTGGAGCAGACCATCGCCAACATGTCGGGCATGCTGGCCTCCTGGGGCATCAAGATCGAGATCGCATCCTGGCGCAACATCGTGCCGAACGTGTGGTCGCTGCACATCCGCGACGCCCACTCGCCGATGTGCTTCACCAACGGCAAGGGCGCGACCAAGGAAAGCGCGCTGGCCTCGGCCCTGGGCGAATACATCGAGCGCCTGAACAACAACCACTTCTATGCCGGTGTGTACTGGGGCGAGGACCTCGCCAACGCGCCTTTCGTGCATTACCCGAACGAGCGCTGGTTCCAGCCCGGCCCGGACGACGCGGTCCCGAGCGGCATCCTCGACGACTACAGCTTGCCGATCTACGATCCGGACGGCGAACTGCGCGCCTCGCACCTGATCGACACCAACTCCGGCAACACGCAGCGCGGCATCGTGGCGCTGCCCTTCACGCGCCAATCGGACGGCGAGACCGTGTATTTTCCGTCCAACCTGATCGAAAACCTGTATGCCAGCAATGGCATGAGTGCCGGTAACACCCTGGCCGAAGCGCAGGTGCAGTGCCTGTCCGAGATTTTCGAGCGCGCGGTCAAGCGCGAGATCCTGGAAGGCGAACTGGCCTTGCCCGATGTGCCGCAGGAGGTGCTGGCGAAATACCCGGGCATCCTGGCCGGCATCAAGGGCCTGGAAGAGCAGGGCTTCCCGGTGCTGGTCAAGGATGCGTCGCTGGGCGGCAGCTATCCGGTGATGTGCGTGACCCTGATGAATCCGCGCACCGGCGGCGTGTTCGCCTCGTTCGGCGCGCACCCGAGCTTCGAGGTGGCGCTGGAGCGCAGCCTGACCGAACTGCTGCAGGGCCGCAGCTTCGAAGGCCTGAACGACCTGCCGCAGCCGACCTTCGCCAGCGAGGCCGTCACCGAACCGTATAACTTCGTCGAGCACTTCATCGATTCGAGCGGCGTGGTGTCGTGGCGCTTCTTCAGCGCCAAGGCCGACTTCGATTTCGTCGAATGGGACTTCTCGGCCCAGGGCCAGGACTCCAACGCCGAGGAAGCCGCGACCCTGCTCGGCATCCTGGAAGACATGGGCAAGGAAGTGTACACGGCCGTGTACGACCAGCTGGGCGCGGTGGCCTGCCGCATCCTGGTGCCGGCTTACTCCGAAATCTATCCGGTGGAAGACCTGGTCTGGGACAACACCAACAAGTCGCTGCTGTTCCGGGAGGACATCCTGAACCTGCACCGCCTCGACGACGAGGCCCTGGCCGCGCTGCTCGATCGCCTGGAAAACAATGAGCTGGACGAGTATTCCGACATCGCCAGCCTGATCGGCATCGAGTTCGACGAGAACACCGAATGGGGCCAGCTGACGGTGCTCGAACTGCGGCTCCTGATCAATCTGGCGCTGCAGCAGTTCGAGGAGGCGCACGAGCTGGTGGGCGCCTTCCTGCAGTACAACGACAATACCGTAGAACGCCGCCTGTTCTACCAGGCGCTGAACGTGGTGCTGGAAGTGGTGCTGGACGAGGAGCTGGAGCTGGACGACTACGTCCTCAACTTCCGCCGCATGTACGGCGATGCGCGCATGGACGCGGTGCTGGGTGCGGTGGACGGCAGCGTGCGCTTCCATGGCCTGACGCCCACCGGCATGGGGCTCGAGGGGCTCGAACGCCACCATCGCCTGATCGACAGCTACCGCAAGCTGCACACGGCGCGCGCCAGGGCCGCCGCCGAGTCTGCAGCCAGCTGAGCCGACGGACCGGATTTCAACCACTATGGGGAGTACGCATGAGCACTGAGACCAGGAACAGCGACATCGACGACAGCCAACTGCGCGCGGACGCGCTGGAGTACCACCGCAGCCCGACCCGCGGCAAGATCGAAGTGGTGGCGACCAAGCCCTTGTCCAACCAGCGCGACCTGTCGCTGGCGTACTCGCCGGGCGTGGCCTATGCCTGCGAAGAGATCGCCGCCGATCCGGCCAAGGCGGCGGACTACACCTCGCGCGCCAACCTGGTGGCGGTGATCAGCAACGGCACCGCCGTGCTGGGCCTGGGCAATATCGGTCCGCTGGCCTCGAAGCCGGTCATGGAAGGCAAGGGCTGCCTGTTCAAGAAGTTTGCCGGGGTCGACGTGTTCGACCTGGAGCTGGCGGAAAACGACCCGGACAAGCTGGTCGACGCCATCGCCATGCTCGAGCCCACGGTCGGCGGCATCAACCTGGAAGACATCAAGGCGCCCGAGTGCTTCTACATCGAGAAGAAGCTGCGCGAGCGCATGAACATCCCGGTCTTCCACGACGACCAGCACGGCACCGCGATCATCTCTAGCGCGGCCCTGCTCAATGCCTTGAAGGTGGTCGGCAAGGACATCGGGTCGATCAAGCTGGCCGCCTCCGGCGCCGGCGCGGCGGCGATCGCCTGCCTCGACATGATGGTGAGCCTGGGCGTGAAGCAGGAGAACGTCTTCGTCGCCGACTCGAAAGGCGTGATCTGGCAGGGCCGCGACGCCAACATGGAAGCCAACAAGGCGCGCTATGCGCAGGCGACCGACGCCCGCACCCTGGCCGACATCGTCAGCGGCGCGGACGTGTTCCTGGGCTGCTCGACTGCCGGCGTGCTCAGCGCCGACATGGTGAAAAGCATGGCCGACCGTCCGGTGATCCTGGCGCTGGCCAACCCGGAGCCGGAGATCCGTCCGGAAGTGGCCAAGGCCGCGCGCCCGGACTGCATCGTCGCCACCGGCCGTTCGGACTACCCGAACCAGGTCAACAACGTGCTCTGCTTCCCCTACATCTTCCGCGGCGCGCTCGACTGCGGCGCCACCCGCATTACCGACGCGATGAAGCTGGCCTGCGTGGGCGCGATCGCCCGCCTGGCCGAGGCCGAGGCCAACGACACGGTGGCCGAAGCCTACGCCGGCCAGGACCTGACATTCGGGCCCGACTACATCATCCCGAAACCGTTCGATCCGCGCCTGATGGCCGCCATCGCGCCGGCGGTAGCCGCCGCGGCGGCCAGCTCCGGCGTGGCCGCGCGCCCGATCGCCGACATGGACGCCTACCGCGCGCGCCTGGGCGAGATGATTTATCACACCGGCTTCTTCATGAAGCCGGTGTTCGCCAAGGCCAAGGCCACGCTGCGCCGGGTCGCCTACGCCGAAGCTACCGACCAGCGCGTGCTGCGCGCAGTGCAAACCGTGGTCGACGAAGGCCTGGCCAAGCCGGTATTGATCGGCAGCGTGGCGGCGGTGGAGGCGGCGGTGAAGCAGTCCGGCCTGCGCCTGCAGCGCGACGTCGACTACGTGCTGGCAGAAAGCGACGGCGGCGATGCGACCCTGCGGGGTACGCGCCTGCTGCAGTCGGGCGAGGTCGACGCGCTGATCTGCGGCATGGCGGGCAAGTACGACAGCCACCTGGCCCACGTGCGCGAGGTGATCGGCAGCGCGCCCGGCGCGGGCGTGTTGGCGGCGATGAACGCACTGGTGCTCGACAAGATGACCCTGTTCATCACCGACACCTACGTCAACGACAATCCGAGTGCGCAGGAACTGGCGGCCATCACGCGCCTGGCCGCCACCGAGTTGCGCCATTTCGGCCTGGAGCCCAAGGCGGCGCTGCTGTCGCATTCGATCTTCGGCTCGTCCGAGCGCCCGTCGGCACGCAAGGTGCGCGAAGCGCGCGCACTGCTGGCGGAAAGCGCGCCGGAACTGGCGCTGATCGGCGAGGTACAGGGCGACGCCGCGCTGCTTGAAGAGATCCGGCGCCTGTACCAGCCGGGCGCTGATGGACAACAGGCGCAGGGCTTCGCCGGCAGCGCCAACCTGCTCGTGATGCCTTCGCTGGACGCGGCGAACATCCTGTTCAACGTGCTGAAGGTCGCGGCCGGCAAGGGCGTCACCGTCGGCCCGATCCTGCTGGGTGCGGCCAAGCCGGTGCACATCCTGAGCCCGAGCGCCACCGTGCGCCGCATCGTCAACATGACGGCGCTGGCGGTGGCAGGGGTGCGCTAAGCAGCGCGCATCATCCGCACGCCGGATCGCTCCGGCGTGCGCTTAGCCTGCGTGCGTGCCGACGAAGGCGCGCAGCAGCCGGTTGAAGGCCGCCGCATGCGTCACGTTCATGCCGTGCGACGCGCCGGCGATGCTGCGTTTGTCCACATGGGCGATCCAGCCAGCCAGCTTTTCCACGTTGTCGCGGTAGGTGCGCGGGCTGCGTTCGCCTGCGATCAGCATGGTCCTGCAGGTCAGGGCGCTGGCGCTGCTACGGGTATAGGCCGGAAGCGGATCGCGGAACTGCTTCGGCAAGGTGGCCGCGTTCGCGATCGCCATGTTGCGGAAGGACGCGGGGCTCTTGCGCCAGATGCCGGGCATGCTGACCGAGTCGACGAAGCGTTCCAGCCCGGCGTCGATGTCGCCTCCGGCGATCAGCGCCGCCACATCTGCGCGCAGCGCTTCGGTGGCGGGCGCCAGGCCCGCTGCCGCCATGCCTTCGCCATGCAAGGGGCCTGCCGGGTCGGCCAGGGTCAGGGTCTTGACCAGCGCCGGATAGTCGCGCGCCAGGTTGAAAGCAACATTGGCGCCGCGCGAGTGCCCGACCAGGTGCACCGGGCCCAGGCGCATGGCGGCGATGAATTCGGCCAGTTCCCCCACGTGCGTCTCCCAGCTGAACGTGCCCGGTGCGCCGGCGTCGGCGGCCGGCCAGTAGTGGCTCAGGCTGACCGAGACGCAGTGGAACTGCTGCGACAGACTCTGCGTCTGGCTGTTCCAGTAGCGGTAGTCGCAGAGCGAGCCGTGGACGAACAGCAGCGGCTCGCCGGTGCCTGTGGCCACGTAGGGAATGCGCGCGCCGGAGGGGAGGGCGGCAAAGCACAAGTCGGGTTCGGCGAAGATGCGTGGGTCGGCGGCTGCATTCATGTCTGGGCTCCTTTGCAGCTACTATGCACGATGGCGCGGATTAAGAAAATCGCATAATATTGAAGGCATCTATCAATTTTTCTGATGCCTCAGGCGCAGCCATGAAAGCACTCGACTTCGATGTCCTGGCCATGATCGTGGCGGTGGCCGACACCGGCACCATCAGCCGCGCGGCGGAAGTCGTGCACCGCTCGCAGTCGGCGGTGAGCATGCAGATCAAGACCCTCGAGACCGCGCTCGGCAAACCGCTGTTCGTGCGCCGCGCGCGCAGCGTCACGCCGACCCAGGACGGCGAGGTGCTGCTGAGCTACGCGCGGCGCATGCTGGCCCTGCGCGACGAGGCCTGGGCCGCCGTGGTGCGCCCGGACGTCACCGGCCGCGTGGTGCTGGGCGTGCCCGACGACTACGCGTCTTCGCTGCTGCCGCCGATCCTCAAGAAGTTCTCGGCCACCTATCCGAAGGTCGAGATCCAGGTCGTCGGGCTGCCCAGCGTGGCGCTGGCGCCGCTGCTGAAGGACGGCGCGGTCGACCTGGTCTGCGCCACCCGCGTCAAAGGGCTGTCGGGCGAATTCGTGCGCTTCGAACCGATGGTGTGGGCGGCAGCGCCCAGCGCACACGAGATCTGGCGCGAGCGGCCGCTGCCGATCGCGGTGTTCCTGCCCGGCAGCGTGGCGCGCGAGAACGCCATCCGCAGCCTGGAGCGGGCCGGGATTCCCTACCGCACCTCCTACGAAAGCCCCAGCCTGATGGGATTGCTCAGCATGGTCGAAGCCGGCCTGGCGATCGTGCCGCTGGCGCGCTGTGCGGCGCCGGCGCACCTGAGCCTGCTGGGTGCTGCGCAGGGCTTGCCGGAGATCGATGCCCTCGAGGTGATCCTGGCACGCAGCAGCAAGTCGCGTCGTCCGCCCTGCGACTTCATGGCCGAGAGCATCATGTCGGAGTTGCGGCGCTAGGGTTTGGCTGATTTTCCATTCACAGCAAGACCGTCGCACCAAGAAAGGCCGGTGTAAAGATCGTTGCTGCACATGCCCCGACATTCATCGTTGGAAAGTCCGGTCACCCATCTTGGTTGCTCTTTTACCAAGGGCGACCTACCATATGCGAATCTCACCTTGTAGCCGACGACGGGCGGCTTCTCTGGCACCAGTACACGGAATCCAGCGCATGCATAGCGAGTTCATCACTTCTGTTCCATACCTCCACACGGAACGACTCCTGCTTCGTGAATATCGACGAGAGGACTTGGACTCATTCGCAGCGCACTGCGCCGATCCTCTAAGCTCGGCCCACTTGGGCCCGGCTGATCGGCAGGCCGCATGGCGAATCTTCTGTTCACAAGCAGGACTATGGCTCCTGCACGGCGCCGGATGGTGGGCTATCGAGGAAAAGGACACCGGTCAGCTCGTCGGGAACGTTGGCGCGTTCTTTCGCGAGGAATCCACTGTGATGGAACTTGGTTGGAATACCTATCGTGCCTTTTGGGGCCAGGGATTCGCGAACGAAGCGGCAGCGGCGGCCTTGAAGCATGCGTTCGAGATCCGACGCGAACCAACAGTTCGGGCGCTCATCGCTTCCGCCAATGAATCATCGCTGCGCGTTGCCAGGCGCCTTGGCCTGACCTATGAAGCGGAAACCGAGATAAACGGCAAAGCGGTCGGTATTCATACGCGTAAGCGGGGGGACACAGTTGTTTAGTCCGACAGGACTGCACGGGAGGCTGTTTGTCAGCTCCGCAAAGGGGCGGAAGCAGCCACTACAAAACGTCCGCAAACGGACCAGGAGCCGACTTCCCGACGAAGTGACAATGCACGCATTTTCCAGCCAGGCTTTCCGATAATCTTTCCAACCATTGGAACTCATGTATAAGGAAAACGATGCGCTTCTTCGAGTATGGCGATCCCGAAGGCGCCCCTTTCGTTTTCCTGTTGGGCACACCGAATACAGAGAACTGATGACCAAAGACTATCCCGCCGCAGCAACAGACCTTTTTTCGAGATGGCGCGCCAGCAGTACCGATTTTCAGGATCACTTTGTCGAGGACGGTATTATCGATCCGGCCAAGTGGATCCACGCCGGCACGCGGATTCTTTTCATCCTTCGGGAAACGAACGGCTACGCTGGCAGCATGGCAGCGCTAATTCACAAAGCGTGCACGACACATCCATCTAGCAAGCTATGGGATCGCCCCACTTTCCACAACGTCGGGCGTTGGGCACATGGACTTCTCCACGCCACGGCCGTAACTTTGCCAAGCTTCGACGTCGCGCACAAGAACAGGAAGACGGCGTTACTCCCCTGTGCCTTTATTAACCTGAAAAAGACTGCAGGAGGTGCGAGAGCTACTAAAGCGGTAGAGCATGCCGCTGTACGCGACGCTATCTTTTTGCGCGAGCAGATCGAACTGATTCATCCGCAGGTTGTCGTGTGCGGAGGAACCTATAGAGCAATCAAACAACACCTTTATCCCGCAATCCGACGAGTTGCTCCACGGGTGCACGAGGCCGGCGGACGACTCTTCATTAACGCCGATCATCCGTCGTACTTAAAGAAGACTACGGAAATGTACGATGACGTAGTCGGAAGCTACCAGCGATACCTGGCTGCATTGAAGGAGCCGACAGTGTAAATGACGTCCGCTACGAGTCGGAAGCGGCTTTTACAATATGTCCGCAAGCGGCCCAGCCTGTGTAAAAACTCATTAACTGGATCCGTAAGCCGAATAGTACGGCTCACGGCCTATCCAAAAGCTTATAGAAGCGCCATAGCCTTGGCCGCCCCGTTTTCCAGTCCTCGGCAAGACCAGCAGCAAGAACGCTCCAAACAGCCCGATTGGCGGCAGAAAACGGGCATACGCCCTAATCGCCGCCAGCATTCCCTGCATGCCAAGCAGCGCGAGCAAACGACTAAAGTTGTAAGCCAGCACATGCAAGCTCATTTCGATCTTCACACGTTCCAGGCCTTTCGTTAGAAAGTGTGTGGATCCCATCCATGCCTTGATCGTGGCATAGGGATGCTCGACGGTTGAACGCCGGATGCGCATGGCGTCGGGCGTCTGTTCAAGACGTGCCTGCATGTCGTCGAGCACATCCTGATGTTCCCAGCGCGTCACGCGCCGCTGAGTGCTCGGCGTGCACTTGTCCTTGAGCGGGCAGCCCTTGCAGTTCGAGCTCCAGTAGCGGTGATTCGTCATGCCTTTTTCGACGCTGGAAAATCGCCATATCAAGGCTTCGCCAGCCGGGCAGCGGTACTCGTTCTTTTCGGAATCGTAGATGAAGTCGGCCTTGTCGAACCGGCCATCGGCCTTGGCCCCGGAAGTCTTCGTAGGCGGCACCAAAGCACGTATGCCCGCCTCATGACAGGCCAGGATTTCCTCGCCCTTGAAGTAGCCTCGGTCGGCAATCGCTGTCAATGTCGCCGTACCGATCGCTGCGCGGGCCTTCTTGGCCATGCCAGACAATTGATCGCGGTCGCTGCCATTGTTAGTGACCTCGTGCTCGACAATCAAATGGTGTTTGGCATCGACCGCTGTTTGCACGTTATAGCCAACGATGCCTGAGCCGCGCGTCATCATCGAGCGAGAATCCGGATCGGTGAGCGAGATCTGCGTTTCTCCAGTCTTTTCCAGCTTCGCTTCGATTTCCTTGAGCGTAGCCATTTGTGATTTCAACGCTGCGATCTTGTCGTTCAGGCGAACGCTTTTCGCTTGTGCAGTAGCCGGCTCCTGCCGGTCTGCCGTGTCGAGTTCGGTCAGGTAGCGGCTGATGTTCGCTTCGATCTCCGTCATCCTGCGCTTGAGCTTGGCGTCAGTGAAGTTGCGGTCGCTGCTGTTGACGGCCTTGAACTTGCTGCCGTCGATCGCCACCACTGCATCCGAGAACAGATCCAGCTGCTGGCACAAGACGACGAACTGCCTGCAGACATTACGAATGGCTTTGCCGTTGTCCTTGCGGAAGTTCGCTATCGTCTTGAAGTCCGGGGTCAGGCGCCTGGTCAGCCACATCAGCTCGACGTTGCGCTGCGCTTCGCGCTCGAGCCTGCGGCTCGACTGGATGCGGTTCAGGTAGCCGTAGATGTAGAGCTTGAGTAGTACAGCCGGGTGGTACGCTGGCCTGCCAGTCTTTGCAGGTATCACCCGCGCAAAACCCAGACTGGCCAGGTCAAGCTCATCGACGAATACGTCGACCACCCGAACCGGGTTGTTTTCGGTGACGTAGTCATCCAGGTGCTCTGGCAGTAGCGTGCCTTGCCCACGGTCTTCGCCTTCGATAAAGCGCTTCATTTGGCACCCCGGTGATGAGATACTCCCTCAACGTTAACCCAGCCGGGTTCGTTTACACGGTCCTGCGTTTTTACACAGGGCTGGGACATGAATGGTCATTTGCAACGCCCGAAGTCGGCCACAATCCGACAAAACATTATGTATGCAATTTACTTCAGATGGAAAGTAGCCTCTGGTCGTGAGCCAGACTTTGAGCACGCCTGGCTGGAACTCACCAAACTTATACGCGATGAGCGGGGCGGTCTCGGGTCGCGTTTGCATCGATGCGACGACGGCCACTATTTTGCGTATGCCCAATGGCCGTCCGAACTCTTCTGGGCCACGCAGGCCGAGCCTACTGCCCGCATGGTCGAGCTGCGAAATCAGATGCGTGAATGCTCTGAGCTTGTAGATGGCCCAGTTCGCGGTGACGTCGTTGCCGACCTCCTGATATCGGTAGCTCGCGGCTAAGGGAACAGGCTGGCGAGATCATTCGCAGGCGCGAGTGAGCGGTTTGTGTCGGATGCGGCCACAACAGTATGTCCGCGCACCTCCCGGGAGCGGACCTCGGCTTGACTGACATCATAGGAGGCCATGTGTTTGACTTTCAACTGAAACGATCCAGCTCGAAACTTGAAGGGATTGCACTGACGGTGCACGTGTGCATCGGTATCGCAATTATCGGTTTTCGCGGGTGGGCGCCGGCTGGCCGATCAACGGGTGCCTGCAGCTGCTGACCAACCAGTGGAAAGTCGAAACCGTGCAATACGAGGCGGCTATCAGCTCCAGGCGCTTCCAGCCGGTCGTGACATTTGGCGAATTTTCCGTGCCGCCGGCCTGATATCCTCGGCCAACGACCGGGTCCGGCCAGAATCGCTCGGTCGCCTACCTAAAATAACGTAATAACTGCCAACCAAAAAATGCATCCCTTGCGCGCAAAGTTCAACAACACCGTTTGCTGTCTCTTGCTGTTGTCTTGCACTGCCATTGCACACGCACAGGACAAGGCAGCCCGTCCGGATCTCCTGCAAAAACTGGACGGCAAGTGGACGATGCTTGGTGAAGTCCTGGGCCAACCCGTCACCTATTCCATGCAGGCCAACCCGACTCTGTTGGGCGCCTTCACCGAACTGCGGATGCAAGACGTGCAAGTCCCGGCAGAATATGCGGCCAATGTCTCGATTGGATACGATCAGGCAAGCAAAACCCTCATCGTTCACTGGCTGGACAGTTTCGGCGCCAAGGGCTCGATTCCTCATGGGACTGGTCACATCGAGAACAATACCCTGGTGTTCACTTTCCCATACAAGAGTGGGCAGTTCCGGGATACCTTTACCTTTCATCCTGAATCCGGTGAATGGACTTTTGTCCTGGACTCGATGCAAAAGGACGGAAGCTGGAAGAATTTTGCGAAATACAAGGTCGTGAAAGATAAAGTCTTGTAATCCGTCATGGCCAGGGGGGATGTCTCAGGGGTCTCCACACAGGCGGGCATGCTTCAGGCCCGCCGGCTTCCTGCGACCGCCGGCAGCACCTCGCGACTCTACGAGGTGCATGCAAGCTGCCCTTGGGACATAATGCCCGTGTTATCTGAGGAGAAACCGGATGCGCGACGCGATCATCATCGGGGGTGGGCATAACGGCCTGGTGTGCGCCTTTTACCTGGCCAGGGCCGGCCTGAAGGTGACGGTGCTGGAGCGGCGCGGCGTGGTCGGCGGCGCCGCCGTCACCGAGGAATTCCACCCGGGCTTTCGCAACTCGGTGGCCGCCTACACGGTCTCGCTGCTCAACCCCAAGGTGATCCAGGACAT
This sequence comes from Massilia sp. UMI-21, assembly GCA_015277795.1. NCBI lineage: Bacteria > Pseudomonadati > Pseudomonadota > Betaproteobacteria > Burkholderiales > Oxalobacteraceae > Massilia > Massilia sp. UMI-21. Next base: position 3,154,951 of record CP063848.1, on the reverse strand, counting down.
GGACCTGGCCGGACACGGCCTGCGCATCGTCGAGCGGCCGCTGTCCAACTTCCTGCCGCTCGACGACAGCCGCTACCTGAAGCTGGGCGCCGGCAAGACCGCGAGCGAGGTGGCCAGGTTCTCGCAGCGCGACGCCGATCGCCTGGAGGCCTACGGCCGCCACCTGGATGCGGCGGCCGACCTGCTGCGCGACCTGGTGCTGCAGACCCCGCCGAACCGGGTGCAGGGCGGCTGGCTCAGCGTGCTGCCCGAGCTGATCAAGGCGGGCAAGCTGGGCAACCGGATGCGCGGCCTGTCGCTGGCCAGCCAGCGCGAACTGCTCGACCTGTTCACCAAGTCGGCCGGCGACTACCTCGACGGCTGGTTCGAGAGCGCCCCGATCAAGGCCGCCTACGGTTTCGACAGCGTGGTCGGCAACTATGCCAGTCCCTACACCCCCGGTTCGGCCTACGTGCTGCTGCACCACGTGTTCGGTGAGGTCAATGGCAAGAAAGGCGCATGGGGACACGCGCTCGGCGGCATGGGGGCGATCACCCAGGCGATGGCGAAGGCGGTCGGGGCGCTGGGGGTGGAGATCCGCACCGACTGCGCCGTCGACGAGGTGCTCCTGGCGCAGGGCCGTGCCTGCGGCGTCGTCACCGCGAAGGGCGAGCGCCTCGACGCCCGGGTGGTGGTGTCGAACCTGAACCCGCGCCTGCTGTACACCCGGCTGGTCGATCCGGGCGCGCTGCCCGAGGATTTCTTGCGGCGCATGCAGGCCTGGCGCTGCGGCTCCGGCACCTTCCGCATGAACGTGGCCTTGTCCGAGCTGCCCAGCTTCAGCTGCTTGCCTGGCAAGACGCCGGCCGAGCACCACGGCAGCGGTATCATCATCGCCCCCAGCCTGCAATACATGGAGCGCGCCTACCATGACGCGCGCGCCCACGGCTGGTCGCGCGAACCCATCGTCGAAATGCTGATCCCGTCCACGCTCGACCCCAGCCTGGCCCCGTCGGGCCAGCACGTGGCCAGCCTGTTCTGCCAGCACGTGGCGCCCGTGCTTCCCGATGGGCAGAGCTGGGACGCCCACCGCGAGCACGTCGCCGACCTGATGATCGATACCGTGGACCGCTACGCGCCCAACTTCAGGCGCGCGGTGCTGGGGCGGCAGATCATGAGCCCGCTCGACCTGGAGCGGACCTTCGGCCTGGTGGGCGGCGACATCTTCCACGGCGCGCTCGGGCTCGACCAGCTGTTCGCGGCGCGGCCGATGCTGGGACATGCCGACTATCGCGGCCCCATTGCCGGACTGTACACCTGCGGTTCGGGCACCCATCCGGGCGGCGGCGTCACCGGCGCTCCCGGCCACAACGCGGCGCGCGAGGTGCTGCGCGACGTGGCGCGCGGGCTCAAGGCGCGCCGCGCAGCCTGACGGGCCCCACGGCGCCCGGCTGGACCGTGCTTGAACGGGCGACGCGCTTGCACTACCATGGCGGCCATGCAGAATCTCATGGAACCCCAGTGCATCTGGGACGCCGGCGCGCAGCTGGGCGAGGGCGCGTTGTGGCATGCGGCCTCGCGCTCGGTGTATTTCGTCGACATCAAGGGCCGCCGCATCCACCGCTGCGCGGCCGACGGCAGCGAGCGACGCAGCTGGGAAGCCCCGGGCCAGCCCGGCTTCGTCGTGCCGGCTTCGAACGGCGGGCTGGTATGTGCGCTGGAGGACGGCCTGTACCGCTTCGACGAGGCGAGCGGCGCCTTCACGCTGCTCCGCAACGTGGAGGAGGCGCTGCCGGGCAATCGCTTCAACGACGGCTACGTGGACGCCGGCGGCAACCTGTGGTTCGGCTCGATGGACGACGGGCAGGCGCAGCCGAGCGGCGCCCTGTACCGGCTCGACCGCCATGGCGTGCTGGCGCGCGCCGACGACGGCTACATCATCACCAACGGCCCCGCCATCAGCCCGGACGGCCGCACCCTGTACCACACCGACACGCCGCGACGCCGGGTCTACGCCTTCGAACTGCGCCCCGACGGCAGCCTGGCCGGCAAGCGGCTCTTTTTGCAGCTGCCGGAAGGCAGCCGCCCGGACGGCATGGCGGTCGACCGCGACGGCCAGTTGTGGATCGCCCTGTTCGGGGCCGGCCGCATCGAGCGCTATACCCCGGCCGGGCGCCTGGTCGGCGCGGTGTACTTCCCATGCACGAACATCACCAAGCTGGCCTTCGGCGGCGACGACCTGCGCACCGCCTACGTGACCACCGCCTGGAAAGGCCTGTCGGCGGCGCAGCGCGCCGAACAGCCGCTGGCCGGCGCCCTGTTCGCCTTCCGCGTCGAGACGCCGGGCCTGCCGCCGCAGGTGTTCGCCGACGCATGAACAAGGGCTGGACGGCGGCGCGCAGCGTCTTCAGTGCAGGTACATGAACTCGTTCCCTACCCGGTGCTTCCAGGTCTGGATCAGGTCGCGGTAGGCCTCGCCCACCGGCCGTACGCGCCGCTGCAGGTCGCACAGGCCGTACTGGTTGACGTTGCCGGCATCCAGGGTGAGGGCGCTGTCCCAGTCGACCTGGTCGACCAGGCTGTACCAGGTAAAGCCCAGGATCGGCACGCCGTCGGTCTTCAGGCGCACCAGGTTCGACCACTGCTTCTCGAGCCAGGCGCGGCCGTCCTTCTCGCCGGTGCCGGTGTCGCGGTTATTGGTTTCGGTGTGCATCACCGGAATCCGGTAGCGGTGGTAGTACTGCTGGGTGATCACGTAGTAGCCGAACAGCTCGCAGGCCGAGGTGGAGCCGTCCGGATGGATCAGGTGCTCGTTGGTGGCGTAGTAGTCGTTGCCCATGATGCACACCGGCTTGACGCTGCGGTTGAGGAAGAAATGGTAGTCCTTGCGCGTCATGCCGTGGTCGAACAGGTATTCGTACATGCGCCCGCTCACGTCGTGCCCGTAGGTGAGGTCGAGCGCCAGGAAGCGCAGCTCGTTCATGTGGCGCGCCACCTCCATGGCGTCCGGCCCGCAGGGGTGGAAGTATTCGGACGATTCGCTCTGGATGAACTTGGCGTCCGGCCGCACCATCATGATCGCCTCGGTGGCCAGGATGTTGGCCCGCGCCAGGTTGCGGATCGCGGTGACGAAGGCGCGCTCCGAGCTTAGCCGCTCGTTCCACAATCCCTCGTGGGCCGAGAACTTGGCGGTGATGTAGATCTCGTTGATCGGCGTGTACAGGTCGACCCAGGGATAGCGCCGGGCAAAAGCGTCGGCATACTCGGTGAAATACGGGATGAAATCGGGATTCTGGAAGTTGCCCAGCCAATCGGGCAGGCCGAAGTGGCACAGGTCGACGATCGGCTTGATGCCCAGGCGCCGGATCTCGGCGAAGACCTCGTCCGTAAAATCCCAGTCGTAGCTGCCCGGCCCCGTGTGCACCTTGTAGTAGGGCGGTCCGTAGCGCAGGGCGTCGATCCCGAGCGCCTTGACCAGGGCCAGGTCTTCCTTCCAGTGCAGGTAGTGGCCGGTCTTTTCCATCTCATCGACGCGGCGTTCGTCGCCATCGGGGCCGGCAACCGTGGGATAGCTGCCTTCGATACCGGTCGCGAACAGGAAACTGTGCATGGCGTGCTCCGTTTCGCCGGACACCTGTAGGGCGAACCGGCAGGATCATCATCCTGCCATTCCGGAGCGGGTGCAAGCGCAATGCCGGCGCATTTGTATCCAATTGTGTCGCTGCGGCGCCGGCGCAACGCTCGTGCGCTTCGCTATGCCGGCCGACTCAGGCGTCGACGACGCCGGCGCCGGCGGCGGCGCGGCACACGTAGACGGTCGCGCCCTGGCCGTTCGGCGCGGTGTAGGCCTGCTGCACGGCCAGGCGCGCAGCATCGACCAGGGCGTCCGGCACCAGCGCCACCACGCAGCCGCCGAAGCCGCCGCCGGTCATGCGCACGCCGCCGGCGTTGCCGATTGCCCCCTTGACGATGTCCACCAATTCGTCGATGGCCGGGACGGTGATGGCGAAGTCGTCGCGCATCGAGGCGTGCGATGCCGCCATCAGCTCGCCCATGCGCACCAGGTCGCCGGCCGCCAGCGCGCCGGCGGCGGCGGCCACGCGGGCGTTCTCGGTGACCACGTGGCGGGCGCGGCGCAGCACCACCGGGTCGAGCTCGGCGGCGCGCGCTTCCAGGGTTTCCAGGTCGAGGTCGCGCAGGGCCGGCAGGCCGAAGTGGCGCGCCGCCTCCTCGCATTGGGCGCGGCGCGTGTTGTATTCGCTGTCGACCAGGCCGCGCGCGACGTGCGAATTGAAGATCATGATGGCGGCCCCCGGGGGCATCGGCACCGGTTCCACCGCCAGCGAACGGCAATCGATCATCAACACGTGATCCTGGACGCCGCAGGCGGAACTGATCTGGTCCATGTTGCCGCATTTGCAGCCGACGAAGTCGTTCTCGGCGCGCTGGGCGACCAGGGCCATGTCCAGCGGTCCCAGCGCTTCGAAGCCGGGCAGGGTCGCGAACAGGCGGCACACCGCCACCGACAGCGAGGCCGAGGACGACAGGCCGGCGCCCTGCGGCACGTCGCCCGAGATCGCCAGGTCCATGCCCTGCACCGGCAGGCCGCGCTGCACCAGCTCGCGCACCACGCCGCGCACGTAGTTGGCCCACATCGGCGCGTCCAGGCGGCCGATCGGCGCGTCCAGCGCGTAAGTGTCGATGGCGCCGTCGTAGTCGGCCGCCGCCACCCGCACCCGGCGGTCGGTGCGCGGACGCGCCACGATCACCGTGCGGTAGTCGATCGCGCAGGGCAGCACCAGGCCGTCGTTGTAGTCGGTGTGCTCGCCGATCAGGTTGACCCGGCCCGGGGCCTGCACCCGGATCGTCGGGGCCTGGCCGAAGGCGGCCTGGAATACGGTGGCCGCGCGGGCCATGGGGGTGTCGTTCATCGTGCTCTCAGATGGTGGGGCTGTCTGTTGCCTGGTTGTGAAGATAGTGGACCTCGGACTGCGCGCGCAGCTGGGCGGCCGCCTGTTCCGCCGTCAGGTCGCGCTGGGTCTCGGCCAGCATCTCGAACCCGACCATGAACTTGCGCACCGAGGCCGAGCGCAGCAGCGGCGGATAGAAGTGGGCGTGCAGCTGCCACGGGGTGGCGTCGTCGTCCGAGTAGGGGGCGCCGTGCCAGCCCATCGAGTAGGGGAAAGAGCACTGGAACAGGTTGTCGTAGCGGATCGTCAGGCGCTGCAAGGCCAGGGCCAGGTCGCTGCGCTGCTCCGGGGTCAGGTCTTCCAGGCGCTGGACGGCGAAGCGCGGCAGCACCAGGGTCTCGAACGGCCACGCGGCCCAGTACGGCACCACCACCAGCCAATGTTCGGTTTCCACCACCACCCGTTCGCCGGCCGCGGCCTCGCGTTCGACATAGTCGAGCAGGAGCGGCTTGCCCTGCTCGGCAAAATAGGCGCGCTGCTGGCGGTCCTCTTGCGCCGGCAGGTCGGGCAGGAAGCTGGTCGCCCAGATCTGGCCGTGCGGGTGCGGGTTCGAGCAGCCCATCGTGGCGCCCTTGTTCTCGAACACCTGCACCCAGCGGTGGCTGGCGCCGAGTTCGGCCGACTGCGCGCACCAGGTGTCGACCACGCCCGTAATCGCCTCGACGCCCAGCAGCGGCAGCGACTTGCTGTGGTCCGGCGAGAAGCAGATGACACGGCTGGTGCCGCGCGCGCTCATGCTCTGGAATAGCGGATCGGCGCCCGGCACCGCCTCCGGCGTATCGGCCATCAGGGCCGCGAAATCGTTGGTGAACACATAGGTGCCGGTGTAGGGCGGATTCTGTTCGCCGTTGACGCGCGTATTGCCGGGGCACAGGTAGCAGTCGGGGTCGTGCGCCGGCTTCGGTGCGCGGTCGACCGCTTCCTGCTGCCCCTGCCAGGGGCGCTTGGCGCGATGCGGCGACACCAGCACCCAGTCGCCCATCAGCGGGTTATAGCGGCGGTGAGGATGGTCGGTGGGATTGAACATCGGGGGCCTCGCTCATTCAAGAATCACAGGATATCGGCAGTGCCGATGAAGTGGCGAATAGTAAAGGGTTTCGCTTTTCGTGAACGCATGCTTGGCAAACTGGTCATGTTTCTGATTGCTTATCTTGCTTGCCCCGGCGCACAAGGAATCACGGCCGTGAGTGTTTGGGGCGGCGCGGCGATATCGCTTGCGGCGGCCGGCCGGCTTTACCTAGACTGGCAGCCGCCTACCTTGTCCATTGAACATCACATGTCTTCTTTTGCATTCGCCCTCGCCAGGCTGCTACCCAAGGCTGCGGCCTGCCCCATGCTCTGCTTGCTCTGCTGCCTGGCGGCGCCGGCGCTGGCGCAGGCGGGCAGCATCGACCTGAACCGGTCCTGGCTGTTCCATCGCGACGACAGCGGCCGGCTGGCCGGCGCGCAGCAGGTGCCGCTCGACGCCTGGACCCGGGTCGACCTGCCGCATGCGGCGCACATCGAGCCGCGCGTGCCGGCCGCGCCCTGGCAGGGCAGCGCGTTCTACAAGAAAATGCTGGTGCTGAAGCTGCGCCCGGGCGAGCGCGCCATCCTGCGCTTCGAGGGGGTGATGAACGTGGCCGACGTCTGGCTGAACGGGCGGCACCTGGGACAGCACCTGGGCGGCTACCTGCCGTTTGCCTTCGACGTCACCGACAGCCTGAAAACGGACGGGCCGAACGAACTGGTGGTCCGCGCCAACAACGAAGACAACCCGATCACCGGGCCGAAGCCGCTGAAGCAGCTCGACTATATCCAGCATGGCGGCATCTACCGCGGGGTCAAGCTGCTGGTCAAACCGGCGGTGCACATCACCGACGAAATCCTGTCGGGTACACCCGGCGGTGGCGGCATCTTCGTCAGCTATCCCCGCGCCGACCGGCAGGAAGCGGTGGTGCAGGTTCGGGCGGAGCTCAGCAATACCTCGGCAGGGGCGCAACTGGTGACCCTGCGTCACACCCTGGCCCGGCAGGGCAGGATTGTCGCCCAGGCCGAGCGGCAACTGCGCCTGGCGGCCGGCGAGCGCCGCCACGTCGGCATGCCGATCAAACTTCTGCAGCCGAAGCTGTGGTCGCCGAAGGCGCCGCATCTGTACCGGCTCGATTCCAGGGTGCTGGCGGACGGGGTTGACGACCTGGTGTCGACCCGGATCGGCGTGCGCCGCCTGGCCTTCGAGGGCGGGCGCCTGCTGCTCAACGGCGAACCGCTGCGCCTGCGCGGCGTCAACCGCCACCAGGAGTACCCCCATGTCGGCTACGCGCTCCCGCAAGGAGCCGACCGGCGCGATGCGCGCCTGATCAAGCAATACGGTTTCGATTACGTGCGCCTGTCGCACTACCCGCAGTCGCCGGCCTTCATGGATGCGGCCGACGAGCTGGGACTGATGGTGCTGCCCGCCATCCCCGGCTGGCAGTTCTACAACCCGGACCCGGCCTTCAGCCGGCAGGCGCTGCGTACCTGCGCCGACCTGATCCGGCGCGACCGCAACCATCCGAGCGTGCTGGCCTGGGAGTGCTCGCTGAACGAGAGCCAGATGCCGGCCGCGCTGGTGCAGGCGCTGCACGACACCGTGCATGCCGAATACCCGGGCGACCAGGCCTTCTCGGCCGGCTGGATGCCGCAGACCTACGACATCTACCTGCAGGCGCGCCAGCACCGCATCGGCAGCAAACACGCCCTGCCGGACAAGCCGCTGGTCGTGTCGGAATACGGCGACTGGGAATACTACGCGATGAACGCAGGCTTCAACCAGGGCGCGTGGGCCGATCTCAAGCCGGCCGAGCGCTCCAGCCGGCAGTCGCTGGCGCAGGGCGAGGCGCGCCTGCTGCAGCAGGCCCGGAACGTGGCCGAAGCGCACGACGACAACCTGGCGACCAGGGCCTTCGCGGACGGCTACTGGGTCATGTTCGACTACGCGCGCGGCTACGCCCCCGATCTCGAGGAATCCGGCGCGATGAGCATCGAGCGCCTGCCCAAGTTCGCCGCCGAGTTCTTCCGTTCGCAGCGCGACGCCGACCAGGCTTCGGCGCGCTGGGGAGGCGGGCCGATGGTCTTCATCGCCAGCTACTGGCAGGCCGATTCCTCGCCGCGCGTGCGCGTCTTTACCAATGCCGAGGAAGTGGCGCTTATCCTGAACGGCAGGCTGGTCGCGCGCCGCAAAGCGCTGCCGTCGGCCAGCCATCCGCGGCTGGCCCATCCGCCGCTGGAGTTCGACACCGGCGGCTTCGCGCCGGGCGAACTGGTGGCGCTGGCCTACAGCCAAGGCCGGGTGGTGGCCGAGCACCGGGTGCGCACCCCGGGCGAGCCGGTGCGCCTGGCGCTGTCGGTGGACGAACTGGGCGTGCCCGTCACGGACGGCGACCTGGTCTTCGTGCGCGCCCGCCTGCTCGATGCCAGGGGGACCGTCGTGCCGGCGAACGGCAGGGAGGTGGTGTTTTCGGCCGGCCCAGGCACCGAGATCGTCGGCAGCAGCGTGGCCGCCACCGAAGCCGGCGTTGCCAGTGTGCTGGTGCGCGCCGGGCGGCAGCGCATCAGCGTGCAGGCCCAATCCAGCCTGCCGAGCGGGGCACTGACGGGGCGCCAGTAGGCTGGTCCGGCATGCAAAGCCGGCATGCAAGGCGGCTGAACCGCTCATCCGCATGAGTTGTTTCGCCGGCCCCGTTCCAGGCTGCTGCGCCTCGCCTATGATTTCTCATCACACCTGCACGCATCACACCTACAAGTAGCCAACGGAGACAAGATGAGCCACCCAACAGCGCGCGCCGCGACCCTCTTGCTTGCACTACTGGCCGCGGCCGGCAGTGCCAGCGCCGTCATCACCCTGCCGGGCAAGCAGATCGAAAACCTGAATCGCGGCGCGGTCGCGATCGGCGCCGGTTCCGGTGTGTTCGTCAGCTGGCGCCAGTTGGCGCAGGACCCGGCCGGCATCGGCTTCAACGTCTATCGCGGCGGCACGAAGCTCAATGCGGCGCCGCTGAATGCGCTGAACTTCACCGACCCGTCCGGGACGGCGGCGGACAGCTATACCGTGCGCGAGGTCGTGGCCGGGGTCGAGCAGCCGGGCAGCAGCGCCGGCGCGACCTGGGCCAAGCCTTACCTGGCGATCCCGGTGCAGGCGCCGGCCGCCGGCGTGACCCCCACCGGCGAGGCCTACACCTACGAGATCAACGATGGTGCGCCGGCCGACCTGGACGGCGACGGCAGCTACGAGATCATCGTCAAGTGGCAGCCCACCAATGCCAAGGACAACTCGCAGTCGGGCTACACCGGCAACACCTACCTGGATGCCTACAAGCTCGATGGCACCCGGATGTGGCGCATCGACCTGGGCAGGAACATCCGCGCCGGGGCCCATTACACCACCTTCGTCGCCTACGACTTCGACGGCGACGGCCAGGCCGAGCTGATGGCCAAGACCGCCGACGGCACGGTGGACGGGCAGGGCACGGTGATCGGTTCGAGCAGCGCCGACCACCGCAACGCCAACGGCTACATCCTGAGCGGCCCGGAATACCTGACCGTGTTCAACGGCTTGACCGGCGCGGCCATGAAGACCGTCGACTACCTGCCCGCGCGCGGGGTCGTGTCGTCCTGGGGCGACAATTACGGCAACCGGGTCGACCGCTTCCTGGGCGGTGTGGCCAACCTGGACGGCAACCGTCCGAGCGCGATCTTCTCGCGCGGCTACTATACCCGCGCGGTGATCGCGGCCTGGGACTGGCGCGACGGCGCCCTGACCAGCCGCTGGGTGTTCGACAGCGACGTCGCCGGCGCCGCCGCACGCGGGCAGGGCGCGCACTGGTTCGCCACCGGCGACGCCAACGACGACGGCCGCGACGACATCGTGTTTGGCGCCGCCACCATCGACAGCTACGGCCAGCTGCTCTACACCACCGGGCTGGGGCATGGCGATGCGCTCCACTTCGGCAAGTTCGATCCAGGCCGTCCGGGCCAGCAGGTCTACATGGTGCACGAGAGCCCGTCGGCCTACGGCGCCAGCGGCTCGGGCCTGCACGACGCCGCCACCGGTGCGCTGATCTGGGGCGCCAGCGGTTCCAATGCCGACGTCGGGCGCGGCGTCTGCTTCGATGTCGATCCCGCTTACCCCGGCGCCGAGTGCTGGGCCTCGCGCGGCGGCCTGCGCGGCATTGACGGCGCCCTCATCAACGCGAGCGCGCCGGGTTCGATGAACTTCGGGGTCTGGTGGGACGGCGACCTGCTGCGCGAGCCGATGGGCAGCCGCGCCGTCCAGAAGTGGATTCCTGCGACCCGCACGTTCGCGACCCTGCTCGACGCCGGGGCCTACGGCGCGACCACCAATAACGGCACCAAGGCGACCCCGGTGCTCAGCGCCGACCTGTTCGGCGACTGGCGCGAGGAGATTGTCTTCCGCAACACCGGCAACACCGAGCTGATGGTGTTCAGCACCACCATCCCGACCGGCACCCGCATCAACACCCTGATGCACAACCCGCAGTACCGCAGCCAGGTGGCGGCGCAGAACGCCGGCTACAACCAGCCGCCGCACACCAGTTTCTACCTCGGACACGGCGCCAGCGCCTTCCCGCAGGAGCCGGTGCATGTGCCCTACGACGGCAGCGGCACCGTGCAGGCCGAGACCGCGATCGTGAGCGGCAATACGGCCGTCAAGGCCGACCGCGCCGGCTACCGCCACCTGGGCTTCCTGAACTTCCCCCTGAAGGGCGGCGCTGCCGAATTCCAGCGCATCAACGGCGGGGCGGGCGGGGTCAAGACCATCACGATCCGCTACGCCAACGGCAACCCGACGCCGCGCACCGGCGTCCTGCGCGTGAACGGCCAGCCCCAGGCGATCAGCTTCAGGATCACCGGCAGCTGGACCGCCTGGACCACGATGGCCGCCACGGTCAACTTGGCGCCGGGGCAGGCCAATACGCTGCGCTTCGAATCGACCGGCCAGGGCCTGGGCAATATCGACGAACTGATCGTCCCCTGAGCCAGACGCCATTTCCTCTCCAAGACATGAAAGGTTCGCACATGAAAAAGCTTCACATGCTGTTCGCACTGGCGCTGGCCGTGTTGTCGCAATCCGTATGGGCGGCGCCGATCGGCTGGTATGATTACCAGGCCACGTGGCGCGACGGGACATTCAAGGGACAGTTCTACTACGACAGCAGTGCCGCGGCGCGCATCACGGCGGTCAAGGGCACGCTGGTCGACCTGGTCCAGACGACCAGCATCGACAAGAACGCCTACCTCGACTACGACGAGATCGCAGCCTGGAACTTCCTCAGCAATACGAATCCGGCGGACATGGGTGGCCATGATGCCGGCTTCTACCTCACGCTGCTGGACCTGGGCGCGACGCTGACGGTGGACGCCGCGGGGCTCAACGGCCTGTACGACTGGAGCAGCGCGTCGCAGTATATCGACGATTCGCCCCTGCTTTCCTTCACCCTGGGACAGGCCAATGCGGTGCCGGAGCCGGGAAGCACAGTGCTGCTGCTGGCCGGGATGGCCGGCCTGTTCTCGCTGCGCCGCGCGCGCTCGCAGCGCGCATGATGGTCCTGCTGCGCACATCCGCCGCCGCGGGGGCGATCTCGGTTGCGGCAGCGGTGCTGGCCACGGCCCAGCTGGCGTGGCCCGGCGCGGCACGGGCCGCCGCCCCGGCGGTGCTGCAGGTGGCGCAGGCCGTCCTCGGCGACGCGCCGCTGAAAGTGCAGCTCACGCGCCCCGACTGGACCTACCGGGTGGGCGAGCCGGCCGCCTTCGTCATCAAGATCGACAGGCAGCCGTATCCGGCCGAAGGCATACGCATCAGCTACCGGCTGGGGCCGGACATGCTGGAAGGCGCCGAGCGCAGCGCCTTGGTCCCGCAGGAGGGCTTGCGCCTGCCGATTCCGGTGCAGGAGCGGCCCGGCTTCGTCCGCTGCATCGTCACGGCCAGCCTGGACGGCAAGCGCTACGAGGGCGTGGCCACCGCGGCCTTCAGCCCGCTCGCGCTGCGCCCGGTCCAGGCCGAGCCGGCGGATTTCGACGCCTTCTGGGCGGCGCAGAAGCAAGACCTGGCCGCGGTCGAGCCGGCCTACCGCCTGGCGCCGGCGCCCGCGCTCTCCACGCCCGAGGTCGAGGTGTCGTATTTGAGCTTCCAGAACGTCGGCCCCGGCAAGCGCGCCACCAACATCTACGGCGTGCTGTCGGTGCCGCGCGGTCCCGGCCCGTTCGCGGCGGTGCTGCACGTGCCGGGCGCGGGCGTGCGCGGCTACAAGGGTACGCCCAGCCTGGCCGCGAACGGCTTCATCACCTTGCAGATCGGGATCCACGGCATCCCGGTCGACTTGCCGGACGAGCTCTACGAGCAGCTCAACTACGGGGCGCTCGATGCCTACAACCGCTACAACCTGGACAACCCGCGCAGCTACTACTACCGCCGGGTCTACCTGGGCACGCTGCGCGCGCTCGACTACCTGGCCAGCCACCCGAAATGGAACGGCCGCCACCTGATCGTCCAGGGCGGCAGCCAGGGCGGGCAGCTGGCGATCATGGCCAGCGCGCTGGACCCGCGGGTATCGCTGACCCTGGCCTCGTATCCGGCCTACAGCGACGTCACCGGCTACCTGCACGAGCGCGCGGGCGGCTGGCCCGGACTGTTCCGCAAGGACGCGGCGGGACAGCGGCAAGACCTGCCGATCGCGCCGAAGGCCGCCACCTCGGCCTACTACGACACGGTGAACTTCGCCAGGCGCCTGCATGCCCCGGTGCTGTACTACGCAGGCTACAACGACATGGTAACGCCGCCGACCTCGACCTTCGCGGTGTACAACGTGATGCCCACGGCCCGCACCTTCGTCGTCGAGCCGCAGCAGGTGCACCTGACTTCGCAGGCGCATCGCGAGACGATGGAGCGCTGGATGCTCGAGCATGCGCAGGGGCGGCGCTAGGGACGGCCGGCGCAATGCTATAGTGGGGCGCAGACCATGCCGCGACAGGAGTTCCCATGCAAGCTTCCATCCAGCGCATTGCCGTCACCACCGGCGGCGGCGACGCCCCCGGCCTGAACGCCGTGATCCGTGCGGTCGTGCTCGCGTCCAGTGGGCACGGCTGGGAGTGCTGGGGCATCCGCGACGGCTTCAACGGCCTGTTGGCGCCGCACAGCTGCCTGGGCGAACCGGTGTTGCGCCTGCTGCCCGAGGCGGTGCACGGCATCGGGCATCTCGGCGGCACCATCCTCGGCAGCACCAACCGCGGCAATCCCTTGCGCTATCCGGTGCGCCGCGACGGCGCCCCCGGCGAGGAAGACCGCAGCGACGAGCTGGTCGGCCTGTGCCGCCATCACGGATTCGACGCCCTGGTGATGGTGGGCGGCGACAGCTCGATGGAGATCGCCGACTGCCTGCATCGCAAGGGACTGCCCGTGGTCGGCGTGCCCAAGACCATCGACAATGACCTCGACCGCACCATCCAGACCTTCGGCTTCGACACCGCGGTGGGCTTTGCCACCGAATGCATCGACCGCCTGCACACCACGGCGGACAGCCAGCACCGGGTGATGGTGGTGGAGGTGATGGGGCGCTACGCCGGCTGGATCGCCCTGCACGCGGGCATGGCCGGCGGCGCCCATGTGATCCTGCTGCCCGAGATCCCCTTCGACATCGATGCGGTGGCTGCCGCGATTGCCCGCCGCGATGCGCTCGGGCGCGGCCACACGATCGTGGTGGTGGCCGAGGGCGCACAGCCGCGCGGCGAGGGCCGCGCGCTGCGGGCCGGCGCCGGCGCCGGGCACGCCGAACGGCTGGGCGGCATCGGCGCCTGGGTCGAGGGCCGGCTGGCCGAGCGCACCGGCAAGGATTGCCGCAGCGTGGTGCTGGGCCACCTGCTGCGCGGCGGCGCGCCATCCGCCTTCGATCGCGTGGTGTCCGCGCGCTTCGGGGCCGCCGCCGTGCGCGCGCTCGCGGCCGGGCAGGCCGGTGTCATGGTGGCGCTGGGCGAGGGGGGCGTCGGCACCGTCCCGCTGGGCGAGGTGGCGGGGCACAGCAGGCTGGTGCCGCTGGACGGGGACACGCTGCGCACGGCGCGCGATCTTGGCATCTGCCTGGGCGATGGCGCGCCTTGACCGGCTGCCGGTGAAGCGCGCCGCCCGGCCCGCGGGCGACACACCGGACGTTCCTGGCGTTACAAGCGGATGGTTATCTCTATTTTCTCGGAAGCTATGCCAAGGGATTCGGCCAGCTTGCGCTTGGCATCGACGATCGCTTTGGTAAAGCCACCGGTGGTGAGCTCGGCGTGGTCGGGGGCCGGGAGCATGGGCGTACCGCCCTCTGCGACCCGTATGCGGGGCGGCTCGCCGACCAGCGGCTGCCAGTCCAGGTCGTCTTCTTTCAGGCGGAGCCTGCGAAACAGTTCGTCGGTTTCCAGGTAGGCCACCGGAAAGCGCTGACCCTTCGCCAGCAACTGCCAGGCGCCTGGAACGTCGAGTATGGCATAGCTGCTGAATTCAATCGTGATCCGGGCCGCATGGGGCGATGCCTTCGTGCCGGAAATTTTTGCAATGAGAAAAGCCAGGCCGTGCTCGTAATCCATCGCGGCCCACTGTTCGCGTCGATTTCGCACGCAGACGAGGTACTCGGCCGCCTCCACCCGGATCGCGCTGGCCGTCCAATGGCCGCAGCCACCTTCCTCGCGCATGCGGCGCAAATCCTTCCCCGTGTAGACGACGACGCTTTCCATTGGCATTCCGACATTCGTTCGCTCGACATTACCGACCCAAGCGATTGTAGGGAATCGATGAGGTGCCTTCCCTGTCTTCGCACAGACTTGCACTTCCTCGGCAGCGCTTTCCGGGCTTGTTTCCGTTCGTCTAACGCTAGGCTTCTGGTGCCTATACGAAAGTACGTTGATACAGCTCAGTTCGTTTCAGACTGGCGGCAACTCCCAAGCGGACTGATATGTCGAAGATGTACCCGCGGAACATAAGGCCGAATGATTCCCTGTGCGTGGCGGCACGTCGGCGGGCCCACTTGGAGGAATAAGGAATGGAGACGCTCGACCCGCTCATCCAGTTCGTAACCGTACTCAACGGCAACCACTTCGCGGCCGTCGTGCTGATCGCGTTGGCGGCGATCAGCAAGCTGAAGCCGCCAAAAGGCTGAAGCAGCATCGCTTGCCTGCGCGCGCCCAGGCGGAATCATCCACAGGCAATGGCATGGCGGTCGCGCACCGCTCCTTGGGCTTTCCGGGGAGCGGACCCGTCTCGCGGGCCCCGCGCAAAACTCGCCAGTCGGCGCCAGCCTGCAGACCGGGCGCACACCGGTTATCATCATGTTTTACGATTCATTCAACACAGGAACCGACGCCCCATGACGACTTCCAGCTATCCCGATACCCGACTCCTCATCGCCAACGAATGGCAAGACGCGACCGGCGGCAAGACGATCCCGGTGCTGAACCCGGCTACCGGCCAGGCGATCGGCAGCGTGGCCCATGCCGGCATCGCCGACCTGGACCGCGCCCTGGCGGCCGCGCAGCAGGGCTTCGAGGCCTGGCGCTTCGTGCCGGCCGCCGAGCGTGCCGCCACCATGCGCCGCGCCGCCAACCTGCTGCGCGAGCGCGCCGGCGACATCGCCCGCCTGCTGACCCAGGAGCAGGGCAAGCCGCTGGCCGAAGCGAAGATGGAAGCCATGGCCGGCGCCGAGATCATCGACTGGTTCGCCGCCGAAGGCATGCGCGTGTACGGCCGCATCGTCCCGGCGCGCAACCCGGCGGCCCAGCAGCTGGTGCTGAAGGAGCCGGTCGGCCCGGTCGCCGCCTTCACGCCCTGGAACTTCCCGATCAACCAGATCGTGCGCAAGCTGGCCGCGGCGCTGGCGACCGGCTGCTCCTTCCTGTGCAAGGCGCCGGAAGAAACCCCGGCGTCCCCCGCGGCACTGTTCCAGTGCTTCGTCGATGCCGGCGTGCCGCCGGGCGTGGTGGGCCTGGTGTTCGGCGACCCGGCCGAGATCTCCAGCTACCTGATCCCGCATCCGGTGATCCGCAAGGTCACCTTCACCGGCTCGACCCCGGTCGGCAAGCAGCTGGCCGCGCTGGCCGGCGCCCACATGAAGCGCGCCACCATGGAGCTGGGCGGCCATGCGCCGGTGATCATCGCGGCCGACGCCGACGTCAACCTGGCGGTCAAGGCCGCCGGCGGCGCCAAGTTCCGTAATGCGGGCCAGGTGTGCATTTCGCCGACCCGCTTCCTGGTCCACAATGCGATCAAGGACGAGTTCACCCGCGCCCTGGTCAAGCATGCCGAAAGCCTGAAGCTCGGCGACGGCCTGGCGGAGGGGACCACCCTCGGCCCGCTGGCCAATGCGCGCCGCCTGACGGCGATGTCGCAGGTGATCGACGATGCGCGCGCCAAGGGCGCGACGGTCGCCACCGGCGGCGCGCGCGTTGGCGACGCCGGCAACTTCTTCGCTCCGACCATCCTGGCCGACGTGCCCCTGGAAGCGAGCGTCTTCAACGACGAGCCCTTCGGTCCGGTGGCGGCGATTCGCGGCTTCGACAGCCTGGAAGACGCGATCGCGGAGGCCAACCGCCTGCCGTACGGCCTGGCCGGCTATGCCTTCACCAGCTCGATCAAGAACGCCCAGCTCCTGATGAACCGCGTCGAAGTCGGCATGCTCTGGATTAACCAGCCGGCCACCCCGAGCGCCGAGCTGCCCTTCGGCGGCATCAAGGATTCGGGCTATGGCTCGGAAGGCGGTCCGGAAGCGCTGGAGTCCTACCTGAACACCAAGGCGGTGTCGATGGTCGGCGTGTAAAGTACGGCGACGTCCCAGGCCCCTGGTTCGCCAGGGGCTTTTTTATTTGTTGATTGTCGTACCCAGGGAGCACACGTGGACCAGACTGGCCTGACGATATCGAGAATCCTGCACGCCGGCTACGTGTTCGCGTGCGAGGGCACCCGGATTGCATTCGATACGATCTTCGAGAATCCCTTCAGCCGCAATTGCCACGCCTTTCCCGGCGTGCGCTTCGACGAGGCGGCGATCCGCCGCGAACGCTTCGCCGCGGTGTTCATCTCACACTTCCACGACGACCATTGCTCGCTCGAGAGCCTGGACCTGCTGGCGCGCGATACCCCGCTGTATATCTACTGCATGTTCGAGGAGCTGTTCGACATGGTGCGCCAGCTGGGCTTCAGCAGCGTGCATCGCCTGCAGCTGGACGTGCCGGTCGAGGTCGGGCCGTTCCAGGTGATCCCGCGCGAGGCCATGGATGCCGACGTCGACTCGATGTTCCAGGTGAACGCGGGCGGGATGAAGGTGTTGAACGTGGTCGATTCATGGATCGACGAAGACTCGCTGGCCCGATTGGTCCGCGAAGGCCCGTGGGACATGGTGTTGTGGCCGTTCCAGACCATGCGCGAGATCGAGGTGCTGGCGCCGACCCGCGCCTCGGCGGCGCCGCCATCATTGCCGGAGGAGTGGATCGCCCAACTGCAGGCGCTCGACCCGCGCTACGTGGTGCCGAGTTCCTGCCAGTTCCTGCAGGAGCCGTGGTCCTGGTACAACCGCGCTTTTTTCCCGATCTCGTATGCCCGCTTCGCACAGGAAGTCGGGGCGGCGCTGCCGCAGGCGCAGGTCGTGCGCCTGAACCCCTCGGTGTCGGTGCGGCTGGATGCCGGCGGACTGCAGCCGGCGCCGCCGCTGGGCTGGGCCAGCCCGGTCGGCGAGCAGGATGTGGATTACGCCTACGAGGGCCATGCGACCCCGCCGCCGACGGCGGACATCGCACGCCGCTTCGCCCCGCTTACCGAAGCCGAGACCGCGCGCGTGATGCGCTATTGCGCCGTGGAGCTGCCGCTGAAGTATGCGCAGATGGAGGCGGAGTCGGCGTATTTCGACCAGCCCCGTGTCTGGCAGCTCTCGGTGTATGACCACGCGGGGGCGAAACAGCGTTTCCGCTATCTGCTGGAGCCCGGCCGGGCCAGCCCGGCTGGCCCTGAGGCCGGCCCCCTCGCATGGGCCACCGAGATCCCGGCCGCCAAGCTGTATGCGGCGCTGGAACTGGGCGAGTCGCTCACCTCGATGTACATGCGTATCAACGAGGCCCGCTTCGAACCCGCGGTGGAAGCGGCGCTGACCCAGGCCGAGGTGGTCGACGACCCGCTCATCCGCTGCCTGTTCGGCGATACCTTCGGCGCCTACCAGGCCGCCCAGCTACGCCGCCTGCTCGGGCGCCAGGCCGCAAGCTGAGCCGGTTATTGCGTGCCTGTGTAGTCCAATGCACGGTCCGAGGCAATTCTTTCCTTCAAACTGGTAATCAAGGCAAATGTTGAGGGGGAAGAGATGGCGAGTCCGACTGCGACGGTAGAGCAGGCGATCCAGGCCGCGGGCGTGGGCCGTTTCCAGTACCGGCTGTTCGCCATCTTCGGCCTGGTCTGGATGGCGGACGCCATGCAGGTGCTGTCGATCGGCTTCAGTGCGCCCTCGATTGCGAAGACCTTCGGCGTGACGCTGCCGCAGGCGCTGCAGACCGGCACCTGGTTCTTTGTCGGGATGCTGGTCGGCGCCTTCGCCTTCGGCCGCCTGGCCGACCGCATCGGGCGCCGCCCGGTGCTGATGGCGGCGGTGCTGGTCGACGCCTGCTTCGGCGTGGCCTCGAGCTTCGCGCCGGACCTGACCTGGCTACTGGCGCTGCGCTTCCTGACCGGCATCGGGGTCGGCGGCACGCTGCCGGTCGACTACACCATGATGGCCGAGTTCCTGCCCAGCGACCGGCGCGGGCGCTGGCTGGTGCTGCTCGAATCCTTCTGGGCGGTCGGCACCATCCTGCTGGCGGTGCTGGCCCTGGTGGCGCTGCGCTGGGGCGACGATGCCTGGCGTGTGATCTTTTTCGTCACCGGCTTGCCGGCGCTGATCGGCGTGGTCTTGCGCCTGTTCGTGCCGGAGTCGCCGATGTACCTGAACCGCAGCGGCAAAGGCGAACAGGCGAGAGCCGTGCTGGCCCGCGTGGCCGCCGTCAACGGACGCCAGGCCGAGATTCCGCCCCTGCAGCCGGACAGCGCACCCAAGCAAACGCTGTCGGCGTTGTTTTCCGGCGCGCTGCGCCGGCGCAGCATCGCGTTGCTGGTGGCCTGGATGCTGATCTCGGTGGCCTACTACGGCGTGTTCGTCTACCTGCCGGTGAAATTGAGCGCCGAGGGCTTCGGCTTCATGCGCGGCCAGGAGTTCCTGATCGTGCTGGCGCTGGTGCAGTTGCCCGGATTCGCGCTGTCGGCCTACGGCGTCGAGCGCTGGGGGCGCAAGCCGACCCTGGTCGGATTCCTGTTGCTCAGCGCGGCCGGTTGCATGGCCTACAGCTTGGGCAACGCCAGCTGGCTGGTGGTCGGCTCGACCCTGTTGATGAGTTTCGCGCTGCTGGGCACCTGGGGCGCCCTGTACGCCTTCACCCCCGAGGTCTACCCGACCGACCTGCGCGCCAGCGGCATGGGCCTGGCCGGCGCCGTGGCACGCTTCGGCGGGCTGTTCGCGCCCGCGATCGTGGCGCCGGTGATGGCGACGCAGTTCACGCTGGCGCTGGGGATGCTGGCGGCGTTCTTGCTGATTGGGGCGGTGGCGATCCTGAATGTCGATGTGGAGTCGCGTCGGCGTGCGTTGGAGTGAACTGCTCCGGGCGCTACTGTGGCGAGTCTGACAGTGCGCTAGAAACCAATCGAATTGGCGACGACGAGCAAGCGCTGGCAGGTGCGCGAGTTGTGTTGCGAGCCAAGGCTTATTCACTGAGCTATTTCGAACTGCCTACACCGGCCGAGGATTCGATCAGTGAACGCGCCACGCTCAGCCATATAAAGTTTAGCGCCGAACCATGACAGGCGACTGAGCAGGCACGCCATCGAGGTCTGACGAGACCAAGGGCCACTACGCTGGCCACCGCGCTGATGTCCATCGGATGCCGATACCTTCTTGCAGTGTCGGAATCCTTTACATGCTTTCTCCAGCAAAATTTAACGTGTTGAATTGAATCACGTTTTTTCGATGGGTATGCTTATTGCTAGGTTACAAATGAACATAGCCAGGGATTCGGTCGATATGGGAAGCGCAAAAGTTGTCAACGTTGTCCGGAACGCGTTGCGCCATCAGGTTGGTGCAGCTCTTCGTAGCCATCCGACGGTCCGGGATGCCACCGCAAAGGTCGAAACCTGGATGCTGAGGCAGCATCATTCAGTTGGAAGAATCGCTCCTGCGGTGATTCGGCCTAGTCCCCATCTGATCATGCTTGCCTTGACAAGTTATTGCAATCTACGCTGCCAGGGTTGCAAATACGGCCGGGATTTCATGGCAGGATCGCAGTTGAGTTGGGAACACACGCGTGGCGTGCTCGACGATGCCAAGGAAGCGGGCATCTACAAAGTCCGCCTCTACGGCGGAGAGCCGCTGCTGCATCCCGATCTGCCCAGAATCGTCGCCTACTGCAAAGAAATCGGGCTTGCGCCTGCCGTGACAACCAATGCGATCGCCCTGTCGTCACGAATCGACGAGCTGTATGCGGCGGGGCTCAGGGATCTGTCAGTCGGCTTTTACGGAGTCGGCGCCGCATATGACGCGTATACGCAGAGGCCGGGACGCTTCAGGCGAATGGAAGCAAGTATTGCCGACGTCAGACAAAAGTATGGCGATACAGTCAGGATCCAGATCAACTGGTTACTGCGGCGCCAAACCTGCAATCGGGAATCCCTGCGTGAAGCATTCGAATTTGCGCTCAAGTACCACACGACATTGCAGGTCGATATGGTGCACTACTCCTTACCCTACTTTACGGAGGGGCCGGATCGCGAACTGCAGTTCCGCGATGAGGACAGGGAAGCGATCGATGTAGTCATCAATGACTTGCTGGTGTTAAAAGAGCAGTACCCCGAGGTGATCCGTCATACGCCTGAAGGGATTCGATCGATGCCGGACTGGTTGCTGCTCGGTTCGAAAATGAAGGTACCTTGTGCCGCCCGCGAAATGATATGGGTAGGGGCAGATGGAACGGTGCAACTGTGTTACGTCACGTTCAAACTCGGAAATCTGCATGACATGCGTCTGCGCGACATGCTGTACACGCCGGCACATACTGCAGCTTCGCGGGCCGCATTTTCGGTTGACTGCCCAAACTGCCATTGTGGTGCCGGTGATCGAATCATGCGCGATGCACGGTCCATTGGTAAATACAAGGCGTAAGCAGCCAACTACGTCAGCGCCGATGTCGGAAGAAAACAACATGGCTGAGCACACACGAATCATGCGGGCAAGCTCAGGCTTCTCCGATGCTGCCTGCATGGACGCGCCTCTCATTGTGCATGTCATTTACCGGTTCGATGTCGGTGGGATGGAAACCTTGCTCGCCGAGTGTATCCGCCGCATCCCTCGCCAGCGATATCGTCATGCTGTCGTCTGCATCAGCGGATATTCCGATTTTTTGGAAAAAATCGAGGGTACTGGCACGCCCGTTTATAGCCTCGACAAACCTGCCGGTCTGGGTCTTTCTGCGCACGTCAGGCTCTGGAAACTGCTAAGAACGCTACGTCCGACGATCTTGCATACCTACTGTATCAGTGCTGTTGAATACACGGCCACGGGATTATTGGCGGGCGTGCCGGTTCGCTTGCATTCCGAACACGGTCGTAACCTGAACGAAGCAGATGGCCGCAATCTCAAGTACAACGTGTTGCGCCGTGTGATGGCACTGCTGATGCATTCCTGCGTTGCGGTGTCCAATGATTTGCAAAACTGGCTTGCCGAAATCGTTCGCTTGCCTCGATCGAAAATCTCTTGCATCTCGAACGGGGTCGATACAGATCGGTTCTCGCCAGATTCGATGCCGCTTCAGTCAGGAACCGCACGTGCCTCGCAATCCAAGCGTTTCGTGATCGGGACCGTGGGGCGTGTATCCGAGGTAAAAAATCATTCCGCCCTGGTCGACGCCTTTGTCCTCTTGCTGGAGCGCGGCAGGGACAACGGGCCGGAACTGTCATTGGCCATTATTGGTGACGGGCCGCTGTTGCCGCCATTGAAGCGAAAGATATCCGCCTTGGGAATTGCTCATCTAGTATGGACTCCAGGATCTCGCAATGATATCGCGGAAATTTTGAAAACATTCTCCGTGTTTGTCCTGTCTTCAATCTCGGAAGCAATGCCGGTCGCGGCGCTGGAAGCGATGGCAACGGGAGTGCCGGTAATTGCGCCCCGTGTGGGAGGCCTTCCCGATATCGTCAAGGAAAACATCACCGGCATGTTGGTGGACTCGCCGGGTCCGGAACATCTCGCAATGGCAATTGCCGAGTATGTCCAGAATCCTGGCCTGGGCAAGTTCCATGGCGAAGCTGGTCGCCGCTTCGCCCAACAACATCATGGTATTGACCGGATGGTCAACGAATACCTGGCTCTTTACGATGCTCGCTGCAAGTAGCAATCAATGCGCCGGACTCGTTTATAGCTGCTGCAAATGCACTTGACGAGGCGCCCTCCTTGATGCCTGCCCGTGGGACTGTGCCAAAGTTGGTCTGCTGCGCCGCGGGTTCAGCGGTACTCGCCGCGCCCGTCATCCTGCTTCTCGTCGTCCCCATGCTCGGGCGTGCGCGCGGTCGGCAGGTGCCAGCCGAAGCGGATCGCGGCCAGGCGCATGCCGAAGCACAGCGCGGCGCCGGTGCAGGCGGTGGCCGTGGTGGGCAGCCGCAGGGCGTCGCCCAGCACCACGACGCCCGCGCCGGCCAGGGCCGCCACCGCATAGATGTCGGAGCGGAACACGGCAGGGACTTCGTTGAGCAGCACGTCGCGTGCAATGCCGCCGCCGATCCCGGTCAGCATGCCCAGCAGGGCAGCCATCACCGGGTCCAGCCCGAACACCAGCGCCTTCTGCGCGCCGGCCACGCAGAACAGCGCCAGGCCGGCGCCGTCGAACAGCAGGACGGCGTTGCGCAGGCGGTTGATGATCGGGTACCAGAAGAAGATCACCAGCCCGGCCAGGATCGACACGGCAAGGTAGCGCCAGTCGCGGATGGCCGCCGGCGGCGTGGCGCCGATCAGGAGGTCGCGCACGATGCCGCCGGAATTGGCCGCAACGAAGGACAGCACCAGCACGCCGAAGATGTCGAGGCGGCGCCGGGCGCCGGCAGTGGCGCCGCTCAGGGCGAAGACGAAGGTGCCGAGCAGGTCGAGCGTCAGCACCAGGGTTTTCATGGCGGCGCCCATGTCGAGAGCGAGTACAGCGAACACGTGTTTCCTTGATTCGGAGGTGGGGGCGGAAGATTGCCCGGCATGGTACCCCAGAATCGCCGCGTGTCGCTGTGCGCGGACGGGCTCGCCGCCGCGCGCAATGTCAATCCATTACGTCAGTCCACCTTGTGGTCCAGCCAGCGGAAGATCTCCGGCCAGATGCGCGCATGGGCGCTGGCGCCGACCAGCACGCCGACGTGCTGCAGGTTCACGCCGACGTCGCCTTCGTAGTGCAGGAGTTGCTTGCGCACGCTTCCTGCGGCCTCGTGGAAAGGACGCATGGCCGCCTCCGGGATCAGCTTGCTGCGCGGGTCGAGCACGCTCACCAAGGGGGCGCGCAGGTCTTGCGGGCCGATCCGGCGACCGTTGATGTCCAGCTCGCCCTGCATGAATTGGTCCTTGCGGTAGAGCTGCTCGACCAGTTCGGTGAAGAGCCGGCCGGGCAGCGGGAACTCGTCGTGCGTCCAGCGTTCCACGCGCATGTGGCTGGCCAGCAGGCGCGGGCTGGCCAGCGAGAGGTAGCGGTCCATCATGCGTTCCCACTGGAAGGCCTGGGGTTCGGCGATGGCGCTCATCATGTTGAGGAATACGCCCGGCACCTGCCTGAACGAATCGGCGATCTGGCGCGCGTGCGGCGTGGCCTCGATGAGCGGGCGGAAGCAGCAGGAGCGCTTCTCGAAGTGCAGGGGCGACTCCAGCAGGATGGTGGCGTCGACCCGGTCGGGATGCAGGCAGCTGTAGATCGCGGCCAGGATGCCGCCCAGCGAGTGACCGGCAATGACCAGCGTGCGCGCGCCGCTGTCGGCCTCGATGGCGCGCTGGCAGGCGGACAGCAGGCGATCGCCATAGTCGGCTAGTGCGAAATCCTCGCCCTTGCTTTCATCCTCGGGCAGCGGCGTCCATTCGGCCTGGTAGACGCGGTAGCCCTGTTCCATCCAGCGGCGCACCACGCTGACTTCGGGCGACAGGTCCCAGATGTAGGAGCGCTTGATGGGGGCAGGCACCAGCAGCACGGCCGGCCCTTGAACCTCGTCGGCGCCGAAACGGCGCAGGTTCAGGCCGGGTTCGGTGTAGAGGACGGTAAAGGGCGTCTCTTGCGGGCCGTAACCTGCGCGGTCCAGCATCTTGCCGCGCGCCTGGCGGCTGCGGTCCATGTTCTTGAGGGCTTGGGCGCCGAAGGCGGCGAAGGAAGGCATGGCAAACGTAGGAAGAATCGGGGCGTGCATGGCGTTCTCGTCGGGTTCGAAGACCTGCTACTGTACGCTGCCGCGCGTGCGGCTTCAATCGTGCGGGCGGCCAATGGCGCAGGCACTTGCGGCGTATTAAACTGGCGCGGTCGCCCAGGCGGCCGAACGTTTCCAGGGAGATCGAACACGCATGGCCTACCGTTTCCTTGCCGACGCCGTGCTGCTGGTGCACCTCGGCTTCATCCTGTTCGTCGTGTTCGGCGCGCTGCTGGTGCTGCGCCGGCCGGCCCTGGCACCGGTGCATCTGGCGGCGGCCGCCTGGGGCGCCGGCATCGAGCTGCTGGGCGCCATCTGCCCGCTGACGCACGTCGAGAACCGCCTGCGCGCGCTGGCCGGCGAGTCCGGCTACAGCGGCGGGTTCATCGATCATTACCTGTTGCCGCTGATTTACCCGGGCGAGATGACGCGCGCGCTGCAGCTTGGCCTGGCGGCCGGGGTGCTGGTCGTCAACGCGGTCTTGTATGCGTGGATCCTGCGGCGCATGCGGCGCACGCGCTTGCATTGGTAGGGTGGCCGGCATGGCCGGCCGCGCGTTCAAGTCACGGCAATGCTTCCTGCGAAGCTAATCTGCCGCCGCTTGAACGCCACCCCGCCATGTCATGGCCTTACTCGACCCAGGCGAAGCCGTCGCGCGCCAGCAGCGCGAAGGCTTCCGCCGGCCCCCACGAGCCGGCCGCGTAGGAATGCGGCTTCTCGCCCAGCGTGCTCCAGCCGGCGATGATCGGGTCGGCCCATTCCCAGGCGGCCTCGAGTTCGTCGCGGCGCATGAAATGGGTCAGGCGGCCGCGCACGACGTCGATCAACAGGCGCTCGTAGGCTTCGGCGCGGCGCTGCTGGAAGGCCGACTGCAGGTCGAGGTTGAGCGCCACCTGCTGCATCTGCATGCCGCTGCCGGGCTGCTTGGCCATGATCTGCAGCTTGATCGCTTCTTCCGGCTGCAGCTCGATCACCAGGCGGTTGGCGACGCCGCCCGGCATCTCGGGGAACAGCGGGAAGGGCGGATTGGCGAATTCGACCACGATCTTGGAGGAGCGGCGCGCCATGCGCTTGCCGGTGCGCAGGTAGAACGGCACCTTCGACCAGCGCCAGGTGTCGATGTGGGCGCGAATGGCGACGAAGGTCTCGGTCTTGCTGTCCGGCGGGACGTTCTTTTCCTCGAGATAGCCCTTGACTTCCTGGTTGCCGCTGACGCCATGGCTGTATTGCCCGCGCACCGTGTCGCGCGCGATGTCGGCCAGGCCGAAGCGGCGCAGCGAGCGGATCACCTTCAGCTTCTCGTCGCGCACGGCGTCCGGCGACAGCGAGGTGGGCGGTTCCATCGCGACGATGCACAGCAGTTGCAGCAGGTGGTTCTGCACCATGTCGCGCATGGCGCCGGTGCTGTCGTAGAAGCCGGCCCGGCTGCCGACGCCGACTTCCTCGGCCACGGTGATTTGCACGCTCGAGATGTTCGGCGCGCGCCACAGCGGTTCCAGGATCGAGTTGCCGAAGCGCAGCACCATCAGGTTCTGCACGGTTTCCTTGCCCAGGTAGTGGTCGATGCGGTAGATCTGCGATTCGGCAAAGTGCTTGCCGACCGCTTCGTTGATCTCGATGGCGGATGCGAGGTCGTTGCCGAGCGGTTTTTCGAGCACCACGCGTGCGCGGGCGTCGACCAGGCCGGCTTCGGCCAGCTTGGCGCAGATGGTGGTGAACAGGGCCGGCGCGGTGGACAGGTAGAACACGCGCTGCGCCCCCGGATGGGCGGCGCGGGCCAGGGCGTCGAAGCTTGGTGCGGCCTGGACGTCGAGCCGGACGTACTCGAGCAGCTGCAGGAAGCCGTCCCAGGTCTTGTCGTTGAAGTTATTGCTCGCGATAAAGGAGCGCGAATTCGCTTCGACGTGGGCGAGGTAGGCTTCGCGGTCGTATTCCTGGCGGCCGGTCGAGATGATGCGGGTCTGCGGCGGCAGGTTGCCGTGCAGGTAGGCCATGTAGAGCGCCGGGAGCAGCTTGCGCATCGCCAGGTCGCCCATGCCCCCGAAAATGATCATGTCGAGGGGGAGACCGGTGTCAGTGTCTGTCGAAGAGGTCATATTGCTTGCCGAGTGAGTAGCCAATAAGTAGCCAATAAGTAGCCAATCAGATAGCCGAATGAGTGAAAGAGGTCGCTGCCGTGCCGGCATCGCGTGCCCTGGTGGGGGCCGATGCCGGGCCGATCCGCTGCTGCCATCCCGATACGGTAGCAGAATGACAGCGGATGCGCACGAGACGTCCCGCTTGTGGCCAGACGGAAGCGCCCGGGCGGGAATGTGCCGCGGGCGTGGCCAGCGCGCGCGCTGGACCCCATAGCTTACATGCTGGACAACAATAAGGAAATGACAAATTGCGATGGGCGGCGGCCGTCGCGCGGCGTCGACCGACATTCATTTGCCGGCAATGTCATTTATGCAAATACTATTTGCATGCAGGGCGGTTCGTGCAAATTTGCTCTGCATCCCGGGCGCCGTCGCAGGAGTAGCGGCTGCGCCCCGGCCGACGGGGATTCAGGCCCCGACCGCCTTCTTGTTGGCCGTGGTGATGGTCCAGAAGTAGATCGTTCGCCCACCGACCTCGTCCTTTTTCTCGGGCGGCCAGGCCGGCCCCATGTCGAAGGCATGCGACACCACCCGGGTGCCGAGCCTGAGTTGCCGCCACAGGCGCGGCCGCAGCTTCAGGTTCACCGAGGGCAGCAGGTAGAGCGTCACCACCGTGGCCGCCGCCACGTCGGCCTGGAACAGGTCGCCCACCACGAAGTTAACGCGTTCGGCCACGCCGGCAATCCTGGCGTTCTCCCGGGCTTCGGCGATGCGCACCGGATCCAGGTCGATGCCGGTGCCGCGCGCGCCACGGTCCCTGGCTGCGGTGACCACGATGCGGCCGTCGCCGCAGCCGAGGTCGTACAGGAGGTCGTCCTTGCCGACCCTGGCCATCTGGAGCATACGCTCGACCACATCCGGCGGCGTGGGTACATAGGGCACGTCCAGGCGCGCCTGCGCGGCCAGTTCCTGGGCAGACAGGCCGCGGTAGGGCAGCAGGAGCGTCCCGGCCGTGGTGGCGGCGGACAGCAGCAGGGTGCGGCGACCTTCGTCGGTATGCATGCGATCTCCTTCAGGGGGATGAGGGTGACCGGTCGTTCCGGTCGAGGAAGAGCAGCAGCGATCCGCTGGCCAGCACGGCGACGCCGATCCAGGCGGCGTTGAGCCCGCCGAGCGAACGGCTGTATACGTAGGACAGGCTGGACCACAGCATCCAGGCGCAACTGGCGCAGAACAGCAGGGGCAGCAAGGGATACAGCGGCACGCGAAACGGACGCGGCAGCTCGGGTTCGCGGCGGCGCAGCACGAACAGCGACGCGCCGCTGAGCAGGAAGAACAGCCAGAACACCGGCGCGGCGAACTCGACCATGGACTTGAAGCCGCCGCCGAAGGCCACCCCGAAGCCCACCAGCAGCAGGGCGACGGCGCACTGGACCGCCATCGCCACCGCCGGTATGCCGCGCGCGCCATCCCAGTGGGCAAGCCGGCGCAAGGGCCGCCAGTCGCGTCCCATCGCATAGCCGGTGCGGGCGCCGACGATCATGGTCGCATTGATCGAGGTGAGGGCCGAGATCGCCACCAGCAGCGCCATGAGCTTTTCGCCGGCGGGGCCGAAGGCCCGGCCCATGACGTCGGCCGCGAGGGTCTCGGAGCTGGCCATGCCGCGCAGGCCGAGGCTGTACAGGCAGGCCCAGGTGACCGTCAGGTAGAGCGCGGTGATGAGCAGGATCGAACAGGTCAGCACGCGCGCCATGCCGCGTGCGCCGCCGCGCACTTCGGCGCTGATGTAGGCGGCCTCGTTCCAGCCGCCGTAGGTGAGCAGCACGAACACCATGGCCAGGCCGAGGGAGACCGGCGCGGCGGCGTGCGCCGGCGCCGCCGCCGCTGCGCCGGGTTCCGTGAAGAACGCCGCCGCGACGGCGAGCAGGAGCAGTCCGCCCACCTCGGCCAGGGTCAGCCACACCTGGGCCCCGGCGCCGGTGCGCAGTCCTTGCAGGTTGAGCAGCGAGAGCACGACGATCACCGCGCAGGCGTAGGCGGTGGCGCCCCATCCGTACGGCAGCATGCGCAGGGGCAGGGCCTGCTGCATGTAGTCGCCGAACACGAAGGCCAGCAGCGCGATCGAGCCGGTGGTGATCACGGCGAAGCGCGCCCAGCCGAACAGGAAGGCGGTGGCGCGGCCGTAGGCGCGGTGCAGGAAGTGGTAGTCGCCGCCGGGATGCGGATAAGCGGTGCTCAGCTCGGAATAACACAGCGCGCCGACCAGGGAAATCAGCCCGCCCCGCACCCAGATGGCGAACATCCAACCGGCACTGCCGCTGAGTCCGGCTACGATGGCGGGAGATTTGAAGATGCCGGCGCCGATCACCACGCCGACGATCAGGACAACTGCCTGACGTAAATCAAGTAGCCGGCGTGGTGCGGCGCCGTCGCCGGCCGATGCAAACAAGTCCTCATCGGTGCGGTCCATGTGGTGCCGTCAACGTGATAAAGGGAACTTTGCCGGCAAGGGGCGCCGGCCCGTAAGGCATCGGGAGCAGGGCCGGCCCGCGGGGCGGACCGTCCTGCGGCAGCGATTATAGGCAGGCGCTGGCCGGCGCGGCGCGCGCCTGGCACGCGCCTCGGTTTGCTTACGGCAGCCTGACGTGCGTCTTACTGTTGTAAATATGTCCAAATGCAAGCTTTGCGAATTGACATCCTCTAGCGTGCCCAGCAGTATCAAACGACGCCCCGCGACTTCCGGCGTGTTGACAACAACAAGAGGACATCACGATGCAGAAACATGTGACGCAAAAGACTGTACTGGCCGTGGCCATCGCCTCGCTGTTTTCGGGCGTCCACGCGCAGGATGCCGCGCCGGCTCCATCCACCGATCCTGCGGCCGCGGCCACCGTGGTGGTGACCGGCACCCGCGTGGCCAACCGCACCGCGCTCGACACCGCCGCGCCGGTCGACATCATCTCGGCCGAGACCCTCAAGAACAGCGGCAGCACCGAAATGACCCAGGCGCTGTCGATGGCGCTGCCCTCGCTGAACTTCCCGAAGCCCGCCATCACCGACGGCACCGACACCATCCGTCCCGCCACCCTGCGCGGCATGGCCCCCGACCAGACCCTGGTGCTGGTCAACTCCAAGCGCCGCCACGCTTCGTCGCTGGTCAACGTCAACGGCTCGATCGGCCGCGGCTCAGCGGCGGTCGACATGAACACCATCCCGACCGCGATCGTCAAGAGCGTCGAGGTGCTGCGCGACGGCGCCGCCGCCCAGTACGGTTCGGACGCGATCTCGGGCGTGGTCAACCTGCGCCTGCGCACCGACCGCAGCGGCGGCGAAGCCAGCGTCACCTACGGCGCCCGCAAGACCGAATACGAGCTGTGGAACGATGCGCCCCCGGCCGGCGCCACCTGGACCGCACCGAACGCGCGCGAGCGCACCGACGGCCAGACCGCCACCGTCAGCCTCTGGAAGGGCCTGGCCCTGGGCGAGGACGGCTACCTGACCATCGCCGCCGAATACAAGGACCAGCACCGCACCGAGCGCAGCGGCTACGACATGCGCCAGCAGTACCCGCGCGTGGCGGGCGGCGGCTTCGACCCGCGCGAACTCACCATCGACCGCTTCAACGCCTGGTACGGCGATCCCGAGATGGAACAGCTCACCCTGTTCGCCAACGCCGGCTACGACCTGGGCGGCGGCGTCAAGCTGTATGGCTGGGCCAGTGGCCAGAACCGCTTCGCGCGTTCGGGCGGCTTCTTCCGGCGCGCGCTGGACGACCGCAACATCGCGTCGATCTACCCGGACGGCTTCCTGCCGATCATCGCGCCGACCGTGAACGACTTCTCGGCCACCGGCGGGGTCACCTGGCTGGCCGGCAACTGGGACATGGACGCCTCGCTCGGCTACGGCCGCAACCGCATGGCCTACGACATCGAGAACACCCTGAACCGCTCGATCGGCCCGGGCAGCAAGACCGCGTTCTACGCCGGCGGCTACGCCTACGACCAGCTGGTGTTCAACCTGACCGGCGTGCGCTCGCTGGACGTGGCCGGCCTGGCTTCGCCGCTGAACATCGCGGTCGGCACGGAAGCACGCCGCGAAGGCTACCAGCTGTTCGCGGGCGAGCCGGATTCCTACCGCGCCGGCCCGGTGATCTTGCCGAACGGCACCCCGGCGGCGCCGGGCGCCCAGGTGTTCCCGGGCTTCCGTCCGAGCAACGAGGTCGACGCGCACCGCAGCGCGATCGGCGCCTTCGTCGACCTGGAAGCGAACATCACGCCGGAATTCCTGGCCTCGGTGGCGGTGCGCGGCGAGCACTACTCCGACTTCGGCAACAGCCTGGCCGGCAAGCTCTCCGGCCGCTACGACTTCAGCAAGTCCTTCGCGCTGCGCGGCGCGATCCAGAACGGCTTCCGGGCGCCGTCGCCGCAGCAGCAGTACTTCACCGCGACCTCGACCAACTTCATCAACGGCGTGCCTTTCGAGATCACCACCTTCCGCCCGACCGACCGGGTGGCGGTGGCGCTCGGCGCCAAGCCGCTGGAAGCGGAAAAATCGGTGAACGCCTCGATCGGCGCGGTGCTGCGCTTCGACCCGTTCAGCATCACCATCGACGCCTACCGCATCGACATCGAGGACCGCATCATCCTGTCCGAGAACCTGACCCAGACCAACGTGCGCAACTACATCATCGCGCAGGGCATCAATGGCGTGGGCGGCGGGCGCTTCTTCATCAACGGCGTCGACACCCGTACCCAGGGCGTGGACGTGGTGCTGAGCTGGCCGATGAAGACGGCGAACGCCGGTAATTTCGACTTCACGCTGGCGGGCAACTTCACCGACACCAAGGTGACCAAGGTGCCGGTGACGGCGCAGTTGGCCGCGCTCAATCCGGCACCGGTGCTGTTCGACCGCCTGAACGTGCTGTCGCTGGAGAAGGGCCAGCCCGAGAACAAGCTCAGCGCCAACATGAATTGGAAGCTGGGCCAGTGGGGCGCGACCCTGCGCGCGACGCGCTACGGCAAGGTGCTGCAGCCCGGCACCACGGCGGCGCTGGACTTCTGGATGGGGGCCAAGACCCTGGTCGACCTGGAAGCGCGCTACGCGCTGACGCCGAAACTGAGCCTGGCGCTGGGCGCGGACAACCTGTTCGACCAGTATCCTGAAACCCAACCGCCGGCGCTGAACAGCACGGGGAACACGCCCTTCGCCAACTACGCGCCGTTCGGCCGTAGCGGGCGTTTCATCTACGCCCGCATGAACTACTGCTTCTGATGTCCTGGAGAGGCGACATGCTCATCCGGTCCGGCGGGCCGGATGACGGCACGCGGCCGGCAAGCGACGTCGAACAAGGCGCCATGACGATCGGCGACTTTTTCTCTTGTACGGATTCCAACTGGGACATTTTGTCTCGATGTATTGAAAGTGCTTTTGAGTAGAATGCTTCACAAACTGCCGCAACGCCATCCCTGGATGGTGTTGCCGGCGCTTTCTCTTCTCTCATCTGCATTGGTTCAACATCATGGATTGGTTTCCCATCGTCGCCGGTACGTTCAAGGTTCTCGCCTTATGCATAGGCATGTTCTTCGCCATCAAGTGGCATTACGATCAAGGGAAGAAAAAGCAGCAGATGGATACGCGCGCGGTGCTGCGCGCGAGCGGCCAGGTGGCCGCAATTTTCGTGCTGTCGCTGCTGGGCCTCGGGTTCTTGACCTTTATGCTTGCCAGCAAGCTCGGCTTGGACATGCGCTACCCGTGGTGGTAATGGCGGGGCGGCCGCTCTCCGGTGCTGCGGTAGCAATGCCCCGATAGCGCTATTGCTCAGCCTTGGCAGGCAGCTCAGTGCTCGTTTAACGCCAGGCTGATTGCGTCGGATGACGGTGTCGACATCATGCAGGTCGAACAGCAGGTTTGGCGTGAGACAGCTGCCCGGTCCCCGCTGCGTTCAGCAACTATGACTGGCGCGATTTCCTGGACCAGCACAATC
Organism: Massilia sp. UMI-21; assembly: GCA_015277795.1. Taxonomy (NCBI): domain Bacteria; kingdom Pseudomonadati; phylum Pseudomonadota; class Betaproteobacteria; order Burkholderiales; family Oxalobacteraceae; genus Massilia; species Massilia sp. UMI-21. Next base: position 3,122,455 of record CP063848.1, on the reverse strand, counting down.
TGCAGCAAAGCATGAGCCGGCGAGGGAACTGCCACGATAACGCCGTCGCCGAGCGCTTCTTCCAGCTCTTAAAAAGGGAACGAATCCGACGCAAGACTTACGGCACCCGGGAAGAGGCAAGGCAGGATGTCTTCGATTACATCGAGATGTTTTACAATCCGAAGCGCCGGCACAGCTTCAGCAATGACGTGTCGCCAGTTAAGTATGAAAAGCAGTATTTCAAGCGGCTCGCGAGTGTCTAGGAAACTCGTGGCGATTCAGTTTTTCGTTTGGAAATTCTAAGATGAGCATAAGGAAGAATACCGAAAGGCCATGCCGCAGCCTGAAAAAAGCCAACAAAAGCCCCAATTCTTCGGTCTCCTGAAGGACTGCTGGCGGCAGGAAGCTGACGATATCGACGGCTTAGGCTTCGTTGATATTCAGGCTACAGTCGCTTTGGAGCTTGTGGGAGCAGATGCCGGCAGAACGGCGGCGCGCACGAGCTCCACAGTTGGCTTGCTTTTGGACTGAAAGCGCACTGTCCGGATGCCAGCCTGCTGCAGGCGCGCATCACGCACCTCATCTTTCTTGCGCGAATGCGTTTTGTCGTCCAGCTCAACCACCGCGACAACCTGGCAGCTGCGATCGCACACTACATAGTCCACACGCTGCTGGGCGATGCGGAGATAGTCGCTATATGCGCGCTTCTTGTCTTTTGCGCCACCTTCGATCAGGGCTGGCAGAGCAACCTGAGGGAAGATGTAATGGTCTGGCAAGGCGACGATCAATCGACCGAAAAACTCGGATTCGTTCTCCGTCATTAGCTGGCGGGACTTGTAGTCTTCTACGCTGCCGACACTTTTTAGAAGTGCCTGCCCGATGACGACGGCAATCAATGCCACGATTGCAACTACCAAAACGACTTTCATCTCTGCGATGCCTCTTCTGTTCGACCTTGGTTGACCGGCGGTCCAGCATAGCAGGTCGCGATGGTTCAAAAATCTCAGAGTGTCACGAGGGTCTCAGCATGTACGTTCGTTAAATGTTCGATCGTCTCGCATGCCTGATTCTCGAGGTAGACAAAACAGTCTCGATCGAGGCGAAGCGACCAGCCGAATTGCTCATGATACGGCCATGCGTCGGGATGCGCCTTCGGACCTTGCGTTCCGCGATGAGATCCTTCAGGCGCGGCGGGTGGGGGCGATGCCTCGCTAGCGGCGCGGACCACCCCGCGAACGGCTTACGCCGGCGGCAGCCCGGCGCCAGCCCCTGCACTGAGCAGCCACGCCACCAGGAGCAGGAACACCATCCCGCCGGCGAACAGCACCGACAGGCGGCGGATGTCGGCCGCGTTCTCGAACAGCGGTGCGCGCAGGTAGTTCACGCCCGCGAAATAGGCCGCGAACACGGTCGCCAGGTAATGCACGGCGCCGAACATCTCGCCCAGCTCGCCCTTGCGCGGGTGCTCGATCAGGGCGTGCGACAGCGCCACCAGCACCAGGTAGATCACCGATGCCAAGAGCGGCGGCAGGTACAGGCCCAGCTTCTCGACCCAGCGCTGCACGCCCGGCTTGGTGCGCGCCACCAGCGGCAGGACCAGGTTGTGGGTCAGGCCGGCGATGGCGATCAGCTTGAGCAGCACGTTCTTGTGCAGGCTGCCGTTGCCCACCGCCAGGTTGTGGATGTTGGTCTCGGCCTGGCGGTTATTCTGCAGGAAGAACTCGGGCGACTGCACGTTGAGGATGCGCTGGAACCAGCTGATCTCTTCCAGCGCGGCCAGGGCGCACAGCAGGCTCAGGCCGCCCAGGGCGAGCAGTTCGAGCAGGCCGCGGTCGCTGCGTTTCAGGCGCTCGAAGAAGGCGAATCCGAGCAGCATGGCGATCACGCTGAAGCACAGGAACTGCATCCACTCGACGATGCCGTCCTCGACCAGCAGGCGCCACAGCGCCGCATTGTCGCCCCTGGCGGCGATTGCCAGCACCAGGATGAAGATGTTGATGACAATCCCGGTGGCGATGGCGGGATGGAGGAAGGACTTCTTTGTTGCCACAAACTACTCCTTGATAGGTGAAAACGGTTCCGCGCCGGCCGCGCGCAGGGCCGGCAGCTCGTGCTGGCCGTGCTGGCCGGGCTGCGGCTGGGCCGGGCGCCCGGGCTTGCCGCGGCGCAGCCCGACGCGCACCGCGGCGGCGCCGAGCGCGAACAGGGCCCAGCCCCACAGCAGCGGGTCGAGCAGGGCGTCCCACAGGTTCCCGGTCGGCAGCCGCGCGAGCGAGAACAGCAGCACGGCGGCGAGCGCCGCGCCGGCTTGCGCAGGGCTGCGGCCACGCACGATGGCGGCGGCGCAGGCCAGCGCCAGCAGCATGGCCAGCAGCGGGGTGAGCCGGGGCCCGAAGCCGGCATAATACAGGCCCAGCGTCAGCAGGCCGATCGCGTCGAGATAGAGTACGGAGCCGACGGCCGCCAGCACGGCGGCCAGCCGCAGCGGCATGGCGCCGGCCAGCCCGGACGCTGCGGCCGGCGCGGCGCGCCAGCGCGCATGCAGCTTCACCGCGCACAGCGCGGCCAGCATGCCGCTCGGGTACTGGAAGGCCAGGCCCAAGTGCCAGGCCGGCGAGGCCTGGCCCGGCAGGGCCATCAGGAGCAGGCTGGCGGCCGCGATGCCGGCCAGCGCGCGCCGCGGCAGGCGCCGGCCGGCCGGCCAGGCGCCCGCCACCAGGGCCGCCAGCACCAGCGCCCACGCCAGGCGCGCGTACACGAACTGCCACGAAAGCTCAGGCAAACCCATTAGATGTTCTCCCCAATCTTGATCCGGAACCGGTGATGCGCGATCGCCTGGCGCTGGAAGGTGTAGGTGACATGCAGTTCCTGGCCGACCTGCTGCATGGTCGGATAGGAGAATTCGTCGCCGGCGCTGCCGCTGGCCACGTCGGCCACGGTGCGCCACGTCCGGCCGTCCTTCGACAGCGACAGGCGCAGCAGGCTGCGCGCCGAGCCGCCGGCGCGGATGTGATTGTGCAGCATCAGGAATTCGCCGTTGGCCAGGCGCAGCACGGCCATCGAGGTGTCCTCGTTGTTCAGGTCGAGCGGCGGCAGGTCTTCCCAGCTGGCGCCGCCGTCGCGGCTGCGGGCAACCTGCACGCGCCGCTCGTCGCTGGCGTCGCGCATCCAGGCGCGCGCCTCGTGCGGGGACACCGGCACGATCGCCGGCTGCAGCGTGGTGGTGCGTTCGCCAATGCGCGCGACCCCGGTCGGCTCGCCGTCGGGGCCGAAGGCCATCAGCATCGGGTACTTGATGCCGAGTTCGAAGTAGACCGGCAGCC